>CAZVLO010000063.1:0-8324 GCA_964628265.1 uncultured Papillibacter sp.
ATTGAGGTCCCATGCTCAGCTTTTGCTAAACATGGGACCTTTGTCTACAGTCTGACATGCACTTAAATAATTAAGTGCATGTCGTGTTAATTTATCTTAACGTGCCGGCGAAAAAGTGGATATCACCCGATCGGGTGATATCCAAGGAATTTATTGGTTTTTCAGGATATAGGTTAGCTCAGCCCGAATCCTTTTGTTGCATTTTTACATTATTAATCGTATAATTAATAGTGGTTTGTCGTAATTTCCAATAACCCCCAATAATTTATGACAAATACAACGGAACCATACGGAAGGGTGATCGGTTTGCCCAATAATAATGTGAAGTACATGAAAACAGGCATCGAAAATTCTGGCACAACCGCATCGAACCCCCTGTCAGAACGAGAGCTTCGCCTTTTGCACCTGATTGATAACGCCAAACTTGGCATTGTGATTATTGATCAGTCCCATCAGGCTGTTGAATGCAATCAGCGGTTTGCTGATATGCTTGGCTATACCCTTGAAGAAGTTAAAACAATGCACACCTGGGATTGGGAATTCATCTCCTCAAAAGAAGAAATTATGACAGATTTCAAAGATCTGTCGCAGGTCGATTTTAACATTGAAACCAAGCACCGACGTAAAGATGGGAGTCTGTTTGATGTCGAGGTCAGCGGCACCGGCTATAATTTTGGCGGCACTGTGGAAAACAATGTGATACTTTGCTTTTGCAATGATATCAGTGACAGGAAAAAAGCTCAGCAGGCACTCATAGAAAGTGAGCGCAGATTCAAAAGCTACGTTGAAAACGCTGCCGATATAATGCTGACCATTAACGCTCAGGGCATCATTCAATACATATCACCCAACTGTGAAAATATCATCGGGTATACGCCCGGGGAATTGACCGGTGCTCATCTGCCCGAAATGATACCTGACGATAACCTCGCCTTTCTGGAGGACATTCGTCTGTTTATTGACAAGCATCCTCGTCCCATCTGCGAATACAGGATGCGGCACAAGACCGGACTGATTGAGTGGTATAGTTTTAAATTCTCACAAATTGACGACTATGCTACCAACGAGTCCTTGATTTTATGCCTTGCCCGCAACATTAATTTCCAAAAGGAACATGAAGCGCAGCTCGAGTACTTAAGCATGCATGACCAGTTGACCGGGGTTTATAATCGCGCCTTTTTTTTCGAGGAGCTCAAACGTATTGATCAGACCAATACCTATCCGCTGACCGTATTGACTTATGACCTTGATGACTTCAAATCGATAAATGATCGGTTCGGTCATGCAGCTGGTGACAACGCTTTAGCAAGAACCGCCAAAACAGTTTCACAGGCACTCAGAAAAAATGATGTATTTGCGCGAATCGGAGGCGACGAGTTTTCAATTTTACTGCCATCCACCTCATATGCTGAAGCTGCGATAATTGCGCAAAGAATCAGGCAGTTGATTTTATGTGATAATGCAGACTCACAGCAGCCTGCCGTCAACCTGTCTATTGGCATTGCCACAAAAAACGATCCAACAACAAGTCTTAATTCTATACTACAGATATCAGACCAGCGCATGTACCAGGAAAAGAAAAGGAAAAAGAGCCTGGCAGCAGACGAATTATAACCGGCCGCTTTATTCCCTAAATTCTGATTATCAGTTTACCGGAAAAAAGGTGTGTCCCTGTAAATGAGGACACACCTTTTGTATTTCATGTGCTATTCATGATGTTGAAAAGCAATATTACTCATTGAATTCTGGTAAGCGTCCGACTGTTAAAGGTTATACGTAAAGATAAATTTGAGATTGAATTATTTAGCTGTCGGAGCTTAATCACCTTAGTCAGAACTAATTTTCTCCATGTCATCGTATACAATATATTCCTTATATTTTTCCAGTAATGACTCCTGATACTTCTTATACTCGGCTTTGAATTTCGCATAAGTTTCCTCAGTTTGTAAACCGTATTGATCAAGGCCATTTTTTTCGCAATACTCATTTGAAAACTTATTATACACCTTGTTTCTGGTAATTACGCGCGGTGCACGTTCCTCAAGATCTTTCCAATACTCCTCCAGAGTTATGTTGGCTCCTTTGCAGTATTCATCAATTGTCGATGCCGCTTCTGCGTTTTCTTCGTAAGATTTTTTCTGCTCGGCTAAAAATGTCTCTACCTCTTCCGGGGTCGCAACTAAGCCTAAATTTTCCGCCTCAGCTAGGTAAACCTGCTTTAGAATCAAATCGTTTAGTATATCAGCCTCGCTTTTTTTCTCAGAGCTATTTAGCAATTTGTTAATTTTCATTTCGCGCTCAATATCTGTTGAGGTAATCTTTACACCTTTAAACTCTGCAACAACATTATTATCCTGTTGTTTTGCGTTCTTGCTAAATAGCTCTCCCAGCAGGAAATTATTCGAAACAGCGTTTCCAATTACTACAGTCTCAAGCAGTACAACGACAATCGCAGCGACTGTGACAAACTTTGGTAATTTTTTCATGTCCGTCCTTATTCGAATTTGATTTATTACAAATTATTATCATCTATCCAATTATGTAAATGTAAATAAGATGTAATAAAAATACATTACTTGAATTATATTGTCAATTATTAATTCTTCGATTTAATTAGTTTAGCGGATATCTGTTTCATGTTATTTCAAGCTCATTCTCCCAGAAGGTGTGTGGTTTATCGCCGAGTTCAAGCCAAACATGCTTATGGAAGGTATACTCATCAAAGACCAGCATGGAGTTTTCCTTTGTCCATCCGGAATCCTTGCAGCCGCCCCAGGGCGTCTCGGGTACGATTTTCAAATGCTGGTTGACCCAGGCGGTACCGACCTCAAGGCGGTCAATCATTTTCAAAGCCTTGCGGTAATCCCGCGTCCAAATCGAAGCACACAAACCGTAGCGGCTGTCATTGACGAGCTCAATCCCTTCCTCGGCAGTTTTAATCTTCATGATGCCGACCACAGGGGCAAAAATCTCCTCCTGCATCATATCCTGCTTATTCTTGAATACCTCTATTATTGTGGGGACGACGAATGCGCCGTCCTTCATGTCCTGCGCTATCGGGCGTTCGCCGCCCAACAACAGCTTCCCTCCGGCTTTTATTGCCGATTTTATGTAGCGCTCGGCGGTATCGCGGCAGGCATTGTAAGCAAGCGGGCCAATCATTGTCTTTTCGTCTGCCGGGTCGCCGACGACGATTTTGGAGGCAGCCTTAACAAACCGCGTGACAAAATTGTCATAGATGCCCTCCTGTACGTAGAGTCTGCTGGGGGAGCCGCAGTTTTGACCGGAATTGAAAAATGCCGCATATGCCGCCGTCTCGACGGCATTGTCAATCTCAGCATCGTCGAGGATAATCATGGCGTTCTTGCCACCCAGCTCCGAGGCTACCGATTTAACCAGGGAGCTTGCCAGCTCCATAATGCGCTTGCCCACATGACTGTCTCCCGTAAAGCTTATTTTGTTGACATCCCGATGCTTGACGATGGCTTCGCCGATTTCACAGCCGGGACCTGTTATGATATTGACAACGCCGGCAGGGAACCCGGCCTCAATGGCATACTCCGCCATTTTCAGTACCGTCAACGGCGCGCAGGAGGGCGGCTTGAGCACTATGGTATTACCGGTAATGAGCGCGGGCGCAAGCTTTGACACCGCGGTAACAAGCGGGAAGTTCCATGGGGTAATAAGACCGGCGACACCGTAGGGCTCCCGGAGCGTCATCACACGGGCCGAGGGGTCGGCCGTAATCGTCTTGCCGGTGACGCTGCGGCCCATACCGGCCATCAGCTCGAACTCTTCGACGGCGGCGGGGATGTCAAAATTACGTGTTTTTTCTATCGGGCCGCCGTACTGCGCGGTCTCCATTTGGGCAAGCTCTTCGGCATGCTCGCGGATAAGCGATGCCATATTGAATAACAACCTGGCCCTCTCCCCCACGTACGTGTTCTTCCAGCTGTTCTTTACGCGCTTTGCGGCACCGACAGCCAGTTCCACATCCTCGTCCGTACATTTGGGAACGACGGCGATGATTTTGTTATTGGCGGGATTGATGACGTTCATCTCCCCGCCCTTTGCGGCTTTCACGAGCCTGCCGTCAATCAGATTGTAAAATTTGTAATTCAAATAGTCCATTTTAACACCTTATATCTATATGCTGTAATCGATGGTGACCATCTTTAGTTCGGTGAACTCGGCAAGTCCCGATAGTCCGCCTTCTTTCCCGAGGCCGCTCTCCTTGACCGACGTGCCCCAGCTCTGCTCGTTCGTGAGTGTCTGACAGTTTATGAAGACGCTGCCGACCCGCAGCTCTTCAGACATCTTAAGGAGCTTTTTGATATCGGCAGACCACAGATGGGCGCATAACCCGTATGGCGAGTCGTTGGCCAGAGCGGTAATATCATCCGCGTCGCTGTATTTGAGCATGACGGCGACGGGTCCGAAAACCTCCTCGCGGGCGATGGTCATGCCGTGCGTGACGTTGGAAATAATCGTCGGCATAACAAAGAATCCCTTTTGATGCGCGTCGTTTTTCTCCTGCCGGAAATATATTTTCGCGCCTTCATTTGCCGCACCTTTGATATATGTCTCCACCTTCTCCTTGTGGGACTTGCTGACAACCGGGCCCATGAATGTCGTCTTATCCGATGGGTCGCCGACCTTGATGTTCCCTGCGAAATCAGCGAACTTTTTGAGGAAGGTGTCGTACACCTTCTCATGCACATAATAACGTCCCGGACCGGAGCAATGCTGACCGCTGTTGTTATATTGCCGGTTGGCCAGGACTTTGACGGCGGCGTCCAGGTCGGCGTCGGGCATAATAACCACCGGGTTATTCCCGCCGAGCTCCATCACGCACTTTTTAACGGTTCCGGCAGCATGGCACAGCACGTTCTTGCCTGTTTCGCTGCTGCCGGTGAATCCGATAATGTCGATATCCGGGTGGGCGGCGATTGCGTCACCGACACCCCCTCCGGGGCCGGTGACAACGTTGATGACACCCGCGGGCAATCCAGCCTTATCCATAACCTCCGCGAGCTTTAAAATAGTGCCTGAGTTAATACTGGGCGGCTTGATCACGCACGTGTTGCCCACGGAAATAGCAGCAGACAGTTTAACGCAGGTGACGATAATCGGGAGATTCCAGGGAATAATGAGTCCTGCGACCCCAAGCGGCTCACGCCTGAAGTAGGACAGCTTGCCGGGTTCCATCGGGATTTCCGTTCCTAACAGCGCCTGGGCGATATCCCCGTTGTATTCAAATTTCGCCGCCGCGCCCATAACAACGCCGAAGGCGTCCTTTATAGGTGTCCCATGCTCCTCAACATCGCACGCAGCGAGCTCATGGGCATGGTCGCGAATCACCGCCGCGAGCTTGTTCATAAACGCGGTCCGCTCTGATTGCTTGAGTCGGGACCAGCCGGGATATGCCGCGCGGGCGGCCTTAACTGCCCGGTCGACGTCTTGTTTATCTCCATAGGGCACACGGGCAACCTCCTGGCATGTGGCAGGATTTACTGTTACAAAAGTCCTGCCCGAGCTGGCCTCTACCCACTGGCCGCCTATGTACATTTTAAGCTCCTTCATGATAACACCTCCACAATTGTTGCTCTTTTCCTGATTTTAGCGCAGTATCCCGATAAAAGCTTCATCGGATGTTAGGAATAACGGCGTCCGTTTTCCTCACATCCGATGAAGAATTGATGTTCAGTTTTCTTTCTCAATCGTGCTGTCATTTTTTGGCCTGTAATCCAGCAGTTTCTCATACTCCAGGATTCGGTATGATATATCCAAAAGCTGTGACGTCCGGAAATCAGACAGTCTGATACCCATTATTTCCTCAATTCGCCGGAGATGATATACCATCGTGCTGCGGTGTAAATGCTGCGATTTTGCCGCGTCTGTAATATTTCTGAAGTGGCATAAGTAAGCGTACAGGCTGCGCGCAAAAGCAGTTCGGTACTCCTCGTCATGGGCGATTAATTCCTTGAGCGCCGGATGACAGAATGTTTCTGAGCCGCCGGCCCTGCAGCAGACTTCGGCAATATGGTAAAACGCATAGTCTCCATATGGGTAAATATACCGCTCAAAATCCATATGCGTCCCGATGCGTAATGCGTCCAGCGCCTGCTCGTAATAAAAGCGGAGTTCAGACAGCTGTGTGCAGCGGCGGCTGATTCCGCAGCGGATATTGTACTTCTTCAGAAAATCACCCAGGTTATGCAGCTCTGATTTAAATATGTCGTTTGTTCTTTCAAAGCTTGCGGCGATGACGATTTTTTCGTCGTAAACAAGTGCCTGCCCGCCGCTGATCATCTTCTCCATCAAATCACGCAGATAGGCAACTGTATATTGTTTTGTGTCAAAGCCCGTAATATCAAAGACGAATACATAGACATTCTTCTTGATACCGATGTTGAGGAGCTTCACCCGCTCTTCAATCATCTGCGGATTTCTGATATTACCCTCCAGTAAGCTCTCAATAAAGCTTTCGTATACCATTCCTCTTGTTAACTGCCGGCAGCTGCTTTTCTGGAGCTCGGCTGTCACGGCATTGCCGAGCAGCTTGAGCTTCAGCTCATCATCTTCATGAAAGTGCCTTCGGTACGCGATGACGGATATCGTTGCGGCGGTTTTACCTCCAAGCGTCAGCCTGCTCATCATGCGGGGGTATTTCATGGCTGACTCCTGATATATAAACGGCGTATGGCTGTTTTCAATCCTGTTAGCCAGATTGTCGCGCATACCGTTTGAAACCGCGTCCGCCGAAAGGTATCCGTTTGTTTTGAAGTCATTCCAGTCCTTATCGTCAGGAATGTCGATGTCCCTTGTCATAGCTATCGATTGCCAGCTTTTATCAGTAATAACAATAGGATTCTCAAGCATCCGGAAGCCGATATCAAGCAGCTGCTCAATGCCGCTTTCATTACCGGAATCCGCGACCGCCTCCAAAAGCAGAACCGCAAATTCCGAAACATTGTTTTTTTTAGCGCCGTGCGAATCAAGCATATCTGCACCAACCTTTAAAGATAAAATCAGGTTTTTATCACCAAACAGGCTCGTCATTCTCACCGGCAACACCTGAGATAAAGCCGATGCACTGATAACAATATAGAAAAATATGTGTCATTTTGTCAAGTAAGCACGCTAAACCTCACTTAATATGTACCCGGCATCAAAATATATGATAAAATAAGAACAATGCCGAACGGCATCAGCAAAATGCTCTATAACTCATGTACGGTTGCGGAAACAAGGAGCTGATTCTGTGAAACTGATACACCTGTCGGACCTTCACATCGGAAAACGAGTCAACGATTTTTCCATGCTTGAAGATCAGGAATACATATTGACAAAGATTCTCAACATCATCGATGACGAGCGGCCGGATGGCGTAATTATAGCTGGGGATATTTATGACAAATCCGTACCGTCGGCGGAAGCAGTCCAGCTTTTTGACGATTTCCTTGTGCGGCTCGCCGAACGCGGACTCAATGTCTTTGTCATCAGCGGAAATCACGACTCTCCGGAGAGAATTGCCTTCGGTTCCCGCCTGATGAATCAAAGCGGTGTATATATGTCGCCTGTGTACAATGGGAAAATAGTGCCGATATCCCTGCGGGATAAGTACGGCGCTGTCAATATCGTTATGATACCGTTTATAAAGCCCGCACATGTCAGGCGTTTTTTCCCCGACGCTGAAATAGAATCCTATACAGACGCGCTCAAGACAGTACTTGAGCATATACAGCCGGATACAGCCGACAGAAATGTCCTCATTACGCATCAGTTCGTCACCGGAGCCGCGCGCAGCGAATCGGAGGAAATCTCCGTGGGCGGCACCGACAATGTGGACGCCTCCATTTTTGAGCCCTTTGATTACGTGGCGCTCGGCCATATCCACGGTCCGCAATACATAGGTAAGGAAACCGTGCGGTATTGCGGCACACCTCTGAAATACTCATTTTCCGAAGCCCTGCACCAGAAAAGCGTTACCGTTATTGAGCTTTATGAGAAAAACAGAACTGTTATCCGTGAAGTCCGGCTCGAACCAAAACGTGATATGCGCGCAATCAAAGGCCGCTATATGGAAATCACCGCCAGGAGCTTTTATGAAGGTATGAATACCGGTGATTATCTGCACATCACTCTGACCGACGAAGAGGACATCCCGGACGCCATCGGTAAGCTGCGCTCCATCTACCCCAACATCATGAAGCTCGATTATGACAACACCCGCACCAGGACCATGGCAGATATCAGCGGTGTTGTCAATGCCGAAACCAAATCGCCGATTGAGCTGTTTGACGAATTTTATGAAAAGCAGA
>CAZVLO010000063.1:8334-17064 GCA_964628265.1 uncultured Papillibacter sp.
CGTCTGTCTGAAATACAAAAATTATTCACAGCCGATCTGATAGAGTCGATATGGGAGGGCACAAAATGAGGCCGATTATTCTGACCATGTCCACCTTCGGCCCTTATGCGGAAAAAACTGTGCTTGAGCTGTACAGGCTCGGCACCCAGGGCATATATCTGATCACCGGTGATACCGGCGCGGGAAAAACGACGATTTTCGATGCCATAACCTTTGCTCTTTACGGTGAGGCCAGCGGCGAAAACCGGGAGGCGTTCATGCTGCGCAGCAAGTATGCCGCGCCGGAGACTCCGACGTTTGTTGAACTGGTCTTCGAATACGCGGGAAAGCGGTATACAGTCAAAAGAAATCCCGAATACGAGCGTCCTGTCAGGCGCGGCGAGGGCACAACCACCCAAAAGGCCGATGCGGAGCTTATGATGCCGGACGGTCAGGTCATCACAAAAGCGAAGGATGTCACAAGCGCCATAAAAGAGATCATCGGGATTGACCGCAGCCAGTTTACGCATATCGCCATGATTGCCCAGGGAGATTTTCTGAAGCTCCTGCTTGCACCCACGGAGGACCGCAAAAAAATATTCCGTCAGATCTTCAGGACAGAATTGTATCAGGTGCTGCAGGACAAATTAAAAGAGGAGTCAGCCGCCTTATCCCGGCAGCGGGAGGCGCTGGACAGCAGCATCCGTCAGTATATCGGCGGCATTGTATGCAGGGATGACGACGTCTTAAGCATCGAGCTTGCAAAAGCCCAATCGGGTAATCTGTTCATTACAGACACCTTGGCGCTGATTGACGCGTTAATAAAACAAGACGAGCAGGAGCAGGCGGATAAGAAGGCTGCTCTTTCGGAAACTGAACGTCAGCTCAGTGAAATTACTTCACTGCTGACAAAGGCTGAAGAACGTAATAAAGCCAAGGCAGGGCTATTATCCGCGAATAGCGAGCTGGCGGTTAAAACATCGCGGCTTGAAGCTCTCGTCACCATATTCGAAAAAGAAAAAACCGGACAGCCGAAAGTGGAGCGGCTCTCTGAATCGATTGCAATCGCAAAAAACAAGCTCCCCCGGTATGATGAATTCGAAGAAATGAAAGCAGCGCAAGCTGAAACTAAAGCTGAGCTTGCTAACAAAACCGAAAACAACACCCGGCAAAAAGACGAGCTCTGTCAGAAAACGAAAACTGCGGCCGATATGAAAGCCGAACTTGAATCTCTCAGGGATGCAGGTGTGGAAAAGGAAAAGCTGTTAAGCCGGAAAATCCTTGCGGAAGATAAACAGAAAAAGCTTGCCGATCTCAACGGTAATATGTCTGTTTATGAAAAACTCCGCAGCGAGGCAAAGGCTGCTCAGGATGAGCTTAATAATGCCGTCAAGGAGACAGATATTTTATATCAAAGGTACAGCCTCAAAAGCAAGGCGTTTCTGGCGGAACAGGCCGGAATTCTGGCAAACAGCCTGGCTGACGGCGAAAAATGTCCTGTCTGCGGCTCGACAGAGCATCCCGCCCCCGCTCAATTGACTGAGTGCGCTCCCAGCGAAGCGGATGTCAACAAAGCCAGGAACACCTATGAAAAAGCGCGGGACACAGCCTCCGGCTTCAGCGCCAAAGCTGGGAAACTCATCGGGCAGGCGGAAACGAAAAAAGAAGAGATTATGAATCATGCGACTGCCCTGTTCGGCGTCTGCGATTATGACGAACTTGCGTCACGTATTAGGCTGACATTATCTGAAACGGCTGCCCTCATAAAAGACATCGATGAAAAAATCGAAACCGAAAGCGCTAAAATCGCAAGAAAATCCGAACTTGACGCTGCGCTCCCGGAAGCAGAGGCTGTGTTAAATACATTATCAGCGGCAATTTCTGAAACCGACAAAGAGATTGCCACCCTTGAGAGCAGTATCAAAAGCAAAGCTGAGGCGATATCTAAATTAGCCGGCGCTCTTGATTTTAGTAATAAGAATGAAGCTGAAGCGCATATTGCCAAGCTGGCATCCGAAAAATCTGGCCTGCAGCAGGCTTTTGAAAAGGCACAGAATGATTTGCAGGAATGCCGGGCGCATATTGAGGGCTTACAGGGAACAATAAAGGCTTTCAATGAACAGCTCAGGGATTCCGATGAAATCGATACTGAGGCGCAGACGGAAAGGCAATCCGTCTTAAAGGCGGAAAAAGCCCTGATGACCGACAGCCTTGAACATATCGCCGCACGTCTCAAAACAAACAAAACAGCGCTGCACAACATCAGCGCGCAAAGCGGCGTTCTTTCCGAAATCGAAGCGAAATGGGCGTGGGTAAAAACCCTTTCCAACACCGCAAACGGCAATATAAGCGGCAAAGAAAAGATTATGCTGGAGACATATATCCAGATGACCTATTTTGACCGGATAATCGCCAGGGCAAATACGAGGTTCATGCTGATGTCCGGCGGTCAGTACGAATTAAAGCGCAGAATAGAGGCTGATGACATCCGCAGCCAGAGCGGTCTGGAGCTTGATGTCATCGACCATTACAACGGCACCGAGCGAAATGTCAAGACACTCTCAGGCGGCGAGTCCTTCAAGGCGTCTCTTTCCCTGGCGCTCGGCCTGTCGGACGAAATCCAGTCCTCCTCCGGCGGCATTAGGCTGGACACGATGTTTGTGGATGAAGGCTTCGGAGCGCTTGACGAAGAATCCCTCCGTCAGGCAATTAACGCCCTGAAGAGTTTAACGGAGGCAAACCGGCTGGTCGGTATTATCTCCCATGTGTCAGAGCTGAAAGGCAAGATCGACAAACAGATTATTGTGACGAAAGAAAAATCTGGCGGCAGCAGAGTGGAGATGATATATAACTGATGAATATTGTTCTGCACGAACCGGAAATCCCCTATAACACCGGGAATATCGGAAGGACCTGCGTGGCTACAAATACGGTCTTGCACCTGATTCGGCCCCTTGGTTTTAAACTGGATGAAAAATCAATAAAGAGGGCAGGCCTTGATTACTGGAAGGATGTTGTTTTCCATGTCTATGACAGCTATCGGGACTTCCTTGAGAAAAATGATTTTCCCAAGGTCATAATGGCGACCACAAAAGCAAGGAGAAAGTACAGCGACATAACCTACAACGCCGATGATTTTATCATGTTCGGCAAGGAGAGCGCCGGCATACCCGAAAGTCTTCTGATAGAAAACAGAGATTACTGCGTGCGGATTCCGATGGTTCACGGTACAAGGTCTGTCAATTTATCCAATGCTGTGGCTATATTACTATACGAAGCTCTGCGGCAAAACGATTTTTCAGGTTTGGAATGCGAAGGTGAGCTGCGCCTGTAGTTCAATCTGTCAGCTTTGCAGGTATATACCCGAATCATTATGCTTTTCGGGCTGATTTATATACGTAAGCCGGCGTCTGAGCTGACGCCGGCTTATAGGGCTGTTATCCGATTCAGTTCGCTTCGGAGTAGTTGTCAAAGTAGCCTTGTATCAATACGATGGGTGTCCCTTTATCGCCGCTGCCTGACGTCAGATCACTGAGGGAGCCGATCAGGTCGGTTAAACGGCGGGGCGTTGTACCCTGCGCTACCATGCAGCCGGACAGATCGCTGCTTTTTTTACGTATATAATCCGAAATGGCGGTCTTTAATTCCTCTCCGCATAAGTTTGAGAAATCGTTATCGGCAAGGTATTTCAGCTTAACCTCGTTGGGCTGTCCTTCCAGGCCGGGAGTATATGCCGGTGATACAACAGGGTCAGCCAGCTCCCATATCTCCCCTACCGGGTCCTTAAATGCGCCGTCGCCGTAAATCATGACCTCGGTATGCTTTCCTGTTTTATCGAGAATCCCCTTGTAAATTTTTTCTACAACGGGTGTGCAATTGCGGGGAAAAAGCTTCACGGATTCTTCCGTAGCTTTATTGCTGCCGAGCAGACCGTAATTCTCGTTATAACCGCTGCCGTCAACCGATGTCGTTAAAATATCATCGAGACCCAAAACAAGCTTTGCTCCTGCGTCTTTTAACAGCCGTTTTGTTCTTGCACGGGTATGAATGTCACAGTTAAGTACATAGTCGGTGTAATTCAAAATGGCACGGCAGTCATTCGCCAGGATGATTTCAACCGCGCAGTCCGCGCTTTGGATGAGTTCTTTGTAATATTCAATATAGTCGATACCGGTAAAAGGGTGTTTCCGGCAGCCGAACAGCTCACGATATCGCGCTTCAGTCAAGATGTCAGTCCAGGGGTTAATGCCGTGTTCATCCAGGTCATCAAGGCTCACCAGATGATTCCCCACTTCATCAGCCGGATAACTCAACATGAGAATAATTTTACTGGCGCCCATTGCGATCCCTTTAAGGCAAATAGCGAAACGGTTGCGGCTTAATATCGGAAAAATGACGCCGATGGTCTTGTCTCCGAATTTTTTCCTGACATCAGCGGCAATCTGATCAACAGTCGCATAGTTACCCTGAGCACGGGCAACAACAGCTTCTGTGACAGCGATGACATCCTTATCCCGCAGTTCAAAGCCCTCATTTTCCGCAGCATCAAGTACACTTGAAACAACAATTTCCGCAATATCGTCTCCCTGGCGGATTATTGGGGCGCGGATGCCTCTGGAAACAGTTCCTATCAATCTTTCCATATATTCTCCTCGTTCACCGTTTGGTGGCTTGTTACAGATTTATTATACTACAACAGCACTCTCAAAAAAAGCACAAGAATTAATTCGGCGCATCAACCGCGCTCAAGTCTTTTGTGCGAGATACTCTTCCTGCAGGATGCCATAGAAATACTCGCTATACCACATCTTCCGGTCACCAACACGGTCAAAGCGGTTTTTTATGAAATGCCCCTCCCGCCGCATACCGACGCGCTCCATGACTTTGGCGCTTGCGGTATTGTCGGCGTTGCACTCGGCATGAATACGGTGAAGCTGCAGCTCCTCAAAACCGAATTTCATCAGTGCCTTTACGGCCTCCGTAGCATATCTGCGATTCCAATGATCTCTGTGAAAGCACCAGCCGAGCATACCGGTAGCGCGTTTCTCGTCATCAAGATACACACCGCAATTTCCTATCATTTTCCCGCTGTCCCGGAGCACGACTGCAAACTCATAAACCCTCTGCGGGTCTTCCTTCCACCATTTCTCGCATGTTTCAAGAAAGGCTCTCGCCTTTTCAGGCGTATAGGGGCCGAATATCATATAGGTCATGTTTTCCGGCACAGAGCCGTAGCTGTAAAAAGCGTCAAAATCTCCGGTGCTGAGTGGACGCATTAAAAGCCTGTCGGTCTCCAATTTTATCATGTTGCGAATCTCCTTTCTCAAACAAATAACAATCTACCCGCATTATACTGTTTTGTCAACAAAGCTTTTTTATATATTTTTTTGACATAAAACACGCCCCATTTCTGCAGTTTGCTTGACTTTTTTGCACAAATGCTTTATAATAAACATAAAGAACCGTCATAACGGAAACAGAATATTATGAAGGGCTTCAATTCTTTACGTTAACCCGTAAAACGCGAAGTCCTTTTTGTACCTTTAAACTCATTAAAGCAAATGCTTCGTCAGCTGAAAAAGAACCGTCTGAAATCAGAAGGGCTTTTGGTATTACTGCCGCACGGCACTGATATGGAAGCTCTTCTTTCTATTTCTTTGAAAGGGGTTCAATCGCGCAAGTAAAGAAGCAGTTCCTGACAGGCTCATATGAGTATATCGATTATCTTTATAAATTATGAAGGAGGCTTTGTATATGGATCTGATCGACAAAAGAGTTCGGCATAAAGTTTTCGGCGTAGGTAAAATATGTGAATTACGCGATGACGTCGTAGCCGTTCAATTTGGGTCGGAGGTAAAAAAGTTCGTTTTTCCGGATGCGTTCAAAGAATACCTGATAATGACCGAAAAGCGAAGCAGAGATTATGTTGACGATCTCCTTGATAAGATGGATGCGGAAATCGCCCTGGAAAGAGAGGCCGCCATTTTAACGGAGGAAAAGAGAAGAGCACTCGACACCTTACCCCTGCATACCAATTCACAGGCTGCATTTAAGTGTGTTGAAAATGAAAAGCAAAGAATCTTTGAAAATGGGGCTGTCTTCACCGGTAATTATCTCTCCGGAGCAAATCGCGGCAATCCGCGCAAACCTTCGCGTGTATATCCGAATTCGGTTTGCCTGCTGACAAGCTGCGGTGAAAAAGAATCAGAAGAAAACAGAATCATCTGGGGTGCCTATATGGTTCGGGATGATTTCGTCGGCCCTGACTGCAGCGACGGTTTAATACCGGCGCATGAGCGCTATCGAATCGTTCTTAATGAAGCGGAAAGCAGCTCATTGCTGTTTTGGGACTTCATGGACAGCTCGGGCAGCCAGCATTTAAAATGGGGTTCAACCGAGATGAAATATTTCTCAAACAAGACAATGGCAGATATTCTCAATAACATCCTGTCGATGAAGCGCGGCACCGACGACGAGCGGTTATGCAAGGATTTTCTGAGATATTTCTGCAAGCTGAATAAAATCGACAGGCTAAAGCTTTAAATATAAATAATAATGAAAGGGATGGATGTAACGGCTATGGAAAACATATATAACAAACAATCAACCGCAATGCAGGCTGATTCACTTCCGGACTTGGAAGACTGCGAGAGCGTTGATTCGGTAAAACAGTACTTAAGTGCCGCTGCGGAAGCTCCCCTTCTTACAGCGCAGGAAGAAATTGAGCTTGCAAAGAAGATTGAAGAAGGTGACGCACAGGCGCGCGAACGAATGATTTGTTCGAATCTTCGCCTTGTTGTCAATGTAGCAAAAAGATTCAGATATACGCACACCTTATCGTTCCTCGATTTAATACAGGAAGGCAATCTCGGTTTGATGACCGCGGTGGAGCGATATGACTACAGGCTTGGATACCGCTTTTCGACGTATGCCACCTGGTGGATCCGTCAGGCAATCAGCCGGAGTATTGCCGATACAGACCGCACGATACGCCTGCCTGTCCATATGGGCGAAACCATCCGGAAGGTTATGCAGGCCATTAATAAAATGGAGCAAAAGAATGTCGACCAAATAGATATTGATGAGCTGGCCGAGTCACTGAGTCTCAAAAAGGAAGTTGTGGAGCTGTCATTACAGATAGCCCATCACCCCATTTCTCTTGAAACACCTTTGGCAATGGATGAAACGAGTGTATTTGGCGACTTCATTGAGGACCGCAATTCAATTTCTCCCGAAGAGCATGCAATGCAGGACTCAATGCAAATGACCCTGGAAGACCAGCTCGCGTCCCTGAGCGATAGAGAACGAAACATCATTGAAATGCGTTTTGGCATTAACAGGGATCGGTCTTATACGCTGAAGGAAATCGGCGGCCTGTACAGCCTTTCACGGGAGCGCATCCGTCAAATCGAAGGGAAGGCTCTGCGTAAGCTCAGGCGTCCTAATCGCAGAAAGCATCTGGAGGATTTCGTAAGATAAGAAAGCTGAGGTGGTCGTTATGAGCTCTCGTCATATACGCGGTTGTTACTGTAATAATATGGAAGCTGGATTCAGAGCCATAATTGCCATTGCTATAAACTAAAGTACGGCTCTGCGAAAGGGGCGTCCAATAATGAAGGATGTTATTCTCAACCTGATTGAGCAGGGCAAATATGCCGAATTACAAAAAAATTTCGTCAACATGAATGTTGTTGACATTGCGCAGCTTTACGAAGAACTCGACAAGCAAAAGCTCCTGGTGGCATTCAGGATACTGCCGAAGGAGCTTGCGTCCGGTGTGTTTTCGTATATAACCAACGATCTCCAAAGATACATTATCGAATCCATTACCGACAATGAAATTAAAAACATACTAGACGAACTGTTCTTTGATGATACGATAGACCTTTTGGAAGAAATGCCCTCAAACATTGTAAAGAAGGTCCTTAAAAATACAGATGAAAAAACCAGAACGCTTATCAACCAATTTTTGAACTACCCCGAAGATTCTGCCGGAAGCATAATGACGATTGAGTTTGTTGACCTGAAAAGGAACATGACGGTCAGGCAGGCTATAGAACACATAAAGAAAACGGGAATCGATAAGGAAACAATTGATACGTGTTATATTATAGATGCCAACAGGAAGCTTGAAGGCGTCATTTCATTAAGAAAATTGGTGTTGAGTGAAGATTCAGCTATAGTTAAAGACATCATGGAGACAAATGTCATACACATTAATACCCATGATGATCAGGAAGTCATTGCATCTATTTTCAAAAAGTATGACTTTATATCCATGCCGGTTGTGGATAAGGAATGCAGGTTGGTCGGTATAGTGACAATTGATGATGTCGTCGATATTATTGATCAGGAAAACACCGAAGACTTGCAGAAGATGGCCGCCATGCAGCCCTCTGAAGAAGAATATCTAAAGACAAATGTATTCGCGCTGGCAAAGCACAGGGTTATCTGGTTGTTAATCCTTATGATCTCCGCTGCCTTCACTGGGAGAATTATCAGAAATTATGAGGTTCTGCTGCAATCCGTTGTTTTGCTCGCGTCGTTTATCCCAATGCTGATGGACACCGGCGGAAACGCCGGCACCCAGTCATCGACACTCATAATCAGAGGCTTGACATTAGGCGAAATAGAGCTTAAAGATATTTTCAAGGTTTTATGGAAGGAGTTTCGGGTAAGCTGCCTTGTGGGTATAAGGGTGTATCCCAGACTTTGTGTAAACTCTAAATTGGCGGGAAATAGAGCAAAATA
>CAZVLO010000064.1:0-354 GCA_964628265.1 uncultured Papillibacter sp.
TTATCCTACGATTGGGGGATTTCTTTCAATGTCCGTTTTTTGTGGTGCAGTACACATTTCGGTACAACAGGGGGTTTAGACTATCAGATTTGCTATTTGCTGTAATTGATTCTGGACTGCTTGTAGAGCTCCTCACGGAAAGCCGGAGCCATATATTGCATACCGTTGAAATTAAAGAAGGACGGCTTGTCGGGATTGCAGAACTTGTCGGCATATTCCCTGGCGCGGGCGCGCTGCTCGTCTTCGGACGTAGTCGCGGGGTCGAAGGGCTCCGGTAAGACGCCCACAAGAATCTTATCGCCGTACAACTCGTAAATTTTGTGGGTATCGTTCATGGCCTGCCCGCCCCAAGCG
>CAZVLO010000064.1:412-16733 GCA_964628265.1 uncultured Papillibacter sp.
CCGGCCTTAATCATGTTCGGCACCTGCTTTAACAGCTGGCCGCAGCTGTGCAGCTCGCAGTACCGGCCTTTTGAGTGGATGAAATCGGTCACACGCCTCATGTAGGGCACAATCATTTCCTCTGCGACTGCCGGTGAGAAAAATGTCTCCTTCTGAGAGCCCCAGTCGTCGTGGATATAAAAGCCGTCGATACCGGGGAAATATGTGATGTACTTATCAAATATCCTGATGTACAGTTCGGTGAGCTTATTAAAGAACGCGTGGACGGCGTCCTTCTGGTCCTCATCGAATATAGCCATAATGGCGTTTTCGAAGTCCATAAACGCAATAAGTCTCTCGTAAAAGCCCGTCTGGAACCAGCAGAGATTAAACGTATCCCCGCTCAGATAACCCTTGTTTTCCTCTGCGCTGCCTTCCCAGTCCCACTTGTCAATATCAGGCCATTGCACCTTATCCAGGAGCTCGTTTGCGTCCTCGGCAAAGGGCTTGCCCGGGCGAACCATGGAACCGCCCACCTGGGGGACGTATTCCCACTCAATCCCGAACATGTCCTTTCCGCCGCCTTTATTTGGATCAAAAGGTGTGGCTTCAAACACAAACGCGCGGGCGACGTTGTCCGGGAGAATGCGCGGCGTGAATGTCTTGGATTCAACGTTTCCCAGCATCTGCCAGTAGGGCTTTCTGGAATACGCGGCTTTGCAGTTTTCTTTTGTCGTTACAGGGTAATCATAGAATTTCATGCACGGCATGATGGGATTTGCCGGCATCTCGTAGACAACATTTAGTTCTTTAGAATCAAATTTCGGTATTGACATGAACAAACAACCTCCATCGGCAGCTTAATCTTAACCGGATATAATAAGTAAATTATACAGGCTTTGGTATGCAAAATCAAACGGTATATCTTCTGATAATTTACCTGCACCCACATGGTTTTTGTCACAAACACCTCAAAATATTCCTGTTGACTTCTGTTCATATTTACCATAATATGGTATTATCTAATAACTTGAAATCATCGGGAGCAAGAGGGGATGATAAAAGCGTTTCTGATTCACGGGACTCAAACGGGCTAAAAGAGCCGGCAAAAGCAATATTCTTATCATATCTTTCAGGGGGGGACATTATGTCGGAACTTGGTACAAAAAAATTGCGCACTGATTTAAGAAAAGACAAAATAGGGCTTGCTTTCGGCAGTTTTGGCTTTAACCTCGGCTCCGCTGTTCTGATGACGTATCTCACATACTTCCTGACGGACAACATGCTCATCACCGCGGGAGCTGTTTCCGTGCTCTTGCTTGTTGAACGCATCATCGACGCTTTTACGGATCTGTGGATGGGCACGCTGATTGACAGGTGCAGGAGCAAAATGGGAAAAGCCCGCCCCTGGCTTTTGTGGATGGCGGCGCCGGCGGCAATCTCCATGTCGCTGATGTTCGTCGTCCCGCCGTTCAACGAGACGGGCCGCATCATTTATGCCTTTGTTACATATGTCATGACCGAATTCTTCTATCTGACAGCTCTGGCACTCCCGCTCAGCACTCTCGTCTCGCTTGTCACAACCGATTCGAAGCAACGGCTCGCCATCAGTCAGTTATTCGGCTTCTTCATGACGCTTGGCGCCGTCGCCGTCAACTATTTCTCAACGCCGATGATGAAATTATTCGGCGGTGGAAACATGGGCTATTTCTGGTACTTCAGCATTATGGCCGTTGTCGGCGTCATTATGGTTCTCATCTGCTTCAAGCTTACTAAGGAGCGGGCGCAGGAGGAGATACCCAACGCCTCCAGAGCCGTCAAAATGCCGTTCAAGGCCGGCGCTGCCGCTGTTTTAAAAAACAAGTACTGGTGGAACGGTATGGGCATTTACCTCATGACGAGCCTGGTTCCCTCGTGCTGGTCGGCGGCCGCGTATTACTGCATCTACTGGCAGAACAACCAGGTCGATGTGGGGCATCTGATGGCGCTCCTATGGGGTGGCATTACGGCCGGTATCCTCATCTTCATTCCTGTTTCGCACAAGGTTGGCAAGGCCAATTCCGCTGCCATCGGCCTGGCCTTTCAAGCGCTCGGCTCAGTGATACTGTGGCTTGCCCCCTCCTCGGTCGCCGTTCTGTGGATTTCTACCGTATTCCGCTCCGTCGGCGTCGGCGGTCTCTCCGGCAACATGAATGCGATGCTGGCCGACGTTGTCGAGTACGGTGAGTGGAAAAGGGGCGTCCGGACAGAAGGCCTTATATACAGCGGCGCGAGCTTCGGCGGCAAGGTCGGCGCCGGGCTCGGCGGTGCCATTGTTGCGGCGATCCTCCATTGGGGCCAATATGTTCCCAATGCTGCAACACAGGCGCCGCTGGCCATGTCAGCGATTAAAATTGCCTTCGTCGGCGCGCCGTTTATCGGTTCGTCTCTGATTATCATCATGCTGCTTCTGTTCCGTGTTGAGAAGAAAATGCCACTGATCAAGGCAGAACTGGAAGAACGGCGAAAAAAAGCATCGGCATAAGTGAACGCATTATGAAAGGGGCTGCTTTCGGCAGCCCCTTTCGCAATGTTAATTATTATTTGCTATAATTAATGCGTGACTGTTTGTAGAGTTCCTCCCTGAAAGCCGGTGTCAGGTAATTGCCAGCATAGATGTTGAAGAAAGACGGTTTGTCGGGGCGGCAGAATTTGTTGGCGTAATCGCGGGCGCGGGTACGCTGTTCTTCTTCCGACACTGCCGACGGCTCAAATTCATCCGGTAAGACTCCGATAATCAGCTTGTCGCCGTATAGCTCGTAGATTTTCTGCGTGTCGTTCATCAGCTGCGGGAACCAGGAGTCCCAGCCGGCCGCGATGATGTTCGGCACCTGCTTCAAAAGCTGGCCGCAGCTGTGCAGCTCGCAGGATTTACCTCTGGAATGGAGGAAGTCCGTCACTCGCTTCATGTAGGGCACGATCATCTCCTCAGCCGTTGCCGGTGAGAAGAAGGTCTCTTTCTGGCTGCCCCAGTCGTCATGAATGCAGAAACCGTCAATCTGCGGGAAGTATGTAAGATACTTGTCAAAAATCCTGATATACAGATCGGACAGTTTGTCAAAGAATGCGTGGACAGCGTCCTTCTGATCCTCATCGATCAGGGCGACGATGGCACCCTCGAAATCCATAAAGGAAATCAGCCGCTCGTACCAACCGTTCAGAAACCAGCAGACATTATAGTTGGGTCTGGACAAATATTCCACATTCGCCTTGGCGCATTCTTCCCAGTCCCACTTATCGATATCCGGCCATACAACCTTATCCTTGATCTCATTAGCATCCTCGATGAAGGGCTTTCCCGGCCTGACCATGGAGCCGCCCACCTGTTCGATGTATTCCCATTCGATGCCGAACATATCGGTGCCGCCTGATGGTGGTGTACGCGTGCCGTCATAGACAAACCCGCGGGCGATATTGTCCGGATTGCATTTAGGTGAGAATAATGTTGATTCCAGAGAGGTAATCTGCCAAATCGGCTCCTTCTTATATAAAGCCGCGTACGCCTCTTTCATCGTGACCGGAAAATCATAAATAATCCTGTCGGGGCTTCCAAACATCCCCGGAAATCTGCTCTTTTCCTGAAGCTCTTTAGGATCGAATTTCGGTACCGCCATATTATGTATTTCCTCCCCGGCAAACTATGTAAATATTGCCAAATATATTTATCATTGCTTTTTATTATACAGGCAAAATACAAAAATATCAAACGCTATATTTATCTATTATGATATATTTGTATTCTATTATGATATATTTGTATTAGCTATTGCGGTTTATCATATTGTTGTGCTATACTTATATCCAAGTATTATTATTAGTGCTATTATCTGGGTTATTTGGACGCTTATCTCAGTTAGGTTTTTCAAAGGAGGATGAACAATATGAAAAAGAAACCGGATATCATCTACATCGCTGTTAGTATCCTTTGTATAGTCTCATTGATTGTCGATATCGAGCTGAAAAACTATTTCACCGAACTATATTCGAAATATCCGAATTACTTATATCCTCTGGTTATGACGAACCTTGCAGGCCCCCTGATCGTCTGCCTGATGATTGTCTACAGGCAATCCCATTACCAAAAAGCCGCAGCCAAAACTAAAGCCCTCATTGATTCTTCCTCAGCCATTGTGCTTATCCTATATAACTATTTCCTGTTCCGTTACAGGTTATTACCGGCCTTCTCTCCGGAATCCCTTATCCTTCTTTGCCTTTTTGTCGTCCCCGCTGTTTATAACATTTATAAACTTCTGGAGGCAAAAATCAGCTCACATTAAGACGTACCGATACCTATACCGTAAAACGGCGACCTGAAACTTACGTTTCAGGTCTTTTTTTGCTCGTCTGCCTGCAGGAGCATGCGCCTCTCAGCGAAAATTCATCTTGCAAACGCCATACTATTGTGATAGTCTGCAAGTGTATACTATTACGATAGTCTGAGGTGCGTATGGAAAAGATAAAGCTGTTCGAAGGTGAGCTTAAGCTGATGGAGCTTTTGTGGGAACACGAGGGCGCCAGCGCAAAGGAACTGTCGCTGCTGGCGGCTGAGAAAATCGGATGGAATAAAAACACGACGTATACGGTCATCAAGAAGCTGGTAGGCAAGGGGGCAATCAGGCGCACCGAGCCGGGCTTTATCTGCTGCAGCCTCATTGGTCGGGAGGAGGCGGGCCGGGAGGAGGCGAAGGAGGTGCTGCGCTCATTTTTCGGCGGTTCGGTGAATGCGCTGTTCTCCTCCTTCATGGCCGACGGTACCATGTCCGAAGAAGACGCCCGGGAGCTGCGCCGGCTTATTGAAGAACACGGGCGGGAGGGGTGACGGCCGGATGAACACTATCTTCTACTTTGTTCTGAATATGAGCCTTGCCTCCAGCTTTGTGATCGCCGCGCTGCTCGTCATACGGCTGGTTAAGCCACTGCCGAGACGGATTGTTTATCCCTTGTGGGCGCTGGTCTGTATACGCCTTATACTCCCCTTTTCCCTGTCGGCGGACTGGAGCCTTTTCAATTTTACCGGCAGGCTGGTCAAACGGCTTGTGACGGTTCAGACGTTCACCCAGGGGGCATTGCCTGTTCCGGGACCGGAAAAATGGGCGTTTATGAATATGCTCGGCGCGGCAGAGGAGTACGCGCCAGTCACATACAAAACCGAATCCCTCCGGCAGGTTTTCACCGCCGGCGCGGCCGTGTGGGCAATTATCGCCGCAGCAGCGCTTATTGCCGTGTGTATCCTTTATATTTTAACATCGGCGGAGCTCCGCAAGGCCGTGCATTTAAGGGATAATCTCTATTGTTCGGATATGCTGCTCACTCCGGTATTGACAGGCGTTTTCCGTCCGAGAATTATACTGCCGCCGGGTCTTGACCCGGACAGTCCCGAGGGCAGGATGGTGCTCGTCCACGAGAATGTCCACCGCCGCCGCCTGGACAATCTCTGGCGGACACTGGCTATCGGTATTGCCTGCGTCCACTGGTTTAACCCGCTGGTTTGCCTGGCGCTCAAAGCATTTCTGACCGACATGGAGCTCTCCTGTGACGAGGCCGTCATCAGAAAATGCGGATTCTTCGGTATGGAGGAGCGAAAAGCCTATGCCTCTGCTCTTCTGCACTTTGCCGAGGATAAACGGCTGATGGTGTCCACCGCTTTCGGGCGCTCCCGTGTCAAGCTGCGGGTCGTCAATATCCTCAATTATAAAAGGCTGACTGTTTTAGGCGCCGCTGTGTCCGGCTTGTTTCTGGCGGCTGTGGCGTTGGCGCTGCTGATGAATCCGGCCCTGGGGAGGTAATGGTATGAAAAACAAGCGCTTTAATTGGCTTTACGTTATTATCCCGGCTGTCTTTGTAATCGCAACAGGTATCGTCTTCGGTCTTTTGCTGCCTCGCAAGGAAAATGACGCTCCCGGCGAGACGGAGGATATCATCGGATGTTACGTCTACGACGCATGCCTGTATATGAACCCGCTCAGCTCCTTTATGCCTTACGGCGGCATGCCGTACATCTACGGCATCGGCGGGGATGCGCTGATTATCGCCGACACGTCAAGAGGCGATGTACAAACGCTGTCGGCACAATATGAAAAGACTACCGTACCCGCCGACGTGTTCTCATCCAAATCAGATATTGTAATCTTCCGGCCACCCGACCTGTCGCCATACAAGGCGCGCTGGCTGCGCGCCGTCTTTAGCGGTGCGGGACGCCAATACAGCCTGTACCAACTGGACGGCGAGATATGGCTGGTTGACAGGCACGGCGATATGGTATGGAGCATATACAAACTGCAAAAAACGGACAGCGCCGCACTCTCTGACCTTGAACGCGCCTTAGCTGCGCAGGATAAATCGAAGGGGCTTCCGCAGATGACGCTGAAGGATGTCTACGCACTTGCCCGGCTTGGCGATAGTATAACGCTTGGGGATTTAAGTGGATTTGACGCCAGCGCTGTCGGCTCGGGCTTTACGAGCCTGCGGTATGACATCGAGGGCGGCTGTGTGCTCGCTGTCCACCGTGACACGCCGGATTCTAAGCCCAATGCTTTCCGCCTGTCCAAGCGGGGTTATGACCCGTTTGACGAGAACCTGACCGTCGATATCCGGGAGGGCGCCGCAGCGGTGGCGGCATATCTGGACCCGCTGCACGCGCTGGAAAGCCTGAAAATCGAGGACCCCCACGGCGGCACACTGCCCCGGGAACTGATTTACGAATTTGACGGCTATCGCTATTATCTGAATACAACCCGCGCTAGCAGTGTCTTTATCACCTTTGAAAATGGCGAGCGGCTGCCGCTGAAGCAGGCGCTGGAGGAGCGCCGGACTATCATTGAGGACCTCGTGGCGAACGGGCTGTACAATGTGTCCATGACGCCGGTTGAAAATCCCCTGGGCGGCGCGTTTACCATCCTGCATCACAGGACGACGTTTGCCTTCGACGGCGAAGCGTTTTATCCGTCAACGTCCTTTATGTATGCTGTTTACGGGGACGGCTTTGTCACATACTTCGATATCGAGGAGCTGGCGGACATTCTGTCGCTGCAGGGTCGGGACGCGCTTTCCGACAAGCTGAAGAATATCCTCAAAACAGACGACCTCACGATTATTAACGACAAATTCTATCTCTCCGACGCCGGTCTCGCCGCAGCGGGCATCACCGTCGACATCGGCTGGGCACTCAGCTCCCACACACCGGTGAATTTCAGCTCGTAATACGCTTATATTTTTGAATTTGAGACCGTTTTGACGGCTTTTACGTTGGTATTGAGCGGTTTTGGCGTGATAAAAACCCCTATTTATTACGTTTTTATTAATAATATATTACAATTGTATTAAATCGGTGCATTCCCTGCTGCTTCAAACACTTGCAATTACTGGTTTTTTCGTTTCTTGTGCAAATTACATGTGTATGTATATATTTTTTTCTGCGAAAAATCCGGTTCGAGCGCTTGCTGACAGGCCCACTATACCATAATTTACCGGTTATTTGCGTGACATGCAGCCGCCTGTCCGCCCGCATGCTTCATTGTATATACGAAAGCCCTGCCGGACGGCAGGGCTTTGGCTTTTATTCACACAGGGCTTTTAGTTTTTTTGCTGCATTATACGCGTCGCGCAACCATTCTTCCGCGGAGCGGGGATCGTTGGCTGTTGTGGAGCCGGGGGGTCCGGCGGTGCATTCCAGCGTTATCGCGCCTATGTAGCCGGTTGCTGCGATCTTTGACATTTGCGATTTCCAGTCGATTTTGCCCTCAAACGGGATAAGGTGCTGGTCGCCGGTGCCGTCGTTGTCGTGAAGGTGCAGCGCAATGAGCTTATCACCGAACATGGACAGCAGATCCACATCCGGCTCATTACAGTTCCTGTGGCCTGCGTCGTAACAGAACCCGACATTCGGCGAGGCGACACGCTCAAACACATACGTCAGGTAACTGTTGAAATGAATGTTCTCCAGTGCAATCACCACACCGTGCTTCTCCGCCAAATCAGCCAGATGCCTGAGACGATGAAGCCCCGTCTCATTCGGCGGCGTACCGCGCTGCTCAAGGTGGATAATCAGATTCCGGACCCCATCCTCGGCAGCTTCGACAATTGCGCGCCGGTATATTTGGTAAGTCGTCTCACCGTCAAGATTGTCCTGCCAGAGGGCATTCACAAAATCATAATCGCGCATGAAGGGCGCATGACCGTCTATAACCTGCAATCCGGCAGTCCGCGCCATATCCGCGTATGCCCGGTGCCCCGACCAGCCGAACCAATCGTCGCGCCACAAGCCGACGGCGTCAAACCCCGTTTTTTTAATGAGATCGAACCGCTCCTTTAAAGTTAAATCATATCCAAAATACTGATATATTGCGTACATATGCGACCCTCCTTAATATGCGCGTTATAAACCGCCATACCTCTTTATACCTTTTTTGGCATCCGCCGTCAATCTGTTGCTGTCAGTATAAAGCCCTGTAAAGAGCATCGGCAGGACCGTCGTGAACGGCAGAAGGCAGAAGAATACGCCGGCACCCATCATGCCAATCGACAGGGCCTGATAGACCAATGTGACGATTGGAACAAAAATGATCATACCAAGCAGCGTCGCCAACATGAGGATGGCAATACGAAGCACCTTGTTTTTCGTGAATAGGACAGCAGCGGCATAAAGTGAAGCCAGCAAAGCTGGGAGAACAGCGATATACGCTGAGCCCGGCAGGAATACAGCCAGAAGGACCGACAAGACAAGATTCTTAAATATTCCGGAGAGCAGGAGGTCCGGCCCCGGGTCCCGTTTTACGAGCCTTCGGCAGAATACGCCCAGCAGCACAACCGCGGCGATGTTAACAAGCCAGTAAATAAGCTCGGCATTGGGGATGCCCAGCATGTTGACGAGTTGAAATCTCCTGCCATAAAGCAGGGAGAGCAGCCAGATGAACCCTTCGGAGGCCAGTGGGAAAGCAATGACAGAAGCAGGCAAAAGCAAGGTATAGACAAGGGTTTTTCCCGGCTTTATATGATGGTTCACACAGCCGACCACGATAAGTACGATGAACAGCGCAGCAGCTGCCGCGGCCAGTAGTGTTGAGACGGTCTCGCTGTAGGACACGAGGACGCCGGGGAAAATCGTGAAATATAAGCTGTTTGTGTTTGAGGTGAAAAGCTCAGGTGATACGGACGGATCCGAAACGAAGCTTTTTACGACTGAAAACACCTGATCCCCATAGTGCTGCAGCGACCTCATATCGATATTCCCCGGATTGTCACCCGGCGTATGGTGATACTCGAAGCCATCAAGCACAGCGAAATTGAGGCCGTTAAAACCGTAATCCCTGAAAATCGAAAAGTCGGTATTGTCCGGCATGAAGCTGTAGTACGCTGAGGTGAAGGAGTAAGCGGTGGGGTTTTTGGCATGTTTTGCGTAATAGCTGATCACGGCAGAGTTTTTATCGCCGGTTTCGAACATCAGCGGCGGACCTTTTATGCCGTTGGCCTCCACGTTGATAACAAGCAGAACGTTTTTATACCGATCGAGGTTGTTTCGAAGCTCCGCTTTCGCGCCCTCCATCCACAGCTCCTCTCCGTCGGTAAACAGAATCATGATGTCGTTAAGAAGCGGTATATTTTGCGCCTTAATGGCTCGAAGTGTCTCCAGAATCACCGCAATACCGTAGCCGTCGTCAGCGGCTCCGAACGAGCTGCGGGCTGAATCGTAATGGGCCACGAGCAGGATGGCGTTGTCTGACGCCCCGTCCAGTCTGGCCGATATGTTTTTGTACCCATCGGTTGTCACAACATAGCTCTCAGCAGAGTCGGGATCGGTACTGTTTGGCTTAAGGCCGAGGGATGCCAGCCGGCTGCAGAGATACGCGCAGACTTTTTCGTGGGCTTCCGTGTCGACAGGATGCGGTTCCTTTGCGATTTCGCCGATGGTCTCACGCATATTGGTTACGGAAAAAGCGGCTTCGTCGTCGCCATTATAGGGCTCCGGTGTCCTCAGCGTGAAAAAGCCAAGGAAGATACCGGCAGTCAGGATACCGACGAAGAAAAGGATATGGAAAATATTCCGTTTGATTTGCATTCACCTCCGTATATCATCATACCCCTTTATACCTTTTTATGATATTTTTGTCAATTCCATACTTTTCAATCGTTCCTGCTTACATAAATTTCAAAATTTCTCTTCACATAGGGTACAGTTGTGAAGCGCCGGGTCATCTGCATATCAACGGCGCGTTCCGACTCACCGCAGGTCCGCAGCGGAGACAGAGGGGCAGTTCTGCAAAAATAAAAACGGGACTGCAGCAAACGAAAAATGCTGCAGTCCCAATTTTTTTACCATATTGGCTTGTTATGCCCGGATTATTGCGGTTTTTTGTTCGGGTCCACGTAATCGAGATCGCGGCGGGCCATGCCGAACCGCTCCGCGCCCTCCGGCACTGCCCACATACCCGGACCGGGCCCATCTTTCGACATATTTTTCATCATCTCCGCCATGCGCTCTTCCGTCTTTTTCTGACGTGTTTCTACGTCCAGCGTATAATCCAGGACGGTCTCGTTTAAACCGCGCAGCATGGTTGCCCATTCGTCGGGATTCGGAAACGGCAGGGCGAGGATTCGGCCGCTTTCAATGGCTTCTTTAAGTATTTCCGCCAGCTCGACGGGGTCGATACCGCCCGCGTGGACGGAACGGAGGTGTGCCATCGTCCCCTCCGACACGTGGTAACCCGTATTGCGCAGATGCTCGGGACGGTATTTCTCCGCATTGCCGATGTTGGAATTGATGTTGCCGGGGCACAGCACGGTGGCACTGCCGCCATAGGGGCGCAGCGCGTCGGCATAGCTGAAGATCAGGTTATTGACGGCTGCCTTGGCCGCCGAATACGGACCGGTGCCGGGACCGGCCATAAAAGCTCCCATGGATGAGGTCGCGGCGACATGGAACTCTTCTCTGGGCTTGCCGTCTTTGCCGCCGTAGGCTCTGAGCATACGGGGGACAAAGATGAGAAGCCCGTTGACGACGTGGTTTAAGCAGACGCCCATGACCCAGTCGAAATCGTCGAAGGTAGACGCCTCGACCGGCCCGAAGGAGTTGACGCCGGCCGTCTGGATCAGCAGATGCGGCGGCCCGCCGAAAATCTTCTCCACAGAATCGGCGGCGGCGGTATACGCTTTACGGTCGGTCAGGTCAAAGCACAGAGGCAGCACGTCCCCGACCTTGCAGCCGGCGAATTCAACAATCTCCCCGACGGCGTTGTGCAGCGCGTCACGCCGTACATCCGCGATGGCGACCTTCATGCCCACCTTTGCAAACACCTTCGCCTGTCCAAGCCCCGCTCCGGAGCCTCCGCCCGTGATAAACGCGATTTTACCCTTGAAGTTTTTCATGAATAAGATCTCCTTCCGCAATATTGCGTTATACGTGCCGGAATGACGGCACGCTGAATACCTATTATATATCAAATAGCACAAAATGGGCTTTTTGGCAACGGTTATTTGTGTCGAATTCTATGTGAGCGATACCTCCTCCGGGGATTTGGACGGTATAAGCGCAGGCAGCCCCTGACCTTTGCGGTCAGGGACTGTTTATATTTCGTTATTCCTACCCGATGGTGCCGGTGGGCTTTGGCGTCAGGCTGCCTTTATGTTTATCTGTCAATTTCCTGTAAAAGTAAATTGCAACGATCAACGCAATGGTGTCAACGATCGGCTGAACTGTCATGCACCCGTAAAGCGGAAGCAGGGTATCCATTAAAAACAGCAGCGGAATGTCCACTACCCCCTTGCGCAGTACCGAGCAGATCAGGGATTCCTTGACCTTTCCCATCGCCTGAAATTGAATGATCATAGGATAGCATATAGACATCATCGGCATCGCCACGACCATGATCCGCAGGAACCTTGCGCCATATGTAATTGTTGATGCATCATCAATGAATAAGCCCGCCAAAGCCGGATGAGTAATTGTACGCCAGCAGGGGCAGCATGCCTTTTGAAACGCCAATGGAGAAGTAAAGCGGCAGCCAGTCCAGCTTCCTTGCGATACCGTACCCCGCGACAGCTGCGGTTTCATACCCCGATACAAATTTGGTGACCATCGATACCGCAACCACTGTGAGGGCATATTGAACAGCCGACGGGATCCCGATGGATACAATGCCTCGGATATGCTCCCCGATATATTTCAGGTGCCCGGGCGCAATACTGATCACACTGGATTTCCTTTTTGCGAAAATATACGAAAGGAGAAACAGCGCTGCCAGCATGTTGGATATGGCGGTAGCCGCGCCGGCGCCTACCGCTCCCATGCCTAGAAATTTTGGAAGCACAAAGAACGGGTCAAGGATGATGTTGGCAACGCCGCCCATTGAGACTCCCAATGCGGCAATCAGAGAGTTTCCCTCCGCGCGAATGATGTCCGCCAGCAGTATATTCAGAATCGTACCGGCACCGCCGATGATGATGACCCATTTGGCATACCCGAGGGCAATATCATAGGTGGCGTCCGTGGCGCCGCACAACCGCAGGATCGGCGAGGCCAGAAGCCCGAAGAGAACGGAAAATATAACGGCGCTGCCAAGCCCGTACCAAAAGGTGATTGAAGAAATTTGTTTTGCCCGGGCTTTATCATGCTGCCCCAATGCGCGCGCTATGAGGCTGGCGCCGCCGACCCCAAACAGATTCGATACCACCGTCAATAACAAAAAAGGCGATGCAACAACAGTAACGGCCGCTGTCTGAATCGGCTCATTGAGCATGCCGACGAAATAGGTATCGGCCAGATTGTAGATCAGGACGATCATTTGACCTGCAATCGAAGGAATAATCTGTTTCAATACCGCCTTTTTAACCGGCATAGTTTCAAAAAGATATGTTTTATCTGTAACTATCGTCATTGCTTCCTCCCTCCTCTCTGTCTTTCTGACGCTGGAAGGATATATACCAATTATCCGAATCCTGCTGCTTTTACATAATCAACTTTACGAGCCAACCGGACTTCGGGTTACTCCCACTCGCCAAGTCAATCTCATTTCTAAACTTTTCTGTTTAGGCATTTTGATTCCATTTGATAGGATATGATTTCAGTTATCCTTATCCTAACGGGTTGCCGAACTTTTGCTATCAAAAATCTATCAGCGGGACGCTATCTTAGGTCGCATTCACTGTATGCTGGCAGGAGGTTTGCGGGTTAAACAGGGTACTTCCGTGATGGTTACCACAAGATCCATACGCTTTGCTTCCAGATTTCTGTCACTTCAAGATATTATCACAAACGGTGGTATGATGTAAACGCTTCTGTAGCGCTAAATGCGCCTTTTAGAGTTTGCTAAAAAAGTGGTTTGTGAAAATGGCCCACGATATGCCTCTTCGTCCAAAAAGCCAAGGATTACTTTTACGATTTTTTTATCTGCGGGAACCACGATTTTCTTACTGCTTACTTGGATGTCAATTCCGGTTGTCTTGGCCAGAGACTTGATTTTTGCTGCTGTGTAATTCTCAAGCACTCCAGAGTCATTAATAACAGCAATTTTTCTACGTATCCATGTATCTGCTGTGCGCCCAAATGCTTCAGGATCTTCAAAGTTCAATTTCTCATTTGCTGTAAAGTTTACAACTTCTTGGTCTGTCGCTGACCGATAATATGCGCTCAAATCGAAAACCTGTCTGGCAAAATAATACGACACAAACTGTAACTCTCCTTCATGAAAGAAACAGTCGATAACATCAGATATACTTATTCCAAATCTGTCGTCTTTTTGAAAAGTATTATTTTCAAAAAACAGGTTAAACCGCTTAACTGAAATATATTGATCTTTTCTGAACCGTTGAAATGCAGCTGTGAATTTTTCGGCAGTATTGGTTTCTATTCTTTCGCCCACAAAAATAGCTTGTATTTCGGGAAAGGAATCGTCAACTCTTTGATAGCTGTCTAAGCCCATTGGGTCACGAATCGCATCCTTTATTTCGTCACACAGGGAAAAGTTCTCAATCGCCAAAAATTCATCTGTATTAGGTTTATAGCTCCCATTAAAGATGATTCGTTCTTTATCAGATATCATCTCTGCTTTTGCCTCCGAAAAAGATCTGCAAATAGCTACTCGCGTATCTTCATCTAAATCCAGCTTATAAACCTCAATCGTTTGGTCCACAGTACGCATTACCATGACGGAGCTTTCATCAAACATCCGGGTTCCTCCTATGCATCAATTAAAAGATACTCAAATACTCGTTTTACAGACTTAATATGCTTAGCATTACGCAAAGCTTTTTTCTTGCTGACTAATATATAATCCGCTATACCATTTTCGGCTTTTATGATGTAAAAATGATATTTCCGAACAAAAAGCAAAGGATGCGGAATAGCTGAGTTTATCAGCGGAAGTATGATAATCAATACAACAGCCAAGATCCCTGTAATCACAACATTAAACTCATCAAGCGCAATGCTGGCAAGTGGAATAAGGTAGGCAACAGCATAAGCAACAAGCCACCCATCATTGGGCTTTATTTCATTCACTCTGATTGTTGTCACTTCAACATTTTGAACTGCGTAATTGAAGGATACTCTGAATAGTACAATTAACAAAACACCTGCAATAACCAGTATCAATGGAACAATAAGCGTCCCATGCTGCTGAACCCACACAACTGCAAGTATGAACATCAATGGTACGCCCAATTCCTCCGCCACTTCCTCAACTCGCAAAAACATCTGTCCTGCCATTGAATACCTCCTGATTTTAGTTTTATCTCGGACATGCCGCAGGCGCTACCCTGCGTCCTGCGGCTGCCCACGCCACAGGTTTCGTGTCGGGGTACTTTCTGAATCGCCTCCCGATTCGCCCGGGCGATACATGCCATTACCGTGACATGCGACGGATATTTCACTAAGCATATTCGCTTAGGATGCATTATCATTATACTAAGCATTATTGTTTAAGTCAAGCGGTTTGCGAGAAAATATTTAACTTTTTTGTTAAAGTTTATATTGACACCTCTTAAACATATATGCTATACTCAGTGCAACGAACAACGATGGGAGTTGGCAGGTATGGCTATCGGTGAAAGAATCCATTTCCTCCGCAATCTACGCGGGATGACACAAAAATTTCTCGGTATGGCGGTGGGCTTTCCCGAAAAGACCGCCGATGTTCGTATGGCGCAATATGAATCAGGCACCCGGACACCGAAGGCCGATCTAACCGCCGCACTTGCGAATAAACTTGATGTATCGCCCAAGGCACTGGATATCCCCGAAATTGACAGCGACATCGGCCTGATGCACACCCTGTTTGCGCTGGAAGATTTGCGCGGCCTCCGTGTTGGCGAGATTGACGGCGAGCTGTGCCTGCGGCTGGATAAGGCCAATCGCAAAGTCTATGATGACATGCTGCGAATGCTTAGTGCTTGGCAGGAGCAGGCAGCTAAGCTGGACGCCGGGGAAATCACCAAAGAGGAATATGACCAATGGCGGTACAGATACCCCGAATTTGACACCACACAGCGGTGGGTAAAGGTTCCTTCCCAAGAGCTGAGCGATTACCTCGTAGAAGCCCTAAAAGACAAGAAATAAGCACCTTTTCCATACAAGCAAAAACGGCCTTGCCGACTAACAAAAGTCAGCAAGGCCGTTCTATAGAATAAGGCCGATTACCTGCAAACCACCTGCTATGGGGAAGTAAACAGAGTAAATCGAAAATGGGCTTCTGCTATCAATCTGCTATCAAATGGCGAAAAAATACCCCGAAAGTCCTGAGATATCAAGGCTTTCGGGGCTTCGTTAATTACTCCCACTCGATGGTGCCAGTGGGCTTCGGCGTGAGGTCGTATAAAACGCGGTTGACGCCGGGGACCTCCGCGGTGATGCGGGCTGTGATGTGCTGCAGCAGCGCGTATGGGACATCCTCGACGGTGGCTGTCATGGCGTCACGGGTATTGACGGCGCGGATGACGACGGGCCATTCGTAGCTGCGTTTGCCGTCACGCACACCGGTGGACTTGAAGTCCGGAACCACCGTGAAATACTGCCACACCTTGCCCTCCAGCCCGTTTTTTGCAAATTCCTCCCGCAGGATCGCATCAGACTCCCGCAAGGCTTCCAGCCTGTCACGGGTGATGGCGCCGAGACAGCGTACACCGAGGCCGGGGCCCGGGAAGGGCTGGCGATCCACCATGCCGCCCGGCAGACCAAGAGCCCTGCCCACAACGCGCACTTCATCCTTAAAGAGGAGCTTTACAGGCTCCACCAGCTCAAATTGTAAATCATCAGGCAGCCCGCCCACATTGTGATGGGATTTGACGGGCCCGCTCTCCAGAATGTCGGGGTAGA
>CAZVLO010000065.1:0-1053 GCA_964628265.1 uncultured Papillibacter sp.
GTAATATTTGATAAGGCGCATTTTGTGGCGCTGCACCCGAACAACGGAAGAAACGGAGTATTTGTATGGCTGTCATTTCAGAAGTAAAGTGCGGAAGATGTGACCGCAGATATTCGGGGTTCCGCAGTCGTTGCCCATACTGCGGCGCGCGCCGCAGTAAGCGCGGTAAGCACGCTGACGATACGGAAAACGCAAAAGCAAAGATGATTATCGGCATATTGCTGCTGGTTCTTTTGATTGCCGCGACGATGATATTGATATTCACAACCCTGCCCGAAAGCGAGGTCGGCGACCCGTCGGTACCGCCGGCTGAGACGGACAGCGGGGGGTTTCTGCCGGATGACAGCGACGTGACACATGTTGAGGATACCACGGAGCCCACCGCGCCGGAAACACCGACACCCTCTGAGAGCCCTGAGGTTGAAATAGCGGAAGTCATAGTGACTTATACCGGTAATCCAATTCCGGAAAATGACTTTACGATGAGATTAACCGAAACCCTGCCGCTGGGATTCAAGACAATACCCGAAACGACTGACAAGACAGCCACTTGGGAGAGCAGCGATGAGGAAGTGTTCATGGTCACGTCGGACGGCAAAGTTACAGCGGTTGGCAGAGGCTCGGCTACGCTGACAGTCACGGTTGATGGTGCTGTCGGGAAATGCACCGTTCGAGTCAGAGGTTAATAACAGGTTTACCTGGAAAACCACAGCGGCAAACAGAACATCTCTGCTTGCCGCCTGTTTTATGGTACAACAACCTGGCAAAAAGAGGCATATGGAGCTGATGGTGTTGAAGAAAGGACATAGCTGGCTGCGTTTTGTGATACTGGGTACGCTGATTGCTTTGATGTTAACGCTGCTTATGCTCTTTTACCGGCTTTTACGGGGCTGGTCGGAGCATGTGCCGCCGGACTCATACGCCGTTATCGTATTGACCCTGGTTTTTGTCTGCTGCATATTGATTGCTGCAACGCAGTTATTTTTTGGCCGAAAAGAGACGTCTCAAGCCAGAAGCGAGAGGGACGAGGCAATCAGCGGGCTGAGGGCGAAG
>CAZVLO010000065.1:1063-6477 GCA_964628265.1 uncultured Papillibacter sp.
GTACCGCCCCCAGCGGGTGTACTGGAACTCCACCATCTCCTGCAGCGGTGCCTTCCAGCTCTCCCAGCTCGTCTCCGTCCCCGGAACCTTCTTGAGCCACCAGATGGCGTCCATCAGCGGGCCGAGGGCGAAGGCGCAGACCGACGCGCTCACCGGCCTTCTCAACCGGGAAGCGGCTGTCGGGCAAATTACGCAGTTCCTTTCCACCGAAGGCTGCAATCACTGCCATACGCTGATGATGATTGATCTGGATAATTTTAAAGGTATCAACGACAACTTCGGCCATTTTGAAGGGGACAAGGCTTTAAGGATTTCGGCTTCAAAAATCAAAGCCGTATTCAGGAGTATCGATATCGTCGGCAGGCTGGGCGGCGACGAGTTCATTGTTCTTATGAAGCATACGTCAGCGAAAAGCGTTGTCAGAAGAAAAGCGTGGGAGCTATTAGCCGCTCTTGAATACATAACAAGCGATGGCGACATCTCCGTGACGGTCACAGGCAGCGTCGGAATAACCGCCTACAACGGCGACGGAAAGACATTCGAGACGCTGTATAAAGAGGCCGACGAAGCCCTGTACAGGGCAAAGCTCGACGGTAAAAACCGGTATTTCTGTTTCGCAGAAGCCGTAAGTGAAGAACAGCCCGGGGAAGCGGATGAAAGCAGTGGGACAGTCCTCAGGGAGAACGGCGCGTTTATACAGCTGCAGGCCCTCATTGACAACATCGACGGCGGGATTGCGCTGCTGGAAATCGCCGATGAGATCAGGGCGATTTATTTAAGCAACAGCTATATCAGGCTGATGCAACTGAGCTATAGCGACGTCAAGGCGGCGGACAACAGGGTATTTGACTTTATCCATAAGGACGATATCGCTCAGGTTGAGAATACGCTGAGATTGGGTGCTGAATCCGGTAAGCCGGTGGAAGCCGTATTCCGAAAGCTGACGGACAGCGGTGAGACAAAATGGCATCATATCCGGGCTGTGCGAATTCAATATGAGGACAGCGACAAGCCCGTCCTGATTGCTATTGTAACCGATGTGACAAATCTCAAAATGGCGGAGCACAATTTCCGCGCGCAGAAAATGCAGCTTGAGACGGTGCTGAGAATCAGCCGCGTCATCACGTTTGAGGTCGATATCGCCAGCCGAACGATGTATGTGACAAATCCCACCATTACGAAATACGGCATTGACTTCAGCACCATCGAGGACATGCCGGAATCTCTTATTGCGGCCGGAGTAATCCACCCCGATTCCGTCGATGAATACCGGCGGATGTATGATGAGATATATTCCGGTATTCCGGAGGGCAGTGCCATAATCCGGACCCTGAAAAGAGACGGACAGTACACCCTGGAACGCCTTACTTATTTTACCGTATATGATGAGCGCGGGTACCCTGTCAAAGCCGTGGGTGTCGATGAGGATATGGAAACGCGAACAGCCGCGCTTCTGCGTGTGGATCTCATCGAAAGGCAGTTCAGGAAATATTCTGAAAACGTGCGCTCGATAATTAAAGTCGTCGTCGCCGAAGACAGCTTCGAATTTTTAAAGCCGGAAGATATCCCCGAGGAAGCCAGGGTGCGTATCGGGACGTACTCTGAGCTTCTGGATTACAGAACTGCTCAGATAATTGATCCGGCCGACCGGGAACTGGTCAGCAAAAAGTTCTGCATCGACAGCCTCAGAACGGACCATTCTGACCGGGGAGAGATTGTCCATGAATATCAGGTCTGCGACAATGACCGCACGATCAGATGGAATCTGATGATCGCCTCCATGCATATCGACCAGATTGACGGTGACATGTATGTTTTCATCAGAACGCGCGACATCACGTTCAGAAAAATCCTTGAGCAGGCGCTTGAGCAGTCTGGGGAAAAGGTAATCAAGGACCCCGTTACAGGTATGTATACGTTTGAGACGTTTTCAAAGCTGTCGGATTTGGTTATCGGCAGGGAGGGGAGAAGGGACAGATGCGCCGTTTTGCTTTTTACGATCAGAAACCATGACGACCTGCTTGAACAATACGGGCGGATTATGATGAAGCATATGCTGGTTGGGTTTACGGGCAAAATAATGCTGGTCTACGATTCCGATCATCTCACCTGTTATGACGGAAAGCATACGATGGCACTTTTCGTACCTGTCGCCGGGTCGGATGAAGCGATGATAACGCTGGGCGAAGAAATACTAAAGTTCCTTAGAAACCCGGCATATTTTCAGTTCCTAGAGGAGGTATTCCTGGATTTCAGCTGTGGTATATCGGTCTCGGAGGAAAAAACCTCCTGCTTTGCCGAGCTGTACGATAAGGCGACTCGCGCGCTGCGCTCTTTGGATGATGAAACCGACAAGCATATCGCCTTGACATAGACTCAGTACATCAGCCTGACAGCCAGCGCTGCCACAAGAAAGCCGGTGATATCGGCGAACAGGGCGGCGGGGATGGCGTAACGGGTTTTTTTAATACCCACCGCACCGAAGTAGACGGCGATGACATAAAATGTCGTTTCCGAGGACCCGAGCATCACAGCGGCTGTCCTGCCGATCAGTGAGTCGGGTCCGTACTGTTTGATGAGCTCGCTCCCCACGGCAAGAGCGCCGCTGCCGCTGATAGGGCGAATGAAGATCAGGGAAGCCGTCTCCGGCGGTATTCCCACAAGACTGAACAGCGGCTCGCACAGAAAGCACAGGGCGTCCAGCGCGCCGGACGCGCGCAGCATATAGACGCCCGTCAGCAGCGCCACGAGAGCCGGGAGTATTTTTGCAGTCACCACCAGCCCATCGGAAGCACCTGTCTTCAGCGCGTCAAAGACGTCGATTTTTTTATGTAGGGCGAATACAGCCACAAAGCCGATGATGACGGGCACAATCATGGAGAACAGGATACCCACATTAATCCCTCCAGAGTCTCTTCAGCACTTTAGCCGCTATGATGCCCGCAGCCACAGCGGAGACCGATGCGAGCCAAACGGCGGGCAGGATATCAAACGGCTTTGCCGCGCCGCATGCAGCCCTGACGGCGGCAACAGTTGCCGGTATCAATTGAATGGAAGCCGTGTTAATAACAACCAGCATACACAAATCGTCCGTCGCCACGCCGCCCCTGGACAACTTTGACATTTCAGAGGCGGCTTTGATGCCGAGAGGCGTCGCCGCGTTGCCGAGCCCTAAAAGGTTAGCTGAAACGTTTGCCGATAAGGCCTCCATGGCGGTCTTGTTTTTTTGCGAAGAAGGGAACAGCGGCGCCAGAAGCGGAAGAAAGAGGGACTTGAGACTGCCCGACAGCCCGCTCCTCTGCATGATTTCCATGATGCCTGTCCAGAGACAGGTGGCACCGCAGATGCCGATACAAAGTGTGACAGCGGCGCCGGCACCGTCCAGGGCTGCTTTCCCCACCGCGTCGATGTTGCCGCTGAGCAATCCGAAAATGACTGATACAACGATCATGATTGTCCAAATCCAGGCCAGTGCCACAGGCTTCCCTCCGATGCTGAAATACTGGTAAACGCATATAGAAATATATAAGAAACAGTGGTAGATTATGATAAAAAAAGGCAAAATTTAACGGCTGATTAAGTTCGACAGCGATTGACAATTACGGACATATGTGGTATCGTAAAATTACAGTTTTAGGTACTGGTAGGAGAAGAACGAGTATTGTGGAGAAAGGAAGCGGTTGAGTGAAATCAACGGGTATCGTTAGGAAAGTCGATGAATTAGGACGAATCGTGCTACCTATCGAACTGCGCCGATCGTTGGACATTGCTGAGAAGGACTCTTTGGAAATCTATGTGGATGAGACTTCAATAATCCTCAAAAAGTATGAACCGGCATGTATTTTTTGCAGCAATGTAAAGGGCGTTAGCAACTATAAGGGTAAAAATATCTGTGCGGCATGTATGAAAGAACTGAAGAAAAAGAGTTAAGAAAAAAAGCATTGGGCCTCTGTTGTTTAACAGAGGCCCATTTTTTTGTTGGTATTGAGAAATTCAAAGATTTTGCTTCAGCGCCGCATCGTATAGGACGTTTTTTTGATAACCGGTCAGCGATGCGCATTTTTTGACCGAGTCCTTCAGTGACAGGCCGTCGGCGCGGCAGTCCCTGATCATGTTGAGAGCCTCTTCAAGGCTGAGCCCGGGGTAGCTTTGCCGGGCGGTACCCTCGATTATCAGGACGAATTCACCCCGCGGCGGTGTTTCCTCAAAATGCCGGACGGCTGATGAGAGCGTACAGCGGAGCGTCTCCTCGTGGATTTTTGTCATCTCCCGGGAGATCGAGATCCGTCTGTCACCAAAGGCCTCCAGCATATCCCTGAGGGTCGCCGGCAGCTTGTGCGGAGCCTCGTAGAAAACCATCGTACGGTTCTCTGTTTTGAGTTCCTCTAGGTGCTCGAACCGGCTTTTTTTGGCCGTGGAGAGAAAGCCCTCAAAGGTGAAGCGGCCCGTAGGAAGACCGGAGACTGCCAGCGCCGCAACGGCGGCGCACGCGCCCGGGATGGCGTATATCATGATGCCTTCGTCCGCACACAGACGGACAAGATCCTCGCCCGGGTCGCTGATTGCCGGCATTCCGGCGTCGGTGACCAGTGCGCATGTCTCGCCGGACAGAATGCGGTCGCGTATTTTTTCGCCGCGTTCTCTGAGATTATGCGCGTAATAGCTGATGGTCGGTTTTTTTATACCCAGGTGGTTCAGGAGCTTCTGCGTCACTCGCGTGTCCTCGGCGGCGATAAAGTCGACGCTCGCCAGGACATCCGCCGCCCGTTTTGTCATATCGCCCAGATTGCCGATGGGTGTCGCGACAAGATATAGAATTCCGCCCATGATTCACCTCCAAATCTACTCAAGCCTTCCCCTGGGGGAAGGTGGCACGGCGAAGCCGTGACGGATGAGGGAAGCTTGTGACGCGTCATGCGATCTCGGTTCAACCGCCTTCGGCGTACCCTCATCAGTCGCCTTCGGCGACAGCTTCCCCCAAGGGGGAAGCCTTTTCTATTCCCCGATGATATATACTCTTGACCTCTTCCGTATCATTGCCGTGCGCATCCGCCAATATCAGCGGCGGCTCAATCGTCAGGGACGGATTCCCGCCCCGGCGGCTCTCAAGGAGGAACAGGCTGGGTGCCGATTCCGCTTTGTGCTGGACAAAACGGAGCCGCTTGGGCTCCAGGCCATATTCCCGGAGGGTGCAGATGATTTCCGCCAGACGTTCCGGCTTGTGGACGAGGGCAAACCGGCCACCCCAACGTGTCAGGTATGACGCGGCGGCGCAGACATCACCCATGGTGCATGTCCGCTCCTCCCGGGAGTGAGCCCTGCCGTCGTTATCAGACGATTTCCCACGGCCTTCAGCATAATACGGCGGGTTTGATACGACGAGATCATAGGCACCCGCCTCCAGGTAATCCCGG
>CAZVLO010000065.1:6564-8656 GCA_964628265.1 uncultured Papillibacter sp.
CATGCCAGCAGCACCGATATGATACCCGCGCCGCAGCCCAGGTCACAGGCGCGCTTTGAATGCCTGCCTGACGCGAAGGAGGAAAGCAGAACAGAATCCGTCCCCAGGCGGAACGCCTCACTATCCCGTATGAATATAGGGCCGCCGGCCCACAATTCGTCATATATCATTTTTTCACCTCTGCCGCCAGGGGGTACAATGTAAAAAATGCTGCCCTGATAAAATGGCTTTCCAAGCTGAAAGCGAGGGCAGCGCATTTTCTCATACGACAGCATTTTTGTTATGTAAGCTGTTTACTGCGGGGAGATGGCTTCCATGGGGCAGACATCGACGCAGGCGCCGCAGTCAAGACACGCATCGGGATCGATCACATATGTGCTGTCACCCGGTGAAATGGCCTCGACGGGGCAATTCGGCGCGCAGGCTCCGCAGGAAACACACTCGCTGCTGATATTATGTGCCATGATTATACCTCCATTTTATATATCCAGTCCTCTTTTTCGTGAGGAAGACATAAATCAATGAGTATTTTACCATGTATGCAGAGAAAATCAAGAGTTTAATTTTTAATAGTTCTGACGCATATTGCCCGGGGAATCTGTACATACTAACCTATTAAGCCGGAACATAAGCCGATAAAGCTTCAAGAGGAGAGTCATTATGGATAAGAACAGCATATCCTGCCCCTGGGGCGACTGCCCCGGATTAAACCACGGACAGAAAAGCAGGGAGCATGAAGGCCGCTTTACAAACCGGAGTCAGGCGTTGGAGGAAACAGAGGGTAACAGTGGCGTGGAATCAATAAACGGCGTAAGACAGCGCAATTCTGAGATATCGTGAGATATAAAGCGGTAGAAATGAATTATGAACGTAATTGGTGCTTCAAAACCGAAATCTGGGGTTGAGATAAATAACCTATGGATGTAATATGAATTATAAGGTCAAAGAAAGTCAAAGTCAGAAACGGTTGAGGTGATGTACAATGGGGATGAGCGATATGATCGCCGGGTTTATCAGTGATGCGATTGATGAAATGAACGGCTGTGCCGAGCTCCAGCGGTCTGAGCTGGCGAACATGTTTAAATGCGTACCCAGCCAGATTAATTACGTGATTTCAACGCGCTTTTCGCCGGAGCACGGTTATATCGTCGAAAGCCGGCGCGGCGGCGGGGGATACATAAGGATTACACGCGTCGCGATGGAATCGGAACGGCTGATTATGCATACGGTGAACACGGTTGGAGATGAACTGGACCTGCACACGGCGTCGGCGCTGACAACGAATCTGCTGCAGAATGACGCCGTCAACAAGTGCCAGGCACAGCTGATTATGGCGGCTGTGGGTAACAGCGCTCTTAAACCGGCACCCGCATCAATGCGGGATGCGATACGGGCAAGCATCTACAAGCATATGCTGATCAATATAATGTAAATATGGCTGAAAAGATATATAGGTGAAGCCTTATTGAAAAGGAGAAAAATCATGAATTGTGAAAATTGCGGCAAAGAGGAAGTCAATTTCCGCTTTACCTCCAATATTAATGGGAGTATTACAGAAAAGCAGCTGTGCGCCGAATGCGCGGCAAAACTCGGTTTTACCGGAAGGCCGATGCCCGGAATGGATATGTCCTTTGAGGGGATCTTCAGGGACCTGTTCGGCAGCTGGCCCAGCAGGAGAATGTTCAGCGGCTATGGACTGATGTTTCCGACGTTTGTTATCCCCGCAATAAACATAGCAGCGCCGGATGCGGTGCAGGAGGGTAACGGTAAACGGCCTGAGAATCAGGCTGAAATCAAGCCGGAAATCGATGCGGATATGCAAAAGCGCCGTGAAATTAATGCTCTGCGCGAGCAGATGCATCAGGCGGCGATTGCCGAGGATTATGAAAAGGCAGCTGCCATCCGCGACAGCATTAAAAAACTTGAAAACGGGGAAAACTCATAAAGTCACCTGAAACTGGTGATAAATGTAGATACAGATAAATGATGTGGCCGGTCCTCATACCGGCCACTGTGTATAGGAGGTATATCAATGAGATTTGAAGACAGGTTCACAGAGCGGGCCAAGAGCGTTCTCGATCTGGCTCAGGCG
>CAZVLO010000065.1:8666-9589 GCA_964628265.1 uncultured Papillibacter sp.
GCACGGCTACGTCGGAAGTGAGCACATTTTATTGGGTCTGGCGCGGGAAGGCGGAGGCGTAGCGGCGAAGGTTTTGCGCGAGTCGGGGCTCGAGAGCCGCCTGATCCTGGATTTGATAGACAAAAACATTGGACGCGGCGGTCAGGGTGAGATTCCGCCCCAGGGGCTGACGCCCAGGGCCAAGCGCGTGATAGAGCTGGCAGTGACGGAAGCCAACAGGCTCGGCCACAACTACATCGGCACAGAGCATCTTTTGATGGGGATACTCCGGGAATACGACAGTGTCGCGGCCAAGCTCATCATCTCGACGGGCGTCGACCTGAACAGGATGTACACCGATATACTCAATATATTCGGCAGCAACGAGTATAAGCCCCGCCAGTCTGCAACAGTCGGTAAATCAAAGAAATCAGAGACAAAGACGCTGGATCAGTTTTCCAGGGATCTGACGGAGATGGCGCGCAGCAGCGCGCTGGACCCTGTGATCGGGCGCGATAACGAAATTCAGCGTGTCATCCAGATTCTATCCCGGCGCACGAAGAATAATCCGGTGCTGATCGGTGAGTCCGGCGTCGGGAAAACGGCCATCGCCGAAGGGCTGGCACAGCGCGTTGTTTCGGGCGATGTCCCCGAAATGCTCAAGGACAAGCGCGTCGTCTCCCTTGATCTGACGGGGATGGTCGCCGGCACCAAATATAGGGGCGATTTTGAAGAGCGCATAAAGGCAGCAATCGACGAGGTCATTAAAGCCGGCGACGTTGTCCTGTTTATTGACGAGATGCATACAATCATCGGAGCGGGCGCCGCTGAAGGCGCTATCGACGCCGCCAACATCATCAAGCCGGCGCTGGGCCGCGGCGAGATACAGGTTATCGGCGCGACGACACTGAACGAATACAGAAAGTATGTGGAAAAGGACGCGG
>CAZVLO010000065.1:9599-10307 GCA_964628265.1 uncultured Papillibacter sp.
CTGGAGCGGCGCTTCCAGCCGGTCACGGTCAATGAGCCCACGCCGGAGGAATCTGTTCTCATTTTAAAAGGGCTGCGCGACAGATATGAAGCGCACCATAAGCTGAAAATCACAGACGAGGCTATCGAAGCTGCAGTTAAATTGTCCGGACGGTATATAAATGACAGATACCTGCCAGATAAGGCCATCGATCTGGTGGATGAAGCGGCGTCACGGGTTCGAATGGAAAATCTGAAGCTCCCGCCCGACCTGAAGGAGCTGGAAGCAAAGAAGGAGGCACTGGCCACTGAGAAGGAGGCCGCCGTCAAAAGCCAGGACTTCGAGCGCGCGGCGGGTCTGCGCGACCGGGAGAGGTGGTTGGACGAGGAGATTGAGAAAGCTCGGAAAAACTGGGAAGACATCCGTACCGGCGACCGGGGCAGTGTCGGCTCCGAGGACATCGCGGCAGTCGTCTCCGTCTGGACTGGTATTCCCGTAACCAGCATTACCGAGGACGAGAGCGAACGTCTTTTAAAGATGGAATCAGTTCTCCATAAGCGTGTTGTCGGCCAGAATGAGGCTGTATCGGCTGTCGCCAAGGCAATCCGGCGCGGACGTGTGGGTCTTAAGGACCCGAAGCGGCCCATCGGCTCCTTCCTGTTCCTGGGACCCACGGGCGTGGGTAAGACAGAGCTGACCAAAGCGCTGGCAAAGCTGCTCTTTGGCAGC
>CAZVLO010000065.1:10317-15915 GCA_964628265.1 uncultured Papillibacter sp.
GAACGCCATGCTGCGCGTTGATATGTCAGAATATATGGAAAAGCACACCGTGTCCAAGCTCATCGGCTCGCCGCCGGGTTACGTGGGTTACGACGAGGGCGGTCAGCTGACGGAAAAGGTTCGCCGCCGCCCGTACTCGGTCCTCCTGTTTGATGAGATCGAAAAAGCCCACGAGGACGTTTTCAACATCTTGCTCCAGATCATGGAGGACGGCATATTGACCGACTCACAGGGCCGCCGCGTGGATTTCAAGAACACCATCATTGTCATGACGTCCAACGTCGGAGCCCGCAATATCACCGACAAGCAGAAGAAGCTCGGTTTTGCGCCCGTCAGCAACAACGAGGAGGCGCGGGATTTCGCAAACATCAAGAGCGCCGTTATGGAAGAGCTCAAGCGTACCTTCAAACCGGAATTCCTGAACAGAGTGGACGAGACAATCGTTTTCCATCAGCTCAGCCGTGAGAACATCCGTGAGATCAGCGCGAAGATGCTGCAGATCGTCATCGCCCGTGTCAAGACGATGGGTATCGATATGACCGCCGACGACGCGGCCATCGAGCTGCTGGCCGAAAAAGGCTTCGACCCCGTATACGGCGCCAGACCCCTCCGACGTGCTATCCAAAACGCTGTTGAGGATGCCGCCGCCGAGAAGATTCTCGAAGGCACCATCAAGGAAGGCGACAAGGTCACCGTCACCGTGTCGGACGGTAAGATCGAGCTCATTGCCAACGCGGAAATCAGAGAACCGGAAGAAGCCGGCGTATAAAGCAAGAACGTGCAGTAGGGGCGGACCTCGTGTCCGCCCTTTTTGCGTATTTGCGCGTACCATGGAGGGCAGACACAAGGGCTGCCCCTACGAGGCAAATAAAGGATTAACCCAGCTCACTGATGCATAATGTTTTTCTCCAGCAGCACCATATGAAACATTGACTTGAGCTCATGCCAGTTTTCTACCGCCGGTTCCGGAATAAGTATTGACGAAAAGCGGCGCGCATCTTATAGTGGATTTAACATAAAAAACCTGTACAGCATATATAAGGAAAAGGAGTGCCGACATGCCCTCAATTTCAGATTTATTCAGCCTCAGCAACCAAAAAGCGGAACCGAATCTCAAAGCGCATTATGCTGTCGTCAAGATGAAGATGAAGCTTGGCATGCAAAACCCGTACGAAGAGACAAAGATTAAATTCTCCGCGGAGTACCTGAAGACGAAGGCTGGCGAATTGCGGGAGATCAGAAGCCGGTACGATTTCTATGTTCAAAAAATGCGTTATCTGGTGGGAGAGCTGTTGCTCCTGTGGCAGAACGATATCCAGACCTCCTTTGTCGCTGAGCTGGACAGCCTGTACGGCCTGATTACCGAATATTCCGGTCATGTGGATAACTTTGCGGTATTTCTTGATCTGGCTTCGGAGATCCTGGAGCAAAACAGAGCCACCGTCCAACACCCCGAACCGGAAGAGGACGAGTCTGTCCGAGTGACTTTGCCGTACATTCCGGACCTGAAGGAATATCGGGACAAAACGGAGGAATACAGCCCTTTCGCCATACCGGCAGAAAAGAAAGAGGAAACTGTAAGTTTTGTTTGGAGACTGCTATCCAAAGTCGGGATTAAGAATCCTAATGCCGGTAATAACGGGCGACTTGATCCAAAAGCCTTGACAAACGGGGCGCTTAATATGCGCGCTATTATAACCCAGTACGATTATAACAGCCGCAAGATCCGGCATGAGATCGAAAATCTGCAGAGGCTGTGGGATAATGATATTCAGACGGACCTGGTTGAAGAGCTGGAAGGATATGGGAACGCCGTCAAGGATTTTTCGAGCTTGGCAGACGAATACGCGTCGCTGATGGAAATAGCAGCCCACGAAATCGAGACGAAAACCGTCGAAGCGGATCAGGCGTCCGTCCTGTCGGACGGCTCGGAGGGTCCCGTCACCGTCGTCCTTACCAATATTCCGTATTTGAAGCGATCCCGCTTTGATTTGAAGGCTTACGACCCGTATTTTGAGGAGACCCAGACCGGTGTTTCGACCGAAGTGACGCTGTCGAGGAAAAACAACGAATATCTTTATAACGTCTATGAGGACCATGTGGAGCTCGTTAAATACATCGGTCTTAAAAAGATCATTGAAATCCCCGCCGAGCTGGATCGTCTGCCGGTAACCCACATCGGTCTGGACTGCTTTGCGCTGGCCTGGCGCGTAAAGTTCACCAGTATCACGATGCCGGACACTGTCACGACGGTCTACCACGGCGCATTCAGGGGCTGTCAGACCATCCGGGAGATGAAGCTCTCGAAAAACCTGAGATACATAGGCAATTACGCTTTCGCGTTTATAACCGACCTTGAATATATCGAGCTGCCGGAAAACGTCGTTTCCTTTGGAATGGGCGCCTTCAGGAACTGCCTGAACCTGAGATCAGTAAGTATCCCCAGAAGTACGCTAAAAAGGATCGGCAACGATTGTTTTTACGGCTGCAAGAAGCTTGAATGCGTCGTTATCGGCGACGGCGTCGTCAATATCGAAGGCTGGGCGTTCCGTCTGTGCGAGCATTTGAAAAGCGTCACCATCGGCGAAAATGTCACCAGTATCGGGGAGAGCGCGTTTTATGACTGCATCCGGCTCAATCGCCTGGATATACCCGAAAAGGTTTCCAGTATCGGCGACACGGCCTTTTATTCCCGCCGGGGCATTACGCTGGGCGTCGTCCCGGGGTCTGCCGCCGAAAAATATGCCGTCGACAACCGCATCAAGCATGAGCATATCTAGATTTGCCGGTATAAATATGTAGGGCAAGGGCAGAGCCCTTGCCCTGCCGGGAGGGGCACAGACTGACGGGATGACACCGGTTGATCCGCAAGGCGGTGCAGGGGCGGATTCAATATCCGCCCGGTGTGTCGGTTTGGCGCGTTACAACCTACCATTGTCAGCTTTTGTCACCCGGCTTGGAGATGAGTGCGATTAAATATCCGAAGAAGACGGCGGCCGCGATACCGCCGGCAGCGGCGGTGAAGCCACCGGTAAATATGCCGATGACGCCCTTTTCGTCAACGGCTTTTTTTACACCTTCTGACAGAAGATAGCCGAAACCGGTGAGCGGCACAGTCGCTCCTGCACCCGCCCAGTCCGCGAGAGGCTTGTAAAGACCAATAGCTCCCAGAATGACGCCCGCGACCACATATGACGTCAGTATGCGCGCAGGCGTCAGCTTTGTCTTGTCGATGATGATCTGACCGATCAGGCAGAACACGCCGCCGACGGCAAACGCTTTTACATATTCCCAAAAAACACCCATTTTTGACCCTCTCTTTATTTAATCGTTGATATCGATACGGCGGTGCAGATACAGGGGATGCTCTCACCCTGCTGTGTCGAGATCGGCGAAAGAAGGGCGCCTGTGGCGGCAAACAGGATTTTGTGCCATCGTCCCGCGCGCATACCATCCAGCAGATGCCCGGCCAGAACGCTTGCCGAGCAGCCGCAGCCGGAGCCGCCGGCATGGACATCCTGTTCATCGCGGGAGTAGATCATCAGTCCGCAGTCGTTATAATTGTGGGACAGGTCAATGCCGTCGTTTTTAAAAAAATCAATAAGGATATCGGCGCCCAGCATACCCAGGTCACCGGTGACGATCAAATCGTAATCCGACGGCTTCAGCGCAAGATCGCTAAAATGCGCGCTGAGGGTGCTGTAGGCCGCCGGTGCCATGGCTGCGCCCATATTGTTCTGGTCCTTGATGCCATGGTCGACGATTTTGCCGCCCGTTACATGCTTGATATACGGTCCCGGCCCGTCAGCTGTCAGGATGACGGCGCCCGAGCCCGTTACGGTCCACTGGGCTGTCGGCGTGCGCTGGCCGCCGTATTCCAGTGGAAAGCGGAACTGGCGTTCCGCGCTGCAGAAATGTGAGGATGTGATGGCGGCGGTGCAGTCAGCAAAACCGCCGTCAATGGTCATGGCCGCGAGAGCCAGGCTCTCCGACATTGTGGAGCAGGCGCCGTACAGGCCGAAAAACGGGATATTCATATCCCGCATCGAAAACGCCGAGCCGATGCATTGGTTCAACGGATCGCCGGCGAATATAAATTCAACGGCCGACAGCGGCAGGGCTGCTTTCTCCAGCGCTTTGTTCAGCGTCATTTTCTGCATGGTGCTCTCGGCTTTCTCCCATGTTTTTTCACCGAAATACGAATCGTCATTGATATAGTCAAAGCTGTCGCGCAGTGGACCCTCACCTTCTTTTCTTCCGACAATGCATGCGCTCCCTGCAATTGACGGCGGGTTTGGGAAGCTGACGCTCTGGCTTCCGACATGTTTTTGGCTCGTTGAGAATCACCTCTTTTAAAAGTCTTCTTTTAGGATTGACTGTTTTATATGATTTATGACGATAATCCCTCCTGATTGAACGAATGACAGAGTTGTTGCTGCAGGATTGCTCTTGCAGGGCATATGTGATATAATGACATAAATTTCTAATTGCCATTGTTATCACAAATTCGCATGAGTACACCGGAGGTTTTTATGAAAATTTTATTGACAGGCGGCGCGGGTTATATAGGTTCGCATACGGTTGTTGAGCTGCTTAACAAGGGTTATGAGGTCGTTGTGGCAGACAGTTTGGAAACAGGCCATAAAAAAGCTGTTCCGCCTGAGGCCAGACTCTATGTCGGTGATATCCGGGACAGAACATTTTTGGACAGAATTTTTACGGGGGAGAGGATAGACGCCGTCGTCCATTTCGCCGCGTATTCTCTTGTTCCGGAGAGCATGGCAAATCCGCTGAAATACTACGACAATAATGTAGGCGGGACGAGGTCGCTCCTGTCGGCAATGACGGCGCATGACATTCAAAAAATAGTGTTTTCTTCCACGGCTGCCGTATATGGCGAGCCTGTGCACATTCCGATTCAGGAAACCGACCCAACGAATCCGACGAACACCTACGGCGCGACGAAGCTGGCCATGGAACAGATGCTGAAATGGACGGATATCGCCCACGGTGTCAAGTCAGTGGCTCTGCGTTACTTCAATGCCTGCGGCGCACTGTCCGACGGGAGCATCGGAGAAGATCATAATCCCGAAACGCACCTGATCCCGATTGTCCTCCAGACGGCTATGGGTAAGCGGCCTCACCTCAGTCTATTTGGCAGGGATTACGATACAAGAGACGGTACCTGCGTGCGGGATTACGTCCATGTGTCCGACCTGGCAAGCGCGCACGTTTTGGCCGTTGAGTATCTGGTGGGCGGCGGGGAAAGCGCGGCTGTCAACCTCGGCAACGGCGTGGGATTCACAAATCTTGAAATCATTGAAGCCGCCGGCGCTGTCGTCGGGCATAAGATTCCGTTCGTGGACGCGCCCAGGCGCGCGGGCGACCCGGCGACGCTTGTGGCTTCAAGCCAAAAGGCAAGGCAACTGCTGGGCTGGTCCCCGCGCTATACCGATATCGCAGCCATCATCGAAACGGCATGGAAGTGGCACGGCACCCATCCGAACGGCTTCGGGGACAAATAAAAAAGCCCCCCATAAAAAATGTACCGCACCAGCATTAACGGACATTGAATAAAAGCCCCAGCCGTAGAATATC
>CAZVLO010000066.1:0-5797 GCA_964628265.1 uncultured Papillibacter sp.
AACGGGCCTTTTCCGGCCCGTTTTTCTGGTAAAGTTGGTAGAAACGAGAATGGCATTCAAGAGGTCTCTTGACGTTGATAAAGGCACTACCCCGCAAAATGGCAAAACGGATGTCGTATCAAACGAAAAAATGAATATGGGCCTGTAACTCAGCTGGGAGAGTACCTGAATGGCATTCAGGAAGTCGCGCGTTCGATCCGCGTCAGGTCCACCATTTTAAAATGAACCGCAGAACTCAAAAATCTGCGGTTTTTTCATACCATTAAACAAAAACCGCGAGATATCTGATCATCCCGCGGCTTGTTTGCTCATTTTATGCTTTTTACCTGCCCAGCAGGTTATAAAGCACCTGCGCCATTTCCGCTCTGGTGGTCGTGCTCGCCGGAGACAGTCTTCCGGCGTTGACACTATGCCTAAGCCCTTCTGGAAAATCACTTTTTTATTGAATCGGGAACTGAGCCCCATTATGTCTGCCGATGCATTTACGGTAAGGTCCAGCCCCTTTGCGCCTTTAGCCCGACTTATTCCATTAACCCGTATTTGACCTTGATCCTATCGAGCTTTTCCAGCATGGGCTCGGCCATGAACCACAGGAAGAAAACGGTTCCCGCCGCGCGCACCAGGTCCCACGGAAAGCCGGTGAGGTAATAGGTCAGGAGGATTTTCCAGTTCAACTCGTGCGCCCACATGAGCGCGGAGGCGGGATTCATGATGCCGCCGTAGATGACGACGGAGGCAAACGCGCCGAATATGCACAGGGACAGGCGCGTGCGCCGGATGAGGCCCTTGCGGAACAGGACGCCCGCCAAGAAGCCGACGATGCCCATGGTGAACATCTGCCAGGGCGTCCATGGACCCTGCCCGAACATAATATTGGATACGAGCATGGTCATAGCGCCCACAAGAAAGCCCGTCTCGCCGCCGAAGGCAACGCCCGAGATGACGACGAAGGCCACAACGGGCTTGAACTCCGGCAGCATGAAGAAAGCCGCTCGCCCGGCCACGCCGATGGCGCACAGCGCCGCGATGACCACCAGCTCCCGCGCCTGGGGCTTCCGGCTCTCAAACACCAGCGCAAAGGGCAGCATCGTTTCCAGCAATATGAGCAGAGCGATGAAGTAGTACTTTCTGTCGCCCAGATAATATGCACCGAAGAAAATGGTCAGGGGAACAAGCAGCATGATCATCACGGCCGCAGCCGCGGTCCGCTTCGGAAGCTTCCTGTTTTCTCTTGACACCTGTGCGGGGCGCACAGGCGGCGGAGCCTTGCGGCTCACGGCCAACGTGAAAACTAAAAGCGCTGCCAGCAGCGTGATGTAAATGACCGCGTAACCGCCCGCGTCGGACGTCATGCCGGAAGCGTTTAAAAGCTTGGTGAGATCCGTCACACCGAGGGCCTTGATAAACGCGGCGATAACGACAAGTCCGGAGACGGCGGCGATGGCCTTACGCCACGTCGGGAGCTTTTGTACCGCCACGGTTGCTTTCGACATCTCAGAGTCAGATAAAACTTCTGGGGGAGGCGCGTCCTCCGGCAGCTCCGGAGCCGGCGGCGCGTCGCCGCCGCAGGCCAGAATAATATCCCCGGCGGTCACAGCATTGGGGCGGATGCCCCGCGCCATGCGGTTGGCCGACGTGGAGTTCGGCGTGCTCGGCGCAGAACTCCACGTCGTGGCTGACCATGAGAACCGTGACCCCGCGCCTTTGGAGCGTTTTTAGTATGACGGCGAAAACCCGCTTGAACTCCGCGTCCAGGCCCTTGGTCGGCTCGTCCAGCAGGAGTATGTCCGGGTCCGGCAGGAGCGTCTTAGCCAGCGCCGCACGCTGCTGCTCTCCGCCCGACAGGTCGTAGGGATGGCGGTCGAGCAGTTCCTCCAACCGGCAGAGCGCCACTGTGCGGGCGACCTTTTCATCCTTTTCCGCCTGCGTCAGCCTCCGGTCCCGGAAGCTCTCGTACAGGTTTTCCCGCACAGTTTTTTTCACGAACAGCGCCTGCGGATTCTGCGGCAGGACGCCTACTGTCCCAGACGTTTTCACCGCGCCGCGATACGCCTTGCGCAGTCCGGCGATCACCCTGAGCGTTGTGGTCTTGCCCGTGCCGTTTCCGCCCAGCACGGCGAGGAATTCGCCCTTGCGCACCGTCAGGGAAAGCCCCCTCACAACGTCCGGCAGGTCCCTGTCGTATTTGAACCACACGTCCTCCAGCTCGATAACGGGCTCCCCGGACGGGGCGGGCGGCTCCGGGCGCGTCTCATGAGACAGCTCGTGCTCCGCCGCAAAACCGGTCAGCCAATCGCGCCCGTCCCGGACGGTGACGGGGCAGGGCGCGCCGTTCGGCACTGCCGCCCAGACGCGCATGGCCGTGGGCATCGCCAGAAACATGCCGTGACCGGCGCTCCGCAGCGTCTCTCCCACGTCCCGGGGCGTCCCGTCCGCGACGAGGCGTCCCCCGTCCATGACCAGCACCCGGTCGGACAGCGGGAAGACCTCCTCCAGCCGGTGCTCCGTCAAAAGAATCGTCGTGCCCAGCTCCCTATTGATTTTTCCCAGCGTGGCAAGGAAGTCCGAGGCGGCAATGGGGTCTAATTGGCTCGTTGGCTCGTCCAGGATGAGAACGGACGGCTGCATCGCCATGATGGAGGCGAGATTCAGCAATTGCTTCTGCCCGCCGGAGAGCTCCGTCACATTCTTGTAGAACCAGGCCTGGATACCGAAGAAGCTGGCCATCTCCGCCACGCGGCCCCGGATGGTCGAGGTGTCGTACCCCAGGCTCTCCAGCCCGAAGGCCAGCTCATGCCACACCTTGTCGGTGACGATCTGGTTTTCCGGCGACTGCTGCACAAAGCCGATGCGGGCCGACTGCGTCCGCTGGTCGATGCCGTCCAGCGGCGCGCCCTCGAACAAAATTTCCCCCGTCCGAATACCGTGGGGCGCCAGAACGGTTTTCAGCTGCCGCAGGAGCGTCGTTTTTCCGCTGCCGGAGGGACCGCACAGGGTCACAAACTGGCCCGGCGCAATGGAGAAGCTCACGCCGTCCAACGCTTTTTCCGCCTGCTCCGGGTAGTAGAAGCTCAGGCTGCGGATTGCAAGCGTGTCCATTTCCGCCCCTCCCTTACATTTAAAAATACCGGCGTCAGGCACAGCGCCAGATACACGAGCATAAAGCTCACCGGGAACGCGCCCGGCGCGACGCCCTTCATGGTCGGGTAGTACCGGAAATACAGGCCGCCCGTCGCCCAGCCGGAAATCAGATACGCGCCGCAGAAAAGAAGCCACAGGAGCGCGTCCCTGTCCCGGCTGTCGAAGCGGTAGATAGAGAAAGCGGTCCGGCCCGGCAGGCCGTAGCCCCGGCTTTTCATGCTGTCAGCCGTCTCGATGGCGTTTTCAAGGCTCCAGGTGATCGTGATGGAGAGGACGGTTAAGCCGTTCCGGGCGCGCTGAAAAAGATTCCCTTCGGAAGCGTCGCGCCCCGCGCACCGCTGCGCCTCGGACACCACCTTGATCTGATCGATAAACTTGGGCACAAACCGCAGCGTCATGGACAGCGCCAGGCTCAGCGCCGGAATGATCCGCCCGAACAGGTAGACGAACTTGTCGGAGGTCATGACCTCGTTGTAGCAGGTGAACCAGATCATGACTGACGCCAGCATGGCGGCCGCCGCGAGCCCGTAGCAGATGCTCTCCAGCGTCAGGGGATTGCCGGAGGGCAGATAGGTGAGGATGGTCGCGCCCGCGTGGCTGAAGGCGGGATTGACGAGCGCCGCCAGAAGCACCATTGGAAGCATAAACAAAAGCGAAAAGCGAACGGCCTTCCGCCCGCGCAGATTGATGATGTACACAAGCGCCGACACAAGCGAAACGCCGAGGCAGACCGGGTGCATGAAAAACATGGAGAACACCAGCACCAGCCCGAAGTACAGAAAATTGACGAGGGGATGGTAAGAGGAAAACGTATCTCTGTATTTGATATCGATCAGTCCGTTTCAAGGCGGCGCGGCTATCTTTACCGCGCCGCCGTCATATTTTTTCAGGGAGTTACCCGCCCGTGGCGTAGCCGCCGCCCACATCGTAGCCCAGATCGCAGGTGTAAACCCATTCGATCGCGTCTCCGTCCTTGAGCTGATACCGTGAACAGCCGTAGTTGGGGAACCATTCGTTGACCTTGTACATCCAGCCGGACAGCTCGCCTACGTCGAACTCGTACAGGTTCTGGATGCCCTCGATGTAGGCGGAGTTGTAGATGGGCGTGTTTTCAAATTCCATTTGGATTTTTAACTGTTTGCAGGTGCGCTGAAGGACATTGAACACGCTCTCCCCCTCATAGAAGGTGACGGCGGTCGGCTTTAATATCCAGCCGTCCTCCGGCACCAGCTCCGCCTTTTCCGGGTCGCACAGGTCCATATTGTCGAGGATGGTCGCGCAGGAGATGGACAGCGTGCAGGTATGGGCCGTCGAGCCGATCACCACGTCCTGGGGCTCCACGGGTAACGGCTTACCCGACGGCACCGGGTCTGTAAGGTACCGGTCTTTTCCCGTTTCAGGATTGATCTCCATGGTTGGAATCGGGCTTGCTTCCGGCTGTGCGGAAGGCGAGGGCGACGGCGTTGCCTCGGGCGAACCTGCGGGCGTGGGGTCGGCTGACGGTTCGGCCGATTGCATCGGCTCCGTCGCGGGCGCCGCCGTATCGGAGGGAGAGGGCACGGCTGATATCTCCTGCGTATCCGGCGCAGCCGCATCGTCCGAAGGCGTCGTCTCCGGAGTCACGGTCACGTTTCCCATGACAGTCTGTGACGACTCGGGAGACACGGGCGCGGCTACGTTCCATCCCTTCGCGCCGGGGGCGTTCCCGCCGAGGTAGAACGCCCCCGCCAGGATAACCGCCGCAAGGACGGGAAGGAGGACCTTCCATTTATGCTTTTTCCACCACATGGCGCGCCCTCCTTATATGAGGTTGGCTTTCGTCAGCAGATTGAAGAGCATCTGCGCGACCTCGGCTCGGGTAACGGCGACGGTCGGCTCGATGTTCAGGTCGGACTGGTCCAGAATTCCCTCTTCGTAGCAGAAAGCCAGGGCGCCCTGCGCCCAGGTTGAAACAGTGACGTAGTCGCCGAACTGCGCCAGCGTATCGCGGATCGTGGCGCTGTCCATATCCGTGTCCATGCCGCAGAGCTTGGCCGCCCGAGCGACCATGACTGCCGCCTCCTGCCGCGTGATCGTGCCGTCAGGATCGAAGGTTGCCGCCGTCCGGCCGTTCACGATGCCGTAGGTATTGGCCGTCCCTACGTATGACGCGTACCACTGTGTTGAGGGGACGTCCGAAAACGCTTCGACGGACTTCGGCGTCAGGCCGAGGGCGCGGACGACGATGGCGGCGAACTGCGCCCTCGTCATGGACTTGTCCGGCGAAAACGTGCCGTCGTCCATGCCGGTTATGATGCCGCGGGCCGCCAGCGACTCGATCGCGGTGATATTGTCGCTGAAAACGATATCGGGGAAGGTCGTGCCCGGCGCGGTGATGGCCACGGCCTTGACGTCGGCGTTTTTCCCCTCAAGACCCGCGCCCTTTTCAACCGGCGTACCGATTCCAACGTCGATTGCGTCGCTCATGCGGTAGAGGCTCGGCTTGCCCTCAAGCGCCCGCAGCGCCGCAACAAGGCCGTAAAAGCCCTGCTCCGTCGTCATTTGGCTGTTGCCGCTGCCGTCGGCGGTATGCTTGAAGCTGCCGTCGGACTGGCGGTATGTCAGGAGATTGCCCAACAGCGTGTTCCCGTTTTTTACAAAGCGGGGATCGTCCAGC
>CAZVLO010000066.1:5807-15907 GCA_964628265.1 uncultured Papillibacter sp.
CGTTGGCATGCAGCGCCACCGCTATGGGCTCGCCCTCGAATCCCTTCATCTCCTGCATGCCCGACAGGCAGGCCAGCGCCTTGTCCACAGCCGTTTTGACGGCTTCGTTTCCCGTGTACTTTGCCAGCGCCTGGAGCGCCATGCCTGTGATGTCGGGATCGGAAGCTTCGGAGCTCCTTCCCTTGCCGGTGAGGGACCAGCCGCCGTCGGCAAGCTGGCAGGAGAGGATACAATCCACGTACATCTGACGCGTAGCCTGCGTTTTGGCCCCGGGATTCTTCGGCATGGCGTAGCTCCCGGAATCCAGTGCGATAAGCGCCCAGATCGGCCCATTGAGCCCCTGCCAGATTGTCTTATCATAGTCGCCCAGGGGTGTGAGCAGGTTGTAACCGGCCACATTCATAGGGTCTTTGCCAATGGCGCTTAGCGCGACGATTACGCGGGAATATTCCGTGTATTTCTTGTCATGCAGAATGCCCTTGCAGGCCTCGACGTAAGCTTCCACCGTGGCGTAATAGCTTTGATAATATGCATCCGGCACGTTGTATCCGCTTCGGGCCAAGCCCAGCACTGCCCACTCGCCGCCGATAGAGCCCACCTGCGGATTCGGCGCAGTTTTCAGAATATACGACGCCGTTTTATCGATACAGTTTTTAAGCTCCGCCGCTTCGGCTGCCTTTGCCTGGCCAGCAGTGCCGGCCGCTATCATCAGGACAAGCAGCATGGACAGAACCCTTCTTTTTGCTCTCGCCTTTTTTGCCGTTTTCATATTTCACCCTCTTAAATCGTTCTAAATTTGTCCCCTGCGCCGTCAGCTTAAAGAGCTATTTCGCAATGTTTTCGGCAAAACGCATCAGTATTGCCGCGACCTGCGCGCGCGTGGCAGCGCCTTTCGGATCGAGCGTCGTTTCCGTCGTGCCTGTGATAAGCCCCTCGGCGACGGCCCATTTTATGGCGTCTGCCGCCCATTCGCTGACGCTTGGCGCGTCGGCAAATTTCGTCAGTTCCGCAGACTTCGACGTGTCGCAACCCTTGTACTGTACGTAGCGGTGCAATATTGCCGACAGCTGCTCCCGCGTGATGCTGTCGTTAGTACCAAAGATCCCGCCGCCGTACCCGGAGACTATGCCGTTTGAGCTCGCCCACGCGACCGCGTCGGCATACCACTCCCCGTCCTTTACGTCGGCAAAGGCGCTCCCGCCGGAGGCGTCCGGGCTGCCCTCCAGCCGATAGAGCACCGTCACCAGCATAGCGCGCGTCATATTGCTGTTCGGCTCAAAAGTCGTCAATGACGTGCCGTTCATGAGGCTGTTTCGGGAGACATATTTCACGGCGTCGTAGAACCAGTCGGTGGATCTCACGTCGGCAAACGGGTTTATCCAAGCGGCCGTATAGCCTACGACATAGTAAGATAAGTGCGTTGTCGTAAAAGTCGCCAAACCTGTCGTCTTGTCATAAGTGGCCGTCATCTGCTGGAGTTTGCCTGAATCATCCATGTACCAAACCGTTACCCCGGATGTGTCCTCGCCGGATTTCAATGTATACGGCAGGGAAATAGTGATGCTACTGCCGCCAAAGGTCGAGATTTTACTGCTGCCGCTCAAGACGGAGATGTCATAAACCGTGCTTCCGTTGACGGCCTTTTGCTGATCAGCGGTCAGCGTTGTCGTATCCACTATGTTGAGGCTTACCGTGACTGTACCGCCTCCTGCCTGGGAGACAATGGAATCGAGCACTGTGTTCGGTAGCGTCACATTGCCGACACCGGTTTGAACCTGAAGGTCGGAGTTTGTCTGCCCAGCCACTGCGCTTATAGCATCATACGACAGCGCTACAGAAACTTTATTTGCTGTACCGCTTACCGTAGGCGCAATGATTATAGGCGCTCCGCTTGTTTTTGCGTTGACAAGGGCGTTTTTGATATCCGCCAGCGACAGGCTGACACCGGCCACACCGCCGCTGGCAGTCGCAGTTGGCGAGATCGTTGTATCACCCGTGGTGCCAGTGGAACCGCTCCCGGAATCATTCCATTTCTCACTACCTTCCTCCTGGGTGTTATCGTCGGTATAATGCCAGACGATAACATCACCGTCAGACAGGGCATAGTCGTTCAGGCCGATGTTGGGGTGTGTGCCGTTGACCGTATACATCCAACCGGATAGAGGACCGTTTGTAAACTCGGCCAGCGTCAAGCCTGCCGGAGTGGTGATACTCCGGATATAGCCGCCGCCAAGGCCGACATATGTGTAGCCATTCTGATCTAAAATCTGTTTAAACACATCTCCGACACTGGAGCCCGATTTAACAGTAACGGTTTGCTTTGATATCCACGTTGTCAAATTTCCTGATCTGAGCGTGTTGACGGTACCGTTTTCTCCGTCTGCAGTCGTTCCTAGCAAGGTAAAAGATACGTTGATATCAGTCTTAGGTTGGTTGTTATTGTTGATCAGTTCTTCCAAAGCCGACTCGGCATCAGTCAGTTTTTTATAGACCGAGTTTTCAAAAGAGGCTTTTTGCTGTTCTGTTAGACTGTTGTATGCTGTTCTTGCATTTTCAATCTGAGCTTCGTCCGTCAGCTTGACCTGTCCGGCTGCGGGTAAAGCGTTGATTAAAGCGGTCACCTTTTCGGGGGTCATCGCACTGAGCGTGTCAAAGCAGAAGAGGTACCCGGATTCGTTGAAGAAATAGAGTCTTCCGTTGTTGTCAAAAGCGAACTGCTCATAGGCAAACTGACTCTTTGAAGGCGTTGCCAGGGCGCTGATTTTCGCCTGCCCTGCTGACGTTACCGACGCTGAATCCTCCATGACATAGATCGGAGCCGGCCTTGTATAGCCCTGGAAGTATAAATAGACGGTATAGTTATTTTCTGCGGTTGCGTATTTCGTACACAGAATCGGCGTGCTCTGGGTTTTCTCCTTCTCAGGAGTGTTCAGTACGTAGATCGTCTCCAGAACGCCCTGGTCATTAGGTGTAGCTTTCAGAACATCGACATTACCCGACTGCCCGACGACATACACTCTATTGTTGAATATAACGGGAGTACATATGCTCTCCTGACTGATCGTCACAGCGCACGGCTTATCTGCAACTGGCGAGCTGCCCTTGATGAGAGTGCCCGTCTCCGGGTTGATCTTTATGGAATACAGGTACGCGCCGCTGTAAGAGGTCCAGTACAGCCGCTGCGTTTCAGTGCTATAGGCGACACCGCCCCAGGTATAGACGTTTTTGCCGCTGGCAAACTGCCAGGTGTCAGCGATGTCACCTGTCTTGATATTGACGGCGTACAGCGTGTGCACGGATGCGACGTAATAGAAGTCGCCGACTATAGCGCCGGAGTTCCAGTTAAATTCGTCGTCAATGCTCCAGGCCGGCTTATTATAACCGTTCTCATCCACCTCAAAGCTGGTCGTCTTAAAGGCGTTTCTGCCGCAGAAGACATATCCGTCGCTATATACGATCGGGCGGAAGCAGTTGGTGGTGCCCTTACTGTTCAGGCCCCCGTCAACCTGATTGCTGTGCTGCCCGCCAACGGTCGTTCTCCAAAGAAAAGTCAACGTGGAAGCGTCATAAGCTGAAATGAACGTTGAACCGGCCAAGAAAATCATCCCGTCGCCGTATGCAAGGTAGTCATAAACAAAGCTTGTCGTTCCGGCCGGCGTATGTGCTGTAATTTCACCCGTTTGCGTATCTATTTTATTCAGATACCCGTTGCCGGTAATATACAGGGAGCCGTCCACAATAATGGACGTACCCGCATATGCCCCGCCAAAACTGTCCTCCGTGCCGACCATAGTTGACCAGTTTTCATAGATCTGATCGGCGCTTGTCGGCAGAGCGTCCGCCACAATGGCATTACCGCCTTCGTGATTATAAGCGCCAGCCCAATCTGCGGTCGAGGAAGCACTGCGGTCTTTATTCAGGGTTACTCTGATCGTGCCGTTGGTATCAAACGCGCCCGAGGCCGTATAGCAGCCATTAAGCGTTATTGTATATGTATAGCTGCCGTTTAGTCCTGTATACTGCCCGTCGGTTCCGGTGACAGGCTGGTTTGTGCTGTCCAGAACCGCGATGACCGCACCGTCAACGTTTGTTATGCCGCTACCCGCGATAAGCTCAAAGCTTACACTATAAGACATTTGAACAGTTATGTTGTTATCGCCACTCGCAGAGACGGTAAATGAACCGGTTTTTGTCTGAAGCCCCGTCTTGGAAATAGCATATGTGTAGTTGCCGTCCTCAAGCTTATAGGTATAGACACCGTTGCTGACGGAGTCCGGACTATACGTCAGGCTTCCGTCGGAAATGACGACCGTTACACCCGGCTCAGTGACCGTCAGCATAAACGTGCGCGGATTGACCGGCTCCGTAACAGTCAAATCGATTGTACCCGTGACGCCCAGGCAATTGGCTGTTATTGTCGCAGAACCGTCGGATACGGCTGTCACGACGCCGCTGCCATTTACTGTCGCGACCGCAGAGTCACTCGTTTTCCAGTCGACGTCAAAGCTTGGCGATATGGCAAGCTGAACGGCACTACCCGTTTTGAGCGTCGTGATATTTCCCGCCGCACTTACCGTGAAGGACGCCGGAAGAGAGATGACGGAGGCGTCCGTCTTGGCCGGCTGTGCGACGATTTCGTCAATTCCAAACGCCGTTTTAGTTGTTTCGCCATCCACGGCTGCAATATATTGCGTACCTGCGGAAACGAAATAAACATCGTTCTTCTTGGCCGAAAAAGCCAGGCAATAGGTGTCCATAGGAAGCGCAACGGTAATTTCATTTATAGAACCGCCTGCTGTTTTATGCATTAAGGTCAGATCTGTAGCGGCTATGATTGTACTGCCGCTGTCCAGCTTCAGGTTGATGGCACCTTTGCCGCTGCTTGTATCAATTGAGGAACCTGTAGCAAATCCGATGCCCGCCCGTGAGCTGCTCGTACCTTTATCACCTGCTGCGGCTAAGAAAACCGCGTTTTCACCAATGCTCATGACGGCATTGTTGCCGAGGCTGACACCGCGTGCCCTCCCAAAGGCAAACAAAGAACCGCCGTTCAGCGTCAGGGTACCCGAGTTATTGATCCCATAGTAAATAGAGGAAACACCGGCAGATTTGTTAATAACGCGCACATCGCCGCCATTTTGTATATAGGAAGCTCCTGACGTGATATAAATACCATATGATTGCATGAGTACCGTCTTCTCGGGTATCAGCACATTAAGGCTGCCGCCGTTTACGGCGAAGGTGCTCCCATTCAAGGCAATACATGATTGATTTTTACCGCTTTCTGATGAGGAAATAGTGACTGCGGCATCGTTAAGGGTTACCTGACTCCCGGTAAACGCGTACAGGGCTGTGTGGCTCCCGGCTACATTCAATGTGCCTGTTCCGCCGATGTTAAGCGTTGTTCCAGAATCCAGATAGATCCCGTATCCGTCTGTGCCGTTTGTGGAGGCGGAGCATATATTCGCGATCGTATTGACTGTGCCATTCTTCACCGTCATATTGACAGCAGCCCCGCCTGTTATTAATAACGCCTTATCACCGGACGTTGCATAATCAGTAGGCAGCGATATATTTGCGTTATCAAGCGTCAGATTGACGGTCTTATCCGAGGCGGACGCAGTATCAACAGTTATCTTATACAGTGTCGTTGAGCCTGTTATGGTATATGTACCGCCGTTCGTGATCGTAACGTTGTCCGTAATGGTTGAGAGGTTTATCATTGACGGTATCGCCGGCGCAGCTTCATTGACCGTGACAACACATCTGGGCGGAATAATGGGCAGCGCGGAGTCGCCGACTTCCTCGCCGGTCGCTGTCAGAATATAGGTGCCCGCCGTCGGGAAGGATAGCGTAACATTTCCGTCTGTATCTACGGTTGCATCAGGGATGGTGGTAATGCTGCCGGTATTGTCGACTGTTCCTACTTGAGCATCTACCATATACACCGTCACCGAATCGCGGATTTCATATGTGGAGCAGCCGTACCAGCCAATTGAATAGCCCCGCAGTGCCAACGTAAAATTTTCATTTGTATTAACGGTGACAGCTTCTGTTTTTGTGCCGTTCTGCTCAAACCAGGAATAATAGTCAAGGCATGTAGAATCCCGATAAAAGTAAAACTCAATACAGTCGCCGGTGTGAACGATGGCCTCATTTGCCGAATAACCTGTGTAGTATGAACCGCTGAGCACATTGTCGTGGGGTTGCGCACCGTTAACGGAAAAGCCGAAGTTTGCAGTCTCCCGACCAAAGACTTTTGTGATATAGCCCGAAGCGTTAACGGTGAGATTTGATGTCACGTCGTCAGAGTTACCGCCAAATTGCTGAACATGTGCCGCGGCGAGCACATCCAATACAGTGACATCGTTTTCCGTTATGCCCGATGCATATGTATAGCCGTAGCTTCCCGCAAGCCCGGGAGATACCGCAAGGGACTGCCGGGGAATATCAAAACCATCGCCATCCGTTAAGCTGACCTGAACGGAAACATCATTCGCTCCCGCTAAAGCCGTCACCGGCAGCAGACCACAGCATAATACGACTACCAGTATTATCGCTAACAGCTTCTTAATATGCCCTGTTTTACTATTTCTGACCATTTAATCCTAACACTCCTTCTTTTTTAGTCTCCCTCTCGATTACAATTCCCGTTTATGTTGCTACAAGGCGAACACGGCACATCCCTAATAGCGTTAACACGGACTCACCCCCTTGTACGCTTATTCAAGCGCGCATGACTCTCATTGATATGATTTTATTAAATGCCAAAAAAAGAGGCTCAGTATATACAGGACTCAATTTGTCCTGTATATACTGAACCTCCGTTGTTCGGTCAGTTCATGACTAAAATTTTATACTTTTCTTGATTTCTTCAGCCCGAACCGGTTTTCCTTCTGATATGTAGAGATGCAGTTCACCGAATTTCATCTCCCGAATCATTTGGATCAGACGCTTTTCCTGTTCGTTCAGTTCATAAACAAGTTTCTTTTCCGAGGTAGCATCGGCCATATTTTCACTTCCTCAATGAAGTATAAAAAAATAGTAAAATAAAATACGGCTGTGACAATGTTTTGTCACAGCCGTATTCCTGTACAATAAGGTTCTCTGTCTCACAAATTATCGGCGGACAGAGTTCTCAAGCAGGTCTTCTGACTTGCGCTATTAAGATTAGTATATGATGTTCAGCATAATATACTTTTCCTGCGGTTACGCTCTGCCTTCCCAGTTTCCCAGTGGCCGACTTTCGTCTATGAGTATAACCTTAGCGCATACAGCGGCGGTACCGTCCGGGATTCACACCCGATTCCCTATCCTTCCCAAAGAACCGTACGTTCAGCGGGACACTTGAAATAATATTTATTTTTGTTTTTAAGATATCATAAAAACAAAAGAATGTCAACATCTCCCTTATTCCTGTATGTGTCAAGTACATCCCTTATTCCTAAGCTCTGACGAGAGAAATTGTCAAGGGATTAAAACGAAAACTGAAACCAAGCTGGCTCTCTTTTGGTCATGTAAAAACGAAGTCAACTGATAAATAAACCAAGTTGGCTTAAGTTAACCTTTATCACATTTCCCGCGTGTGAGGACTTATGTGCCGCTGTGTGCCCTCGAAGCGCAGAGGAAGGGCCGTAAACCCGCAGAGGGAAAACAGCCGGTCATTGGCGGTAGTTTGCCGAGATTTCAGATACTAAATATCAAGATAAATTTCTCAAAATCGGACGATAAGGCGGAAATGATTTAACAGGAGCGGAGATATCCATGGTAATAATACGTTCTTTCAACTAAACAGTTCAAAACTGTTCATAAAGCCGTTTTAACTCCGCATCGTCGATCTCTCCGCGTTCAGCGCGGTCTTTTAGGTTAAGCGCTTTGACGACAGCGGCGTTCCATTCGTCCGCATTGAGCTTGCCTCTGTTTTTTCTGGTTTTGAGACGGTTATACACCTTCCTGTACTCGAGTTGCGCGGGCGTGGCGCCAGAAAGCTCCTGCGCCTTCCTGTGGGCGCCGATTTTGCGGCAGGTTTTAACTGTTTCGCCGGGCGCGATGTTGTTGCAGTAGCAGGTGTTGTAGCCTCTGTTCAAAAGGAAGAAGCGCCCGCAGTTATGGCAGCGGCGCGGCGCGTTCCCCGCAATGAGCCCCCTGTAGAAATCCGCATATAAAAAATGTGAAAGAGCTGAAAACTCCGCTTGCTCCGACAATATATTCTTTCCGTCCTTTGCAGGATGCCGCATAGGAGTGAACTTCACCTGAACCGAAAAGCTCTGCTCGAAGGGCATGCCGCCGGAAAAGAGCGGCCCGGCGGATGCCATGTCCCGAAAGTACTTCGCGTAGGCTTCTGCGTATGCCGCGCTGTTGCGGCGCGTCAGCTGCTCAAAATAGAACTCGAGCATTCCCGAGACTTGTCCTATAAAATTGCGGAGGCTTTCCGGGAAGTACTCCAAGCGGGAGACAAACTCCTGCATCATTTTATTTCCCTCGGTTCCTTCGGTAAATGCCTCATTCCATTTTTTATTGTCCGAAAGAAGCATGGGAAAGAGATTCCGCGAGGTCCACTCGTCCATCGGCAGATCACGGTAGAGCGGCAAAGTGAATACGACATCCCAGACGGCGTTCAGTTTTTCCTGCACGGGAAAAACGGCGCCGTTATTTTTCTGTTCAAGGAGCTCACGTATTTCCGCCTGAAAAGCGCAAATACGGTTTTCGATTTCTGTCAGGACTTGCCCGTCCAAATTCAAGATGTCTGTTGCGGTCTGCCCCAGCGGGAGTGTCTTGCCGCCAATCGTTACATTTCCCCCCCAGAACAGGACGGAGAATTTGTCAAAGGTATTCATACTCATGGAAGCCCCCTGTATCCGATGGATTTTTGCGATGTACCTGACATCGCTCTGACCTCTTGTGCATGGAAATTATTTCTGCTAATTTAATTGTATCCGATAGTAAATTTATTGTCAATCAGTAACATAGGAAAGGAGGCCTCTATGACACAGGCCAAACTCATCACAATGGACGCCGGAACGCTTCTGACCACCCCGTTGCCGCCGACACGGTTCATCATAGGCGGGATACTGCCACAAGGGCTGCACATTCTCGCAGGAGCACCGAAGATCGGAAAGTCATGGCTGGCGCTGATGATATGTCTTCGGGTCGCGTCCGGAGAAGCGCTGTGGGACTTTCAGGTTTCGAGGGGAACTGTGCTCTATCTCTGTCTGGAAGACAGTTTCACGCGCATTCAAAACCGGCTGTTCGATATCGCGGATGACGCGCCGGAGAATCTTCACTTTGCAACCATGTCAGAGGTAATCGGCGAAGGGCTGGAAAACCAGATCGAGGATTTCTTGAAAGCGCATCCGGACACCGCGCTGATCGTCATCGACACGCTTCAGAGAATACGAAAAGTAACTGCCGACATCAATCAGTATGCCGGCGATTACCGGGACATCGGTATTCTAAAAGCTCTCGCGGATAAGTACCGGATTGCTATTCTGCTTGTTCACCATCTGCGGAAAATGAACGATGACGACCCGATGAACATGATCTCCGGAACCACAGGCATCAGCGGCGCGACGGACTCAAACTTCGTATTGAAAAAGGATAAGCGCGGAGGAAATTCCGCCACGCTCTACTGTGTTGGCCGCGATATCGAATACCGCGAGCTGCGGCTGGAATTTGATAATAATACCCACCTCTGGAGCTTGATTTCCGGCAGCATCACGAACGAACCGCAACCGAGCGATGAAATCATTCTTCACCTCTCTGCTGTTATGAAATCTCTTCTCTCATTCACCGGAACGGCGACGGAGCTGGCGGCAGAGCTTGAAAAGCACAGCGGAGAGAAACTTCTGCCCAATGTGCTGATGAAAAAGATTATACGATGCCGTCAGGAGCTTGCGGAAATCGGAATCAGTTTTACCGCATCCCGGACCCGCGACCGCCGCGAGATCAGCCTGACCTATTCCGGTGACGGCAATGACGGGAATGACGGCAAAAATGGTACAGGCTCAGTGTCAAATTTGCCGTCACAGCCGTCGCAGCCGTCACAGAAAGCGAGTATGTGATGTTGCGGAGAATCACACGCTTAGGCGTGTGGCAAGTTT
>CAZVLO010000067.1:0-14615 GCA_964628265.1 uncultured Papillibacter sp.
AAATGGGCAACTAATTTTATAACTTTGGGGCTTGACATCTATTGGCAGGTATAGCAGGTAATTATGAACTACCGCGCCGATATCGCGGATACGGACGACAGGCTTTGACCCAAAGGCTTCATCCGGTATCAGTCTAAATGACATAGTACAACCTACCTTTGCCCTATATGTGTAAAAGTCGAAGGCGTATTACCATTCGTATTTCACGATCATGCGCCCGAGGACTGTCATCGCCTGTTCGCGAGACAGGACGCCCTGCGGGTTGAAGCACCCGTCCGCGCCCTGCATCAGGCCGGTTTGATAAGCATAGCGTACATAAGGGAGCGCCCATGCGGCAATCCTAGACGCGTCAGCGTATCGGAGCGCGGCATCCGAGTAAACCTCCGTACTGTTGATCGCCTTTACGGCGTTACCGACAATTTTGGCACATTCCTGCCGTGTCAGGGTATCGTCAGGCGCAAAAAGGTTATCGCCTTTGCCGTCAATGATTCCCAGCTGATGACACAGGGCAATTTGATCCTTGTAGGGGCTCGTGGTTATATCAGCAAATAATATGCCGCCCGGCGGGTAATCGGAGCCCTTTGCATACTTAAAGACACTGGCGATGAGCGCCACAAATTCGGCGCGCGTGATATCGGCTTTGTACCGCGTATTCAGCTCCGGCGGGACGACGCCGCGGGCGTTCAGTGCGCTGATGTCATTTGCCGCCCACGCGCTGGGGGTGTCGGGGACATAGGCGGTCAGGATAAAATCCGCGGATTTTCCTGTGCCATCGGCGGCTGTGGCTGTAATGACAGCCGTGCCCGGCCCTTTGACCGTAACACGCCCGGCACTGTCAATTGACGCGACACCGGGATGCGAAGAAGACCAGCTGAGGGTTTTGTCTGTGGCGTCGGCGGGCGTGATAACGGCGGACAATATGAACACATCCCCAACGGCGTATTGGGTGCCTTTGTCGGGTGACAGCGCAATGCTTCGCACCGGCTTGACATCCCGCGACGGGTCGAAATTATAAGGCGACATGGGATGCGCCGTTGTGAAAGAGGTTCCGGCATAACCGCTGTCCCGATAATGCTTCGAAAAACCTGCGTCGTTTTTCAGCAAATACTTCGCGGTATCGAATGAATCATCCCAGGTAACGTCCACATTGTACCAGTATGGGCCAATTTTGGCGAGGTTCCATGCGTGCGGCCCCCTGGTCACGCCGTTATCCGCCTCGCCTCTGATTATCCGGGCGGGTACGCCCGCTTCCATCAGCATTCTGTACATCACAAGCGCGTATCCCTGACAAACGGCTGAGTGCGCGTAAAGCGCGTCGTATGCCGTAAATCTGCTCAGCCCCGCATCATAATCAACCGTTTCGATAATATAGCTGTGTATTGCGCTGACGACGCCGTACATGCTGCTGCCGTCGATATCCAGCGCCTCCAGTGCCGCGCCCACGGCGGAGCTCACGTATTTTTCCTGATCGGATGTCGTCAGGTATGTCTGTGTAAATTCACAGATGGCATAGGTACCGTTATGCTGCCAGCTGATGCGCATCGTTTTCATATTGTTATGTAGATAGTCCAGGTCAGCCGTCGTACCCGGAATATCAACGGAGAATACATCGTCCCATACGGGGCCGTCCTGCCTTAAGCGGTTTTTTACCTCGCTGACACTCGCATTGTACTTTACCGTAAAATGTGAATCCCTTAAAATATACTGCCGCGCGATAACGCCAACCAGGCTATCATAATCGCCAACCGTAAAATCGGCAGAGTCTGACGAGGCTCCTGCTGCCGCGGGGAGGCATGTTTGAAGTATTATGACGGCCATCACGATAACGATGGCCGGCTTAAACCTTTTTTTCATGATATCCTCCCATATGTTTGATAGCATGACACAAACTGTAATTATTCGTAACATCCCGTTACCAATAATTTCATTATATCGAAAACGGTAAATATTACAATATGCAATCAGACAAAAAAAGAGCCGAACCTCGTGCTGAGGGACGGCTCGTGGCTTATTGTGCTCTTATTCCTGGGGCGGTGTGATCAGGACGACCAGCATCTGGCAGGATGTCGACCCGGTATTGAGGACCGATTTCTTTGTGTTGGGTCCGCAGTGATATGTATCACCGGCATAAAGGGTGGTCTTTACCTCATCAGGAGTCCCGACCTCGCTCTCCAGGTACATCTGGCCTTCAATGATGTAATAAACCGACTCCTTGGCGTTTGCGCCGTAATTGCAGCCGCCGCCGGGAAGGAAGTGTGAAAGCCCCATCGTAATGCCGCCTGAATTGACATCCTTTGGGTCGTGAAGGCGTGTGGTGCGTACGTCGAAATGACCTGGAGCCTCATATGTATAGGCTTCATTCTTCCTTGTAATTTTGTAGCTCATTTAAAAAATCATTTCCTTTCGTTTATTCAATATCGCCTCTGCGGTGTCACCGCCGGATTGAGTACGCCAAATAAAACTGATATTACATGCGGCATTTTATCACGATGGATACTAAAGTTCAAGTGTGTCCGCCCCGTTTTGGTCAAAATGCTTTATGACCGCGCTTCATTTTGGCTCAACAGTCTCTCATAGTCCTCGGGGTAATTGATGTTCAAAAGGAGTCTGTCATCCCAAAGGCTGCCCAGCTCTTCTGCCGTGACCTGGCGCAGCCTTACCTTATCGAACAGCGATGAAATCTTGTAATTTCCAGTCTGCAGGGTCTTTTCAACCAGCGGCAGGATGCTCTTGCTGTAGTACCCGAAAAGAGGTTCGTACCGTGACCGGCAGTCTGCCGTGATGCCGACATCGTATTCAGTACACAGCCCCATAATTTTCAGTGCTGCACGGGGATCGGCATAAGGCAGGTCTGCCGCGGCAAGAAATATCCCCTCGTCAGCCGCAGCTGTCAGCGCGGCGTGGAGCCCGCCCATCGGGCCGCAGCCCTTGTAAATGTCCGTAATGCGCTCAGCGTATATTTCCGGGTACTTTCCAGCATCGGCGACGCTTAAGTATACCGTATCAAAGAATTCCGAAAAACGGCTGACGACTGACGCCAGGAGCGAACCCCGGCCGAACGGCAGCGCCAATTTATCACGTTTCATCCGACGGCTCTGCCCGCCCGCAAGTATCACCGCTGTACTCATAACGTATCCCCTCCTTTTTTAAACTCATTGTAACACATTGTCCGCGACAGCAATACACGTATTTTAGTATGTGCACGCGGTTGACTTTTAGCGGTTGCAGTTGTATAGTAAAAATCATTATAAGGCTTTCTTATTGCGCTATAATACATCTTATTAACCGTTTATCGGTCAGGAGGAATCTCATGAAAGACATTTATTTGGTTAGTTGCTGCAGAACAGCTGTCGGCAGTTTCGGAGGCAGCCTGAAGGATACGCCCGCAGCCCAACTCGGTGCAATCGTCGCAAAAGCCGCCCTTGAACGCGCCGGTCTCGCTCCGGACAAGCTGGATGAAGTGATGTTCGGCTGCATCCTGACAGCCGGTCTTGGCCAGAACGTCGCGCGGCAGGTCTCCATCGGCGCCGGCATACCCAATGAAGTCCCCGCCTACACCGTCGGCATGGTCTGCGGTTCGGGCATGAAGAGCGTTATCGAGGCCGCACGGGCCATCAGCTCCGGCGATGCCGATATTATTCTCGCCGGCGGCACCGAAAATATGTCAGCCGCTCCGTACTCGATGCCGGCAGCCCGCTGGGGCGCGCGCATGGGCAACGCCAACATAGTCGACACCATGGTTAATGACGGCCTGACTGACGTTTTTAATAATTATCATATGGGCATCACCGCCGAGAACATCTGCGACCAGTGGGGCATCACCCGCGAGGAGCTGGACGCCTTTGCCCTCTCCTCCCAGGACAAGGCCGCCAAAGCAATTGCTTCCGGCCGCTTTGACGACGAGATTGTCCCGGTTCCTGTTAAGGTCAAAAAACAAATTGTTGATTTTAAGGTGGACGAGTTCCCGCGCACGACATCGATGGAAGCACTCGCTAAGCTCGCCCCTGCATTTAAAAAGGACGGCCGCGTCACAGCCGGCAACTCCTCCGGCATCAATGACGGCGCAGCGGCACTCATTCTTGCCTCCGGCGACGCTGTAAAGAAGCACGGCCTGAAGCCCATTGCCAAGCTCGTCTCCTGGGGCCAGGGCGGCGTCGATCCGAAAATCATGGGCGTAGGCCCCGTTCCCGCGTCAAAGCAGGCAATGGAAAAGGCCGGCCTGAAAATCACGGATATGGATCTCATCGAAGCCAACGAGGCGTTTGCGGCACAGTCCATCGCCGTAGCCCGCGAACTCGGCTTTGATATGAGCAAAGTCAATCCCAACGGCGGCGCGCTGGCCATCGGCCATCCCGTCGGCGCATCCGGTGCGCGCATCATCGTCACGCTTATCCACGAGATGCTCAAGAGAGATGACTGCAAGCGCGGTCTCGCCACCCTCTGCATCGGCGGCGGTATGGGTGTCGCGACAATCTGGGAAAAGGTATAAGAAGAGCCGATACATACTCCCCGCCGCCAACCAAGGCCGCGGGGAGTTTTCATTGCTCGTGCGGCGCGGAATGCATAATCTAAAAAGCTTCCTGCCGACAGCGTCGGCAGGAAGCTTTTTCTTTTCAGATCAAGGTGTTTGGCTACGGAAAAACCGGCTGCTGCTGGGTGCCCTCGCTTGCTGTCGCTGTTATGCCTACCTCGTCAAATGTGATTTCCAGCGACAGGTCCTGCCCCTCTCTTTTCACAACTACAGTGGTTGTATCGCCGGCTTTGAAGCCCCTTAAGGCCAGCTTGAGCGTATCGGAGCTCGTTACATCCGTATCGCCGATTTTGATAATGATATCGCCAATCTTGAGCCCGGCCTTTTCGGCACAGGAACCCCGCTCCACGGTGACGACATATGCCCCCACAACAAGGTTGTAGTATTCTGCGTCACGCTGGGTAACCGTCCTGACGCTGATGCCCATGTACGGCTTTCCGGAGACGTGTCCGGTCGTCATCAGTTGCTCAACGATCTCCCGGGCGTCGTCGATTGGGATTGCAAAGCCGAGACCCTCAACGCCCGTGCTGGCATATTTGGCCGCCACAATACCGATGACCTCACCCCTGGAGTTGTAGACAGGCCCGCCGGAGTTGCCCTGGTTGACAGCCGCGTCAAACTGGAACATATTGATGCTCGTTGATTCATCCACGCGAATAATCCTGTCCAGCGCGCTGACGATGCCGCTTGTCATCGTATAATTGAGCTCACCAAGGGGATTGCCTATGGCATAGACCTCCTCGCCGACCTTCATATTGTCGTTGGAGCCTATTTTCACAGCATTGAGTCCAGAGGCGTCTATTTTGATGACGGCCAGATCGTTGTCAGGTTCGGACCCGATAATCTGCGCGGGATATGATTTCCCGTCGCGGGTCATGACGGTAAGGGAGAAGCCCTGCTCGGCAGCATAGGAAACAACATGATAATTGGTTACAATATAACCGTCCGATGAGATGATGAACCCGGAACCGGAAACCGCGCCGGTCGTCGGGGCTCCAAATACATTTGTTTTACTCTCGGAATTGACGCCGACAACCTGATTGACGGCCATGGCGTAAATCTCTTCAGCGGACATCTCAGCGCCTGACGGCCGCACAACAACCGGTGCGCCGGGTGAGCTTTCCGGTGCGCTGTTCCCCGCATCTTCGGGGAGTAAACCTGTTGGTGATGCCGCACCATCTTCCCGATTAGAGTTACCGCTGAAAACGGATTGATTATCCGCGACGAAATTCTTCAAAGTGTACTGCATCACGCCGTAAGTGGCGCCTGCGCTGGCAATCAGACAGACAAGAACAAGGCAAACCGCTCTGACAAATTTGCCGACCGTGCCTTTCTTTTTTTTCTCCGGCTGCGGCTGGGGCGCCTGATATCTCTGATATGTGTTGTGTGCGCCGCTGTTGATGCCGGGCGAATACTGCTCGTATCCGGCAACGTTATTCCCTCCGGCAACCGGCTGCTGCCACGGCTCATAATAGGGAATAGTGTTTGTATCCTTAGACTGTGTTTCTTTGTCGGAAGGCATCTGCTGCCGGAATTCATCCGGCTGCTTATTTTCCGGAGCACCGTATCTGTCATCCGGATTATCCGACGCCGGGACGCCGTTGGCTATATCAGCGCCGCTGTTCTGTTCATTATCATTATACATGTTATACATGCTGGTCCCTCCTGATTAACATACTGAAAACTGCTGCATGGTTTATATTCGTATAATAAGGCCTCTTTATGTCTAATAAATGAATAAAATTAAAACATTTTTTGAAAACACGTTTTTTAGGCTGCGCTTTCCCCGTGCTTGACACAGCGACCTCATCATGGTAATTTATAAATTTATAGGAGATGATGCGTAATGTCCGAAAATATTTATACGTTTGAAAACGAGGAATATAAAAAAGCGTACCGTCATACGACGTCGCATATTCTGGCTCAGGCTGTCAAGCGCCTGTATCCCGGTGCGAAGCTCGCTATAGGCCCTGCCATAGCGGACGGTTTCTATTATGATTTTGATACGGAAGAGCCGTTTTCATCAGAGACACTTGAGACTCTGGAAGCTGAGATGCGCAAGATTATCAAGGAGAAGCTCCCGCTGGAGCGTTTCGAGCTCCCCCGCGCCGAAGCGATAAAGCTTATGGAAGAGCACGGCGAGCCATATAAGGTTGAACTGATCCGCGACTTGCCCAAGGACGCTGTCATCAGCTTTTACAAACAGGGCGATTTCACTGATCTCTGCGCCGGGCCCCATGTGGATTCAACAGGCAGGATCAAAGCCAACGCCGTCAAGCTGACAAGTGTCACAGGTGCTTACTGGCGCGGTAATTCCGACAACAAAATGCTCCAGCGGATCTACGGCACCAGCTTTATGAGTAAGGACGAACTGGACGCTTATCTGGAGCGCATCGAAGAAGCAAAACGCCGCGACCACAGAAAGCTCGGCCGCGAGCTTGATCTTTTCGCGCTGTTTGACGAAGGCCCCGGCTTCCCGTTCTTTTTCCCAAAGGGCATGGTGATCCGGAACGAGCTGGAGCGCTACTGGCGTGAGCTGCACCAGAAATGCGGCTACCAGGAGATCAAGACGCCGATTATACTAAACGAGGAGCTTTGGCACCGCTCCGGCCACTGGGATCATTATAAAGAGAACATGTACTTTACGAAAATTGACGAGGGCGATTACGCTGTCAAGCCGATGAACTGCCCCGGCGCCATGTTGTCCTACAAGCGCCGTATGTGGTCATATAAGGATCTTCCCCTGCGCGTCGGCGAGTTGGGCCTCGTCCACCGCCACGAGCTGTCGGGCGCGCTGCACGGCCTGATGCGCGTGCGAGCTTTTACTCAGGACGACGCCCATCTCTTTATGACGGAGGAGCAGGTAGAGGATGAAATCCTCGGCGTCATAAACAAAATCGACCGCGTTTATAAGCTTTTCGGGTTTAGTTATCATATTGAGCTGTCCACATGCCCGGAGGATTTTATCGGAAATCAGGAGATACGCGAATACAGCGAAGGTATCCTGAAAAATGTACTTGAGAAGCACGGAAGAGAATATGTGCTCAATCCCGGTGACGGCGCCTTCTACGGCCCGAAAATCGATTTCCATCTGGAGGACGCTATCGGGCGCACCTGGCAGTGCGGTACGATACAGCTGGACTTCCAGATGCCGGAGCGTTTTGATTTGGAGTACACGGGCGCTGACGGGCAAAAGCATCGTCCAATTATGATCCACACAGTTGCGTACGGTTCCATCGAGAGGTTTATCGGCATCCTGACAGAACACTTTGCCGGCGCTTTCCCACTCTGGCTCGCTCCGGTACAGGTGATTGTCATGCCGATAACGGACCGCAGCCGCGACTATGCCGAGCAGGTTGCGCAAAAACTGAGTGATGCCGGTTTCAGGATTGAAACCGATTTCAGAAGCGAGAAAATCGGTTACAAAATTCGTGAGGCACAGCTGCAGAAAATTCCCTATATGCTGGTGCTGGGCGATAAGGAAGCCGAGAATGGCACCGTCACCGTCCGGAAACGGTCAGGCGGCGATCAGGGGACATTGAGCCTTGACGATTTTATCGCTGCTGTCACAGCGGAACAGGAATCGCGGGCATATTAGTTTCATATTGAGAAAAAAGGATGGGGTTCACGCCCCATCTTTTTTTCGCGCCTGTATAAATAACCGACAAAATTTACAATACATAACCTTTCGGACTCCTTCGTACAATATGTTTACAGCCACTATTATTCAAAGGAGTCATTACTTTGCAGAATAAAAGAAAGCTTGTATTAACCCTGGCAGTCATCTTTGCCATCAATATCACTGTCATATCTCTTATACAGAGCTTTCAGGAAGCCGATGCCGCGGTTTACAGGAGAGGCTCCTCCGGCTCTGTCGTTACGCAGATACAAAGAAGGCTCAAGGACTGGGGCTATTATTTCTCCGGTGTAGACGGCATATTCGGCAGCCGGACCGAAACGGCTGTTAAGTTTTTCCAGAGCAAACACGGCCTGACGCCCGACGGTATCGCCGGAAGCAGGACCCTGGCCGCCATCGGCATAAACACCTCATCAGGTGCCACATCAAGGTCGAATGATATCGCTTTGCTCGCCCGTCTCATATCGGCGGAAGCCAGAGGCGAACCCTATACAGGACAGGTTGCCGTGGGCGCCGTTGTGCTCAACCGAACAAAACACCCGTCGTTCCCTCACAGTATTTCAGGCGTGATTTATCAAAAAGGCGCTTTCACCTGTCTCCAGGACGGCGAGTTTTACAAACCGGTGGCTGACAGCGCGCAGAAGGCTGCGCGGGATGCTCTGAACGGTTGGGATCCTTCGGGCGGTGCTATTTATTATTTTAACCCTTCAACGGCGACAAACGCCTGGATCTGGTCCCGCCCGCTCATTGTCACCATCGGGAAACACAGATTTTGCGCTTACAAGTGAGCTGAGTCTCCCTGAAGGAAATCAAGGCTGCCACAAAAATTTGCGTGACAGCCTTGATTCATTATCAGTTATAGATATTCATCGCTTTTTCAATACCGGCGCGGATAATCGTTTCAACGGCTTCCGCCGCTTTTTTAACGGCTTCCGATATGATCGAGGCTTCCTTGATTGAAAAGGCGGAGAGCACCCAGTCCGCCATATCGTAATCAGGGTGCAGCGGCGCGCCGACGCCGATTTTAATCCTGGGAAAATCTTCTCCCCCGCATTTGTTGATAATATCTCTGAGCCCGTTGTGGCCGCCCGCCGAACCGCCGCGCCTTATCCTGATTTTTCCGACCGGGAGCGACACGTCATCCGAAACGACAATGATACGCTCCAGCGGAAGCTTGTAAAACCGCATTGCTTGGGAGACTGCGTCTCCGCTCAGATTCATGTAAGTCTGCGGTTTCATCAGCAGAACCCTTTCGCCGCCAATGTCACTGACGCGGGTCAGCGCCTTGTATTTTAGCCGGTCGATCTTTATTTGGGCTGATCTTTCCATGACACCCGCGGTCATAAAGCCGACGTTATGGCGCGTATCGTGATATTTAGAGCCGGGATTTCCCAGAAAAACGACAATCCAGGCTGCCGGTCCGGTTTTTTTCCTTAAGAACATAACGCCACCCGACTTACGTCATACATCATTATCTGAAAAGCGTCGAAATCGAGACTTCCTCGTAGACCCTTTCAATAGCCTCGGCGAAGAGCGGGGCGGCCGTGAGATACTTGATTTTCGGGCTTACCGTCTCTCCCGGGTATGGAATTGTATCGGTAAAAACAAGTTCCTTAATATAGCTGTTATCGACTTTTTCGATTGCTGTACCCGACAGGACGCCATGTGTTGCGCAGGCATAAATATCCTTGGCCTTGCCGAATTCAACCAGCGCTCTCGCCGCACCGCACAAGCTCCCGGCCGTATCCACCATATCATCGTACAGTATGACATTTTTATCCTTAACATCACCGATGATATTCATGACCTCAGACTGATTTGCCTTTTCCCGTCGTTTGTCGATGATCGCAAGCCCCAGACCCATTTTGAGAGCGAAGGTCCTCGCCCTCGACACAGAGCCGACATCCGGCGAGACGACAACCACATCCTCCGCCCCTTCGCCGAATTTTTTGATATAGTAATCGGCGAAAAGCGGGCTTCCCAGCAGATTGTCGACGGGGATATCAAAAAACCCCTGTATCTGCGAAGCATGCAAATCCATCGTGAGTACACGGTCGGCGCCTGCCGACGTGATCAGATTTGCCACCAGCTTTGCGGATATGGGGTCTCTTGCCTTCGCTTTTCTGTCCTGACGCGCGTATCCAAAATATGGTATCACCGCCGTTATGCGGCCTGCCGAAGCCCTCTTGCAGGCATCCACCATAATGAGAAGCTCCATGAGATGATCATTGACCGGCCCGCATGTGGGCTGAATGATAAAGACATCCGAGCCTCTCACAGATTCGTAAAGTGACACGGAAATCTCCCCGTCAGAAAAGCTTGTCACATTCGAATCTCCCAGCCGGATGCCAATGTTGCGGCAAATGCTTTCGGCCAGCGCCTTATTGGCATTACCGGCAAAAATCTTTATGTCTTTTCCATGTGAAACCAAAATAATCCCCCTCTTTCCTACCGGATGACCGTATTATACCAAATAATCCGGTCAAAAAAAACAGTTTCTTTCAATTTTCTTTTTCTGCTGTCATTTCCTTATATCCCGATGCTATATTTTAAAAGGAGAAGCACTATGTTATACGGAAAAAACGGCAATTTTTTTGAAATAAACACCGCCCAGCCGTCCTTACCAGCGAAAGTCGTCACAGACATGGGAACAGCGTTTGACGCTGTTGATTTTTCTCAGCTGATTCTTGTTCTCGCTCACGGTTCATCGGCATACCTTCGCTGTTATGATAAGGTGGTCGCGACCCAATGGCGGCTCCGCGAAGCCCTTGGCGTTATCGCCGGATTTGTCGGCCGGAACGGCGTCACCGCGTCAAAAAAAGAAGGGGATGGCTGCACGCCGGTGGGACTTTTCAAGCTCGGCCACGCCTTTGGCATCAAGGAAAAACCGGACACGAAAGCAGCATACAGAAGCATCACGGAAAACAGCTACTGGGTTGATGACACCCACTCATGCTATTATAACACATGGTTTGAGGGGCAGCAGAACGACGGCTGGTCCAGCGCCGAGCATTTAGCCGACTACCCGCGGGAATACGCGTATGCCGTTGTGGTCGAATACAACACTGCGGAAAGGCTGCCCGGAAAAGGCTCGGCTGTATTTCTGCATTGCGGAAATCGCCCGACAGCGGGTTGTGTTGCCATACCCGAACCGGCGCTGCTTAATATCCTGAAATGGCTGGACCCGGAAAAAGCACCGGGGATTCTGATAAGGGGAACATAAAAGATGCCGGAGCAGCGTCCGGACCGCTTGAGATTATCTTTGCAAGGAGAATTTTTTAAGATATATTTACTAAGGATGAGAGAATTTGATTTTATTGATTGGTTTTATAATTCGAGTTATAAACGCCAATGACCGCAGAATCCTCAACACTTCTCAAATTCCTCCGCACACAGTACCCTTGCCGCCGCTGTATACTGGAAATGAGATCACAAAAAATGCGGGTGCCAGTGTGAAGCATCGGCAGCGTTTTAACTATTTTAAACTTTAAGGAGCAGGATTTTTATGATGAACCGCAGAGAAAACATGCTCGCGATCATGAACCACAAGCCCCATGATCATGTGGGAGACTGGACGGCCGATATCTATAGTACGGGGGGAAATCATGAATTTTTTGAGAACGGTCCTATTGGTGGAGGTTTTGACGGCTTCGGCTGCAAATGGGCTGCCTCCGAGTCCGCACTGGGGCAAGGCGTGCCCGAAGCAGGTCACACCGTGCTCAAAAACGTCTGCGACTGGAAAAAGGTTGTAAAATTCCCTGATTTAGATGATTATGACTGGGAAGGTCAAGCCGCAGCCCAGCTAAAAAACTTCGACCCCATTAATCAGATTCAAGAATATGGCATGTGGAACGGCCAGTTTTTAAGACTGATGCATTTAATGGGATTCGAAAATGGATTATGCGCCATGTATGAAGACCCTGAAGCTTGCTATGAGCTGCTCGATGCTATTACAGACTATAAAATCAAGCTCGCCGAGAGAGCCGTCAAGTATTTTAAGCCAGATGCGATCTGCTGCTATGACGATGTAGCCACGGAACTTGCGACCTTCATGTCTCCCGACAAGTACAAAGAGCTGATCAAGCCCATGCATAAGAAGTTTAACGATGCTGTCCGCGCCATGGGAGTGATCCCAAACCAACACATCTGCGGAAAATGCGAAACCATCATCCCCGATTTGGTTGATGAGGGCGCTGAATCCTGGGAAATCTGCCAACCTGAAAACGACCTCATCGGCTTGCAGGCAAGGCTGGGGGACAAGCTGGCGTTTATAGGCGGTTTTGATATGAAAGGCAAGCTGACCTATACGGATGCAACAGAGGAAGAGCTCAGATCGAATGTCCGTGAAACCATTGACAAATACGCCCCCGGTGGCAATTTCACCATCCAGGGTCTGGTTCTTTACAGCGATATCAATAAATTCGTGAAGACCAAGGCCATATTGAGCGATGAGGCTGTTAAATACGGGACAAATTATTATAGATAAGGGAAACACCAACAGGACTGCGTAAGGTAAGGTTTATTTGTTAAAACACTTGGGTATTATCTCTTCTCAATACTGCTGAATTTGCTTTTACAAATTAATTATGCTATACTTATATAAAATAATTAAATCAGTAAAAGAACCGTCTTAATAAGAAGGGCTTTTGGTATTTCTGTCGTCCGGCACGAATATAGAAAGCACTTCTTTTTTTTTAGAAACAGCGATGCTAAAAAACCAAGCGACTGAGGGCGGTATGTAATACTGCGCAAAACAGCATAAATAAAATATAAGTAACAAATCTATTTTGGAGGGATAACGAATGTATACTATGCACGTAGAGAAGCGAGATACAGGCATTAAATCAAAGCAGCTGAGAAATTCAGGATTCATTCCCGGCAATGTTTATGGCGGCGGCCTCAAAGAATCGCTGTTGATACAGGTGCCTCAAACCGAGGCAGCACGGCTGTTGAAAGAGAAAACCGCAGGCAATACAATATCCCTGCTCATCGGTAAAAAGAAATATGGTGTCATGCTGAAAGAAATCGGCCGTGACCCCGCCAGCAACAAGCTCGAACACTTGAGCTTTCAAAACCTTGACAACAGCAAAACGGTAGCGACTGCTGCGCGGGTCGTCCTTCTGAACAGGGAAAAGGTGACAAACACCATTCAGCAGCGTTTATATGACATACCTTACAAAGCGCTCCCGTCAGATATCGTGGAAGAAATAGTCATCGATCTTGACGGTATGCCCGTGGGCACCTATTTAAGAGTTAAGGACCTTGATATTGCTCAGAACCCGGACATTGAACTTACAATAGATCCGGAAGACCTGGTGCTGTCCATCAACGAAAGCAGATTGCCGACGACAACAGGCGCAGGCAGTACAACAGAAATAACCGGAGAAAGCGGCACAACGGAGACAGCTTAAGTCAATCTGCGTATGAAACAGAAAGGACGCGTGAGTTGTGGGTGCCATGAATGTTGAAACGGCAGCAGCGGTACAGGTTTATGATTCTGTTTCCATTGATGAAAGCAGGGTTACCGATCTTGATTCTGTGAAACAGTATATAACCGCAGCCGGCAAAGCGCCGCTCCTTACCGTGCAGCAGGAGATAGATCTGGCAAAGAAAATAGAAGCTGGAGACAATGACGCGCGTGAGCTGATGATATGCTCAAACCTCCGCCTGGTCATTCAAATCGCAAAAAGATATAAGCATACATACAGCATGTCACTCCTTGACCTGATACAGGAGGGCAATATGGGTCTGATGAAAGCTGTGGAACGATATGACTACAGGGTTGGCTGCCGCTTTTCAACGTTTGCTACCTGGTGGATACGGCAAGCCATTAACCGGAGCATATCCGACCTGGATCGCGCCATACGCCTGCCGGTTCATATGGGAGAGGCTGTTCGCAGGGTCACACAGGCTATTAATCAGCTGGAACAAAAGGACGGCTGTAAGCCGAATGCCGAGGCGCTTGCTGAGTATCTGAAGTTAAGAAAAGATAAAGTCGAGCTGGCTTTACAGATCGCGCATCATCCCGTTTCCCTTGAAACGCCTTTAATCAGCGATGAGACAAGTACATTCGGCGACTTCATCGAGGACAGGAGTTCAATTTCCCCCGAGGAGCATGTGATCAGCGAATCGTTGTGCCATGTTCTGGAGACGCAGCTGGCTTCTTTAACCGAAAGAGAACGCAACATATTGGAACTGCGCTTTGGGTTGAACAAAGATCGGTCTTATACACTGGAGGAAGTCGGCGCTCTGTACAGTCTTACCCGCGAGCGTATCCGTCAAATCGAAGGCAAGGCTCTGAGCAAACTCCGGCGGCCAAACCGCAGGAAGCACCTGGAGGGTTTTGTCTACTGACATTAGAACAGCGCTGCTCCAGGCAAAACCCCGCTAACCATTCTGATAGCGTTCATAGGGGTATTTTGTGAACCCATAGCCTTTATGTAGTGG
>CAZVLO010000068.1:0-6766 GCA_964628265.1 uncultured Papillibacter sp.
GGGGGTCTCGTCGTTTTTCGGGCAGGGGGCCTTTGCCACCCATGCCGTCGTTCATGTGAACAACCTGATCCCTGTGCCGGACGGTATCGATCTAACGCTTATAGCCCCCATGGGGTGCGGCATTCAGACAGGCGCGGGCGCGGTGCTCAATTATTTAAAACCGGACCCAGCCAGCTCGATTATCATCACCGGCTGCGGGCCGGTAGGCCTCTCCGCCGTCATGGCGGCGAAAATCGCCGGCTGCACCGCAATTATTGCCTGCGATGTGATTGATTCCCGGCTGGATATGGCGCGGGAACTTGGTGCGACGCATATCATTAACAGTAAAAACGTTGAAAGTGTCGTCGATGAAGTCAAAAAGCTCACCCGCATCGGGACAAACTATGCCGTCGACTGCACCGGCATCGGCGCCTGCGTCCGTCAGTCGCTTGCCTGCGTCCGCAGCCTTGGCACCTGTATCGTCCTGGGCGCGACACAGGAGCTGACGATCCACGTGGAAAACGAGCTCATGGGTGCCGGGAAAAAACTGATCGGCCTTGTGGAAGGGTGTTCCATTCCCCAGCTGTTTATCCCGCAGCTGCTGGAGTATTATAAAAAAGGCATGTTCCCCTTCGACAGGCTGATCACCTACTATGACTTCAAGGATATCGCAAAAGCCTTTGAGGATACACACAAGGGAAAGGTCATCAAGGCTGTATTGAAGATGTGAGAGATACCAGAGTTGACAAAAAATTCTAATGGTGGTAAAATGAGTCACTTTGTTGAGAGGCGGAGATTATATAAAAAAGAAATTCGCTTTGTTTTTATCACTTTTACTTATCCTGACGTCAACCAGCGCCTGTTTTTTTGTGCAGCGCTCCACATCAAAGCAACTGGCCAGAGGCACATGGAACGAGGATGTATACTCCAGTGAAATGAGCGAGCTGCAGTTCACCTTGCCTGAGGGGTGGGTTGCCGCCACGGACGAAGAAATTGCAAATCTCATGGGTATCGCTGCCGACAGTTTCGACGACAAGCAGAAATGGGCCCTTGAAGCCGCGAAGCTGACGACTGTTTATGATATGATGGCTCAGGATCCCGTCACCGGGAATAACGTCATCGTTATGTTTGAAAATTTGTCCATGGTTATCGGCGGCGCGAAGATGTCTGAGGAGGATTATCTGGAGATCCTCAAAAAGCAGATTGAGAATTTAGACACGATGGAGTACACCTTCAGTGAACCGTATGACACGACAATCGGCGGCGTTGACTATCTGACGGTGCGCGCCGACGAGGCAACCGTCGGTATGTCACAATACTACATGATGCACAAGCAGGACAAATACATGGTAGTCGTCGTCGTCACGGACGCCGACGGGTCAGTAGATAAAGTCATGTCTCTATTTGAGTGAAGGCAGCTTGTACATAACGGCAAACCGCCCCACATGGAAACCCATGCGGGGCGGATTCATTCTATAGCGCCTATATCCTGCCCTCGCCTTTGAGCCAGGCGATGGTGTCCCGGATTGTTTCCTCAATGGGCCGGGCTTTGTAGCCCAGCTCCTTGGATGCCTTCGCGTGGGAATACAGGGAGTTACCGCCCAGGGTGTGGAGGGAATAGGTGCAGAAGAGCGGGCGCTGCCGTTTGAGCCTGTAATACAGCGCTGCAAAAGGGAGGCCGGCCCGGGCGAGCCACATGGGCGCGAAAAACCGCGTCTTTTTTTTACCGGTCTCTTTATGGAACAGGCTGAACATCTCCGGGACTGACACCTGACGATTCCCCAGGATATAACCCTCGCCGTTGCGGCCGTGTTCGGCCGCGGCGACGACACCCTGCGCAACGTCCCGCACATCCACGAAATCGAATCCGCTTTTGACGCCGAAGGGCATTTTCCCCCGGCAGAACTGGAGGATGAGCTGGGTGATGTTGTTGCTGCGGGCATAGTCATACGGGCCCAGGATACCGCAGGGAAAAACAATGGTGGCGTTCAGTCCGTTTTTAACGGCGGCGCTGACATAGGCTGTCGCCTCGGCTTTTGTCTTGGCATACGGCCCTACGACCTTCGCGGGGTCGAAGGATTCAATCTCCGTCATCATCTGGCCGTGAGGCAGCTCCGGCATGGCGTGGATGGAGCTCACGTAAACCAGCTTCTTTACGTTGTTTGAAACGCACGCGCTGACGATGTTCTTTGTACCGTTGACATTCACTTCGTAAATATTCCTGCTGAACTTCATTGAGGTGCTGACAATCCCGGCGCAGTGGATGACAATAACATCCGTCCCCTCCGGGACGTCAAAGAACTGTGCCAAAACCGACTTATCCAGCAGATCGCCCCTGACCTGTTCGATACCCTCCGGAAGACTGGACGCGGCTTTGTCATCCGGCATGACCAGCACGCGGATATCGTGTTTTCCCGATGCGAGGAGTTCCCTGACAACGGCGCTGCCCAGATGACCTGCGGCGCCCGTCACTAAATATTTAATACTCATAAACAAGTCCTGCTTTCTACAGCAAAAAGAATTCATTTTTGCGAACACGTTGTTGATTATCTGTCACAACTCTATTATAATAACAATGTGTCGATTATCAATAATCAGATTAAACCGGAATGCCCGATACCCGACAACCTTGCAGACCATTGTCCGGTATCCCCGGAGATAAAAAGTAAACATTTCATGAACAGGTGGGATATACAGTGATTGAAAAAGAGGACAGACGCGTCAGATATACAAAAATGGTACTCAAGCAGAGTCTGCTAAGCCTGATGGGCGATAAGCCCATTGAGAAAATTACAGTCAAGGAAATCTGCGAAAAAGCGGACATCAACCGCGGCACGTTTTACGCCCATTATAAAGACCCCTACGATCTGCTCGCCCAGATTGAAAACGAGCTGTTCGACGAGATTAACATCTCTGTGGAATCGTCGCTTAACGCCGAGTCAATCTCCGGACTGCTGGATAAAATCTTTGAATCAATTCAGAAAAACATTGAGCTCTGCCGGGTTTTGTTCAGCGACAATGGGGACAAGGTTTTCGTGCGGCGGATTATGTACATCGCCCGTGACAGAAGTATTGCCGAATGGAACAAGCTCATCCCGTCGGGGCGGGATGAGCAATTGGAACGCCTTTATACTTTTTATGCCAACGGCTGCATCGCCATCATTCAGAATTGGCTGGAAAACGGCATGAAGGAGAGCCCCCAGGAACTGTCCGATTTCATCGAAAAACTTACGATCCAGGGGTTGCGGGCTTTAAAGTAGGCAGGTGCGATAAGGTCCGAAAACTGCGGCGGGACTTACAGCAAATAAAAAACAAACGCCCCGCCATGAGCGGGGTGTTTGGTCTGTAAGCCTAATTGATGGCCACCTGAAAATAATACACATCCGTCCACCATCCGGGCTTGCCGAGCTTCGGGATATAATCGCCCTCGTTGGTCCGATAGAATTCGACTTGATACGTGCCGGGGATGAGGCCATCAAACGCCCTGTAGGACAGCGCGCTGCCCTCCCGGACGGTTTTGCCGTCCCGCAGGAGCTTGAAAGAGGTGCTGTCCGCCGGCTTCATCCACATGGAGAAGTCCGCCGCTAACGTCAGAGTCTCCAGGGTATCGAGATAATCCTCGATCGGGTGGACGCCGTATCCCACGCCCGCCTTTCCGCTCGCCGTGTCATATATTAATTTGCTTACAAGATGGGCTTCCGGATAAATCGTCTCGCCGCCAGACGTGACGGAGAGATGGTACAGCGGCACGAACTGGCCTTTTAACGCAAGCGCCAGCTTCGCGTACGCGTCCTCGCTGATCGTCCCCAGAAACGACTGCATTGTAAAGAATCTTTTATACATGTAGATAGCGTCCGCCGTTCGCTGTACCTTGTATGTTTGCCCTCTCTGCGCCTTTGTGAAGATAAAAATGTTTAAAACAACATCTTCCTCGTTGAAGGGCACCGCCTCGCCGCACGGGGTTAGCTGAAGGAGGTCTTGAAGCGCCGTTATGTCCGACTCTTCCTCGTATCTGATGCTGTCGTCATCAAAAAACAGAGAAATCTGTACGATACCCGGCTGGAACGGTGTCTTGTCGGCGCTGTCAAAGAGATAAGCGCCCTCGCCGTAGTCCACATAATTATCCGCGAAGGCAAGGCTGATCACATCGCCGCTTACCAGGGTAAGCGCAAATTTCACCGTCGGTTCTATTTTTACGTTCTCGTCGGGCTTGCTTGTAAGCTCTATGAGCTTCAGCATCTCAAGGGTCGACTCAAACAGACGCTCGTCCAGAGGTAACGAACTGCCCATAGTCACCTGCTCAATGGCGCTGACATCGCCGACTGAAATGTCCTTAAGAACCGGAATCGGATATCCGGTATGAGGGCTTGCGCTCTCCTGCGACGTTTCCGCCGGTGTTTCAGACGGTACATCCGGCGGTGTTTCCTTCTGTGTTTCAGACGGTACATCCGGTGGTGTTTCCTTCTGTGTCTTTTCCGTCACAACAGAGGTCACACAACCACCCAAAAGCAGTATAACAACGCATAAGCAAATGAGCTTTTTCAAACTCGTACCCTCCAATGAGATAATATATATCAGGAAATATGTACCACAAGCGTAGTATAGACTCAATTCCTCATTTTGGCAAGAATGACAGAATACCCCGGATTTGCGTCCGGGGTATTCTCGTATATAACAGGGGGGCGGTATATACTAATTAAACCCGGCCTAAAACATGCTTCACAAATATCTCCACTATATCCGGGTCAAACTGTGTGCTGGAGCACCTGATAAGCTCCGCTGTCGCTTCTTCCTTCGACCGGGTCTTCTGATAAGGCCGGGCGGCGGTCATTGCCTCAAAGGCGTCGGCCACCGATATGATTCTGGCCTGGAGGGGGATTTCCGTCCCCTTCAGCCCCTGGGGGTAGCCGCTGCAGTCCCAGCGCTCATGGTGGTATAATTTGTGATTAATCGGAGGTGTCGATATGTTTTTCTGGCAGAGGCGCGAGGTGCTTGTGACGCAGTCGGCGGAGCAATACGGGAGGGTGCAGAATCTATGTTCGCCGGGCTGATTTGGAAAGGGCCCAATACCTGGTCGGCCGGATACGATAATACCCCGGACTTTGAAGTCCGGGGTATCGCGCTATTCTGTTCTATATTGCCAGCTCTGTGCGGCGGATGAGGTCGTTCTGGCCGGTGGGGTGCAGCTCCACGAAGTAGGCGGAGAAGCCGGCCACGCGGACGACCAGATTTTTATGCTTTTCGGGGTTCTTCTGGGCGTCCCGCAGGGTGTCTGTGCTGACGACGTTAATCTGGAGCTCCATGCCGCCCAGGTCGAAATACGTCTGCATCAGTTGCATCAGCTTACTCCAGCCGCCCTCGCCGGAAAGGGCCGTCGGGTGGAATTTGAGGTTCATCAGCGTGCCGTTGGCGAATTCCGTCTGCCGGATGGCGGCAACAGACGCGACGACGCCGGTGGGGCCGTTTTTGTCGTAGCCCTGGGGCGCGGCGATGCCGTCGGCCAGGGGCTCGCCCTTTTTGCGCCCGTCGGGGGTTGCCGGGGTGATCATGCCGAACATGACGTTTGTCGTCACCGGGTACAGTCCTGCGCTGTATCCGCCCCGGGGACCGGTCAGCTTGGTGACGGCGTCGGCAAAGCACTGGGCGGCAAAGGTGGCGAAACGGTCGCACTCCGGGAGGCCGTTGCCGTAATGAGGCGCTTCATTGAGGATGTATCTGTGCAGCTCCTCATAGCCCTCCCAGTTGTATTTGATGGCGTCGTACAGCTCGCGGGCGGTGCAGATTTTCTTCTCAAAGACGCAGTGGTTGATGATGTTCAGCGAGTCGGCCACGTTGCCGATGCCCACACCCGAATCGCCGGTGGAATTGTATTTCGCACCGCCCCACATGACATCCATGCCCTTTTCCATACAGCCCGCCATGGTGGCGGATACCAGAGGATTCGGCAGCACCTCACGGGCCACGTATTCGAAGGCGTTGATGTTCATAATATGCCAGCGGACCCACGTCTCCACCTGCTGTTTATAGGCCTCCATGACCTCCTCAATGGATGTCATGTCATAGAGGTAGCCTGTGGCCGGGCCGAGGCGGGTGTTCGGCGTGCCTTCCGGCGCGGGTACAAAGGCGTTGAGCATGGGCACAAACGTATGGCCGTCGTTGATGGCGAGGAGCAGGGCGGTAGCGAGGTTCATGTAGCTCTCCGTGCCGGTGCCGCCGCAGGCGGGCCATTCGGTGCCGCAGCCGGCGGGCTCCACGCAGCCGATCAGGCAGTAATCCCGGGCGTCCTCCAGGCTGAGTCCGCGGCTAATAAGCGCCGGGATGATCACCGCGTCGTTTTCAAAGGACGGTACACCCCCGGCGAGCTTTGTCGTCTCGATAGCCGCCTCCCATAATTCGGGCGGTGTGTTCTTGTGGATGCGGAGGGCCTGCGGGGGATCGTGCAGGACAAGCCGTCCGGCCGTCTGAAGCATCATATATGTGACAGCGTTGGACGCGTCGTTCCCGTCTTTGTCGACGCCCCCCATCGTCATCAGCTGTCCGCTGGTGTAGGCTTGTTCATCTCGGCCATCTTCAGATAGAACAGGTCCAGAATCTCCTGGGCATATTCCGGTGTGAGGGTGCCGTTTTTAATGTCGTTGTCGTAAAAGTCGCCCAGATACTGGTCCACGCGCCCGAAGCTCATGCCGTGCATGTTGGCGTCCAGACACAGCGCCGTCTGGTACATGAAGAGGCACTGCACCGCATCCACGAAATTGCGGGCGGGCTTCTCCACCGTCCAGTTGAGGGA
>CAZVLO010000068.1:6820-14376 GCA_964628265.1 uncultured Papillibacter sp.
TGGCCAGCTCTTTTTTACGCGCGGGGTCCTTTTCCTGCGCCCACTTTTCCTCGGCGAGCTTTGCGTAGCGCTTTGTGAGCGTGATGATGCCGTCACAGACGATGGACACGGCCCGGTAAAAATTGTACTGGTCGATGGTCTTGCCGGGCAGGGCCTTGTCAAGGAGCGCCGCCATCTTCTCCTCCGCTTCGGCCTTGATGGCGCCGAAGCCTTTGCGGACGGCGGTGTTATAGCCCGTGCAGAAGTGGCCTACGGGGGACTGACACTGGCCCCGCGGCCCGAACTGGGTCACGCCGTTCCCGGCCAGGGCCCTGTACTCGTCCAGCATGTTGGCGTCGGTTTTGGCGCTCATGCACTCCTTCATCCAGAAGTCGATGGTGGAGAGAATATAGTCCCTGTCCTCCTCCGAGAGGATGTAGGGGTCGATCTCCCGGGTGCTGATGAACCGGCTCTCGACCTCGTCCTTCAGCCAGTCGACGGAGTTTTCAGGGTACAGCGCGCAGGCGCGGTACTTGCCGGACTGGGCCCCCACGATAACCTCGCCCTCGTCGATGCGCACGGGGATGTTATAGAGGATGTTCTGCAGATTTTTAGCCCTTTTCAAAATGCCGGTCATATCCGGATTCTGCATATAAAATTCAGTGATGAGCCTGTATCTGGCTGTGCAGACCTCAGGCTTCGTCTCGCGGTATTTATCACGCATTTTCGCCACGCGTTCCGTAACGGGCTTTAATTTGTACATCGCCTGACCTCCTGTTTATATGAACAACTTCATATAGTTATCCTTTATACCAGTATAGCACGCGCTAAGCCGAAAGCAACGCCGCCGGCGTTATGATATCATGCAACATTTGAATACAGGCGGACGAAAACGCCGGGCATTGAACATGCCCGGCGCTGTCGCTCAGTTCCTGTTTACTCTATATTCACCAAAAAGTAATAAACATCGGTTGATGCTTCATACTTCTTTAATTCTTCGAGATATCTGCCGTTTGTTGTTACATAAATTTCCACTTGATATATACCGGACTCGAGGCCCTTAAACTCCGAAAATGTCAGGTATCCACCGTCCTTGACCTTCTGACCGTCGCGGCTGAGCTTATACCAGGTCTTATCGGCCGCCTTCATCCACACGGTGAAGTCGTCGGACAGGGTCAGCGCCTCCGGGAAAGGATAATCCTCAAAGCGCGGGAACGCGTCGCCCGCGACCATGCCGCCCGACGACGCGCTGTACGTCGTCGAACAGACGAAATGCGAGGCGGGAAAAATCGTCCTGCCGCCCGAGGTCACGGTAAGACGAAGCTTTGTTCCGAACTGGCCGTTTTTTGCGGTTTCAAGCTGCGTATAGCTGTCGATGCCGATGGTTCCGAGAAACGTCTTCAGGGTGAAGAAGGATTTATACAAACAGATGGGTACGTCGACGATCTCGATCACGTATGAGTCCTCCAGCAGCTCTCCCCGGGGCAGGATGCTGAAGGTGAGCAGCACGCCGTCCCCTTTGAATTCAGCGGATTCGGTCCGCGGGGTTGGCGTTAGGTTGCCCATGAGCGCCTCGATATCGCTTTTGTCCTCATAATAGCACTGGCCGTCCGCGTTATCGAAGCTGATCCGCCGGATATCCTCCGGGAACACCGTCTTGTCGCAGTTTTCATAGAGGTACGCGCCGTCGCCGAATTCAACGTACAGCCCCGCAAAGACGATGTGGACTGTCTCCCCGTTTTTTAGGCAGACGTCGTATTTTAATGTCGGGGCAAGCGTCACTTTTTCCTCGGTCCTGTCCGTTACCCGAACCTGTTTCAGCCTGTCGAATAAGGCCTCTTCCAAGCCCTTGTCATCTAACGGATACATTTTGTCTTCAGCACAGCGCTCCTGCCAGAATAAAACCGCCTCCACATCGTCGAAGGCAATGTCCTCCAGAGCGGGTATGGGGCTCGGGTTGTCATTTCCCGGGCTTTCGCTCTCCGGTATGCCCGATTCGGCGGCCGAGCAGCCGCACAAAAGATAAACAACGGCGCAGACAATCAGGATTTTTTTCATTGCATATCCTCCTGGTTATAGTACCCGATTATAGGACGAAGCTTGTTTCCATATGTTCCAATAAAAGCGGAATGCTGCGTTGAGCTGTCTCAGTGCAACAGCCACTTGCTGCACCCTGCCGGTTCACGGCAGGGTGTCTTTTTCGTGTCTGTTGACAAAAAAAGGGCCGGCTGACCCGGCCCCTGCGCTTATTTCTTTAGCTCTGCCGCCAATGCCCGCGCTTCTTCAGCCAGCGCAGTCATGCGGAAGTAGATATTCTCTTTGGCGGACAGCTCGTAGGGCACGTCGTCCGCGCACTTGTCCAGCGTCGCCGCGATCTCTTTCAGGGTGTCGGCAATTTTGTCGTCAGTCATTGTGAAGCCGCCCCCCTTCACCTGTCGTCAGGTGGATTTCTTTCATCCGCTCATCCTCCGCCGCGTAGTCCTCCGTGACCCTGGATAAATCGGATGCCAGCGCGCCCAGCTTCCGGCGAAATTCTTCCAGGTGCGGAGCGGGGGATTCGCCCGGCAGCTTTTGCAGCTTTTCCTCCTGCGCTTTTATCAGCGCCGCGCACCGGCGCGCCGCTTCTGCGTCGATAAAAATATAGGACATATGATGTGACCTCTTAAAGTTTGTTTCTGCATGATTTACATCGTCAGCTCCGTGCGGCTGATGAGATCGTTCTGGCTGTCCGGGTGCAGCTCCACGAAGTAGGTGGAGAAGCCGGCGACGCGGACCACGAGGTTTTTATAGTCCTCGGGCTTCTTCTGGGCATTTTTTAAAGTTTCGGCGGAGACCACGTTGATCTGCATTTCCATACCGCCCATGTCGAAATATGTCTGGATTAGGCTGGAGAGCTTTGTGACCCCCTCCTCCCCCTGCAGGGAACTGGGGTGGAACTTCATATTCAAAAGCGTCCCGTTGGGGTATTTGACCTGATCGATATTCGACACCGACACCAGCACAGAGGTGGGCCCATTGGTATCCATCTGCTGAACCGGGGAGATGCCGTCCGCCAGGGGGACGCCGCTGTTTCGGCCGTCGGGGGTGGCGCTGGTCATCTGCCCGAACATGACATTGATCGTCACGGGGTACAAGCCGGCGGAGAAGACGCCCCGGGGGCCTGTGCAGCTGTTCACCGCGTCGGCGAAGACGCCGGCGGCCCAGTTCGCGAACACGTCCACTTCACGGATGGCGTTGCCGTAATGGGGGGCTTCGTTTTTAACGTAGCGCTGCAGGTCCTCGTAACCCTTCCAGTCGTTCATCAGCGCGTCATACAGCTCACGGGTCGTGCATCTTTTCGTATCAAAGCACAGGTGCTTGATCATATGGAGGCTGTCGGCCACGTTGCCGATACCAACCCCCGAGATGCCGGTGGAATTGTACCGCGCGCCGCCGAACATGACGTCCCTGCCCGTTTCCATGCAGCCGGTGATCGTGCAGGACACGACGGGCAGCGGCAGGAGCTGGCGCGCCAGGTACTCGAAGGCGTTGGTACAGCTGGCGTGGAGCTTCACAAAAAACTCAATCTGCTTTTTGACCGCCGAGAGCACCTGCTCGATGTTCTCCATCTCATACAGATACCCGGTGGGCAGACCGCAGCGTTTCGGCTGCTTCCCGCTGCTGTCCGGCGCTGCGTAACGGGAGGGCATGCCCTTTGTAGCCGGTATATTGTAATATCCGTCGTTGATGCCCAAAAGCACGGCGTTCATGAGATTCATATAGCTCTCCGAGCCGCTGCCGCCGCAGGCCGGCCACTCGTCGCCGCAGCCGGAGGGCTCGACACACCCGATAAGGCAGTAGTTCCGGGCGCTCTCCAGGGGTAGCCGGTTCCGGGCTGTGAGCGACGGGATAATGACATCGTCGTTTTCAAAGGTCGGCACGCCCCCGGCGATCTTCGTCGTCTCGATGGCGGCTTCCCACAGCCTGGCGGGTGTGCCCTTGTGAACTCTCAGCGCCTGCGGGGGATCGTGCAGAACGAGCCGCCCCGCCGACTGGAGCATCATATAGGTCACGTCGTTGGTGGCGTCGTTGCCGTATTTGTCCACGCCGCCCAGGGTCATCAGCTGGCCGGAGGTGTAGCCCGGGCCGGACTTTGTGGCGCCGTAGCTCCACAGCTTGTTCATCTCCGCCACCTTCAGGTAGAAGAGGTCCAAAAGCTCCTGAGCTTCCTCATGGGTGAGGCGCCCGGCTTCGATATCCGCCTTATAATATTCGCCCAGGTACTGGTCCACCCGCCCGTAGCTGATGCCGTGCATCGTGGCGTCCAGGCACATGCAGTTCTGGTACATGTAAAGGGTCTGCAGCGCCTCGTGGAACGTGCGGCACGGCTTTTCCATGCACCAGTTCAGCGCCTCGGCCATTTTTTCAAGCTCTTTTTTCCGTTTCGGGTCTTTTTCGACAGCGGCTTTTTCCTCCGCCAGCTTGGCGTAACGCTTCGTCAGAGTGATCATGCCGCCCGTGACGATGGAGACAGCCCTGTAGAAGTTGTACTGATCAATGGAGTCTCCGAAGATGCCGCGCTCCTCCAGCTCCCGCATTTTCGCCTCGGCCTCTTCCTTAATTGCGCCGAAGCCAATCCGCGTCGCCGTCCAGTGGTTGGCGGTAAAGTGGCCCACAGGCGAGCCGCACTGGTGACCGGCGCCGAACATGCCGTAGGTGGTCACGCCGTTCATGGAATGCTCCTTGAGGTATTCCGGCAGGAAGTTCATGACCTTGCCGGAGAGGCATTCCTTCAGCCAGAAATCAATGGTGGAGAGGACGTATGCCCTGTCCTCCTCGGAGACGATATAGGGGTCGATATCCCGGGTGGAGACCATGCGGTTTTCGAACTCCTCTTTGATCCACACCGCCGAATTCTCCGGATAAATCGCCGTGGCCCGGTACTTTCCCGACTGCCCGCCGACGATGACCTCGCCGTCGTCAATCCGCACAGGGATGTTCTCGCAGATATTTTTAAAGTTCAGCGCCCGCTTTAAAATGCCCTCCAGCTCCGGGTGCGCCATATAAAATTCCGTCACAAGACGATACCGCGCCGTGCAGATTTCCGGCTTCGTCTCGCGGTACTTCTCCCGCATCGCCGCCACACGCGGCGTAATCGCATCAAGCTTATACATAAGATACCTCCGTATGCGTAGTTAGCTACATTATAGCATGGATTGGTTTGCTTGAAAACGAAAAAGGCGCTGTAATGCGCCTTTTGGGGATGCGATATTTGTATGAGATGATGCGGGGAGGGGAAGGAAAACTAACTAATGAGAGCAGGCATATGATGTTCGATACTACCGTCTTATTTTATGGTGAACTCTGAGGCGATGTAAGTATAGTGCGTTATAAGCATAATGGGAAGCTCATACTTCTCGACAAATTGGAAGTTGTTATTCCCCAGTTATATTAATCTCAATAGCATTTCCCCATATATCTGTTGCTTGTATTATTAATATCCCTTTGACAAACTTGAACTTCTGATATTCATATCCATATGTACCACGAAAATCTCTTATAAATTCTTCATCTCCTTCCAAAAATACAGATGAATTACTTGCATCTATTGCCACAGATATATGAAGTATATTATTGTAACGATATTTCCCATTAGATGAAATTAAAACTCTCGCTTTATGTCTATAACCGTTTTCTTCTCTATAAGATATATAATCCTTTATCGCAGACTGCGAATCTGCCATATCATTCTTTCCCAATTTTTTGTTCATATGATTCCTCCTACAACTTCCTGTTTATCGCTGAGCTCTGTATAAACATAATGGGACGTTCAAACTGCTCGACATATTATGCTTATTTTGAACGCTGCTGCCAAAGTACTTTAAACGTGGTGCACTTCTCTGGACAATCCATTAAATCTATAATTTTATCGGAACAAATCTCTAATGTATCGTTAAAGGTATCAACAGTTAAATCATATTCATCCTGAGGGTCCAAGTGCGTCAAAAAGTTTTCAGCCAAACCAATTTTTCGGTCACCGCGCTCTTTTTCTCTTCTGCGCAGTTCTTCCAAAGGACATGTAACATGAACAATTGAAACAGGATAATCGTCATCGGGGAATATATTAAGGAAGGTATTGAAAGGATAATGAATATCATTAAAAACAGCATCAACAATGACATTCAACCCATTATCAGAGAATACCTTTACACAGCCGAATACCGCCGACATAATCTGTTTAGGATCAGCAGTAAACCTGACGTTATAACTAAGACTGTCCTTTTGCGGCGAAATATCATTGAGTATGTCAACTGGAAACAAGAAGTATTGGTCGGGGAATCTTGCTTGCAAAACTTTTGACAATGTAGTTTTGCCTGAACAGGGTACTCCATTCAGTACAACAATCTTACCTTTTTCCATACCGTCCCCTCCAGAATAGTATATAAATAACTTGTGGCTAAATCGATAAACTCCTGTTTCTCGATAAGGTAAAGTCTGTAAACATAATGGGAAGTTCGGTATGCGACACTAATTTGTATTTAAGCATAATCCATATTGTAATATTCTACCACAAGAGACTTATCATTTGCTCAATGGATTTCTGCAATTCGCATTCTAAGAAACCTGGGTTCTGTTGATTTTCTGGATGATGAATTGAGTTTCTTATATATGTTTGAAGCGTTACATTTTCTGCCGGTTGCTCTACGCCATTATACATTTTTATCCACCTTTTTGTTTTCTTAAGATGCAATTTGCCCTGCGTAAACCATGCTTCAATAGCATCGTTTGTAAACTTTTTATTTACTTCACTAATAATCCGGAAGGATTCCCGCTAAAAATGACTTCATGGTTTTTATCGTCTAAGTATATAATATCCACTGTATCAGGTGAATCATCTGAGATATAGTACTCATCGTCTACAACGAATCCATGTTGAGATAGAAATTTGTCAATCCAAACATATAGCAGTTTCAAACAGCAAACCTCACATTAATTCATTCTACTGAAGTTTTGCATCAGCTTCTCATTATTGTTATAATGTACATTTAAAACTTTTGATTGCCCACCCAATGCAAACATATACATCATAGCACATATGCCTTGGATTATATCCCCATTTCAGACAATTTTCAACACAGCACAATATCCATAATACATTTGCGTAATCTCACAAAAACATGAAAAGCACCCGTCCCAAGTACGAGTGCTTCAACTTTTGTATTGCATTTTTCTGCCAAATAAACTATAATTAACCTGTCGAGAAAATAACAAATTGCGGCAGTCATAGGGCGTTGGCGCGCCCTATGACCTGTGCAGGATGGTATGAGCATCCAACACAACAGCAAAGCTGTACCACAGACGTATTATAAAGCCGTTTCCTCATTTTGACAAGAGCGGTTCATATAATCGTTGTGTTTGCATTTTGCGCGGTGTGGGTGTTTTACCTGCACCGCGTTTGTTATTTCTCGATGAGGTAACAGGCCTGGGAGGTCCTCATCCGTCACAGCCCTCATCCGTCACGGCTTAAGAGACTTCTTCGAAGTCTCTTACCGCGCCACCTTCCCCCGAGGGGGAAGGCTTACGAAGTCTCTTGCCGT
>CAZVLO010000069.1:0-13064 GCA_964628265.1 uncultured Papillibacter sp.
TTCTTCCTCATTGAGATTCTCAATTTCCTGCAGTTCCTCGATGTCGGGAGATATTTCATCAGGAGCCAGAAAAGCCGTATCGTCTCCGTCCGTCGTATCTATGCTGAAATTCTCCAGCGTATCGTAAAACCGATCGATCTGTTCCTGTTCAAGATTCATCTCTTCAAGGACATCAAGCAGATCCTTCGAGCTGAGCTTTCCTCTTTTTTTCCCCTCTTCAATTAAAGCCGACAGACGTTCTTCGTTATGCTGCTCCTTTGTCTTTTCCGTATTTTCCTCTTCTTCGTGCATTTTTTTCTTTATATCCATTTTCTTATCCTCCACACCCTGATTGATCTCTATATTTCTGCAGGACAGCCATGGGGTCTTCCATGGCGCTTTTCTTTAATCTTTCTGCCCTTATTTTAGTTATGTAGTCACGCATGGCTTTATTCCCGTTGGGCAGCGATTCGGGCCTTTGAATGATAACAGAGAGCTGAGAAGCCTCGGCATTCGTTAATTCAGTCAAAATTGAGGCGGGTGAAATGTCAAGTCCGGCACCGTTCCTTCGCTGCATTAAACTGAAAAGCTTTGCCAAAAAAGCAGATGTAAAATCTTTTTCACCGAACTGAAGCTCGGTGGTGACTTTAAAAAGCTCGTTATCTAAAACCAGAAGCCGTATAACGCCTTCTTCGGCAGCCGCCGAATAGACGTTTTCGTACCGGATAGACTTGTCTCCCGGCTGAAAATTTGCTGCAATGTTGAGTTCTCTCCTGTCCTTTTTCTTTTTCTCCGCGGAAACACGGCGCTTAAATGCTTTTTTAATTTCATTTTTTACTGCATCGGCGGAAACCCCTGCCGTCTCGGCGACTTTTTCGGCATAGATTTCACGTTCAACAGCACTCTCAATTCTTGATAGCATATCGGTAGCGTCCATAAGGTAATTCAATCGGCCTTCGTCCGTCTCCAGACTGTATTTACGGCGGATGGTCAGCAGTCTGTATTCAATGTGATTTTCACTGCCTTCCAACAAAAGGCTGAAAGCATCGCGGCCGAATTTCCTTATATATTCATCCGGGTCCTTTGCCCCCTCCATCCGGAGCACCTTAACACTGACCCCCGATTTTTCCAGTATTCCGATAGCTCTCTGTGCCGCTTTGATGCCGGCATCGTCCGCGTCAAAAGCGATTGTTACGGTCTGAGTATAGCGTGACATCAGCCGCGCCTGATCCTCCGTAAGCGAAGTTCCCAGAGAAGCAACGGCACAGTCAAACCCGGCCTGGTGAAGGGCGACAACATCAATATTCCCCTCAGTCAGAAGCAGCATACCCGCTTTCGATTTCTTGGCCAGGTTCAAAGCGAACAGATTCCTGCTTTTATTGAATACAATCGTGTCTGGCGAATTAAGATATTTTGGCTCCCCGTCACCAAGAATTCGCCCAGAGAAACCGATAACACTGCCGCGCACATCGATGACCGGGAACATCAAACGGTTTCGGAACGTATCATAAACACTCTGCGATTCTTTTTTACTCTGCTTGATAAGACCGGCATCGAGCATTCCCTTATTTGTCATGGCATCGTATAAAGCGTTCCATGAATCCGGAGCCGCGCCAAGACCGAAACGCGTTACCATGGCTTTCGTTATGCCTCTTTTAGCGATATATTTCTTTGCTTCATCTCCCTGCGGCGACATTAAGACGGTATAAAAAAAACGCGCCGCATCACTGTTGAGTTCCAGAAGGCGCGCCCGCCGGCTCTGCGTCTCTTTTGATGTCTTGTCGTCCGGCACCGCCAGCCCGGCGCGTTTGGCAAGAAACCCGACGGCGTCTGGATACGAGAGGTTCTCAATCTCAATAATAAAGTTTATGACACCGCCGCCTTGTCCGCAACCGAAGCAATGGTATATCAGCTTGTCCACGCTTACGGAGAACGACGGGGTTTTCTCGCTGTGAAACGGACATAGTCCGAAAAAATTGTTGCCGCTTTTCTTCGTTAAATGCACATAGCCGCTGACAACATCGACTATGTCGTTCCGTCGGATCAACTCGTCAAGGAACGCATCAGGAAAAGCCATTTTTTGACCATTCCTTTCACCGGTATTTATACCATTTCAGCATGGTTTTTATACATAAAGGGTTGTATACTCCCACCTATTTAACCTGCCACGCCTCAGGAATAAACAAGTCGTTGTACCGTGCTATGGCGTATTTATCTGTCATGCCCGAGACATAATCGGCAGTTGCCCGCCGGAGACCGTCCTCTTCGACTATTTTTCTGTAATCAACCGGCAGCTTGTCCGGATTTTTAATATAGTATTCGAATATCCCGTTAAGGATACCATAGACCTTTTTTTCCTCACTTTTTGCCTGCATATTCGTATAAACACTTTCAAACATAAAGTTATGAAAGCTATCGAATACAAACCTGATACCGGGGCTCATACAGATCTCACTGCTCTTGGCGCTCGCTATAATAATATCCTTAATCATCGTATCGATTCTAACGCTGTAATTATCACCAAGCGCACACTTGAATTCCTCCGGAATATCAGATTCCTTCAGTATTCCTGCTCTCAGTGCGTCATCGACATCGTGATTGATATACGCCGCCCTGTCGGAGAACCGAACAACCTGTCCTTCAAGTGTTTCCGGGATCCTGCCGGATGTGTGCATGAGAATGCCGTTGCGGACTTCATATGTAAGGTTGAGTCCTTTGCCATCCTTCTCAATTCTGTCGACAACCCGCAGACTCTGGTCGGCATGCTTAAATCCGCCTTCGTCCCTGAAAATAACGTCAAGTGCCCGTTCACCAGCATGACCGAAGGGCGTATGACCGAGATCGTGCCCCAGGGCTATAGCTTCAGTCAGATCTTCATTTAAATCCAGTGCACGCGAAATCGTGCGGGCTATTCTCGCAACCTCCAGGGTGTGCGTCAGCCGGGTTCTGTAATGGTCGCCCTCCGGCTGCAGAAATACCTGTGTCTTGTGCATCAGGCGCCTGAAGGATTTGCTGTGGATTATCCTGTCAATATCCCGCTGAAAGCAGGTGCGGACATCGCTTTCGGTTTCGGGGATGGCGCGGCCCTTTGTGTTAACGGAGAGGACGCCCTTCTGAGATATCATCACTCCTTCAAGTGTTTCGCGCTTTTCTCTGAAATTCGTCATAACGTCTCCCTTCACCGGACTTCGTTACATTACCCTTATACGCCGCCTAAAAAGCGAATCCTTTAATTTTATCGTAAAATTTTGATGAAACAGCGTAGCTGTTTCATCGTCACAGGTATACCCGAGCTGAATGCCACGGAATTAAGCTTTATCTGCCGTAATTACGTGTACGCATCGGTTTTGGACGCATTTTTATACCCGACACAATCCCCATAGCCGCAAACATCGTAATCAGTGATGACCCGCCATAACTGAAAAATGGCAACGTCAGCCCAATGACCGGCGTTAGTCCCAGGCACATTCCGATGTTTTCAAAGGTCTGCACGATAAGCATGGCAGCAAAGCCCGTGCAGACAAGCATACCGATCGTGTTGTTGGATTTGATGCCCACTTGAATGCATCGTGTAATTATCGCCAGAAGCAAAGCGATGACGAGAAAGCTGCCGACAAAACCGAGTTCTTCACCGGCAACGGAAAAGATAAAGTCCGTGTTCTGCATCGGTACGGTACCAGATTGCGTCATATGACCGTTGTAAAGACCCTGACCCGTAAAATCCCCTGACGCAATGGCCATCCGGCTTTGATTTGGCTGCCAGGTCACCCCCCGCCCTGTCGGGTCGATGGTTGCCGGGTAGTAAGGCGCGAGAATTCTGTTTTTTTGGGTTTCAGATAATGCAAACTTCCATGCCAGCGGCAGCGCTGCAGCCAGCAGACCGAAGCCAAGCAGCAGCCACTTTAAATCGATTCCGCCCACAAAAAGCATGATGACCAAAATAAACACATAGACAAGCGCGGATCCCAGGTCCTGAGAGGAGACTATAATAAACACAAACAGCACGCCGAACATGGCAATAATCTTCAAAAGGGATATCGGCGCGTTCAGCGTTCGCCTCTCCTTGTAGTCAGATATCATTTTTGCCAGAATTATGGTATAAGGTATTTTAACAACTTCTGCCGGCTGTATGCCGAAGCCGCCGAACCGAAGCCAGGCCTTGTTGCCTGAACTCTCATAACCCCATATAAAAAGCGTTGAAATAAAGAGGATGCTCAGAACGTATAATATCTTTGATTTGTCGGCCATCGTATCAATATCAAGAATTGAGAAAAGAATGTAGAGACCTACGCCGATAACCAGTGAGATAACCTGGGTGTAAACGTTGGAATTCTCAGACAAGTTTCTGGTGGCGCTGTTAATCAGAATGATTCCGTATATGGAACTGAAAAGACACAAAGCAAGCAGAAGCATGTCAGATTCACTTATGTACTTAAGTATTGCATCAAGCTTCTTTTTCACCAAATTGCTCCTGACTGATAATATATTATGATAATTCTAGCATTGATTCTTCAATGAGTAAACAACAAAATAAAACGTTTGAATCTAATTAGCTCTTTAACATTCTGGTCATAAGTGGTATACTTCAAACTGTGTGAATAACGATGGAATATGGTGACTCATGACGATTATTACAAACAGCGAAGCGGAAACTTTTGACGCGGGGCGTGCGCTCGCCGGCAAATTGAGTAGAGGCGGCTGCGTCGCTCTTTGCGGCGACCTCGGCGCGGGAAAAACGTCTTTCGTGAGAGGTCTTGCTGCTGGATTGGGGGTCAAGTCCCGCGTGACAAGCCCGACCTTCACCATTGTCAATGAGTATCCGGGAGATATACCACTTTTCCATTTTGACCTGTACCGAATCAAAAGCGAGGACGAGCTTTATGAGATCGGCTGGGACGATTATCTGGATCGCGGCGGCATCATCGCCGCGGAGTGGAGTGAAAATGCCGTTCACGCTTTTCCTGCCGGCACCATACGTGTCTCTATTGAAAAAACTGGCTGTAACAGCCGACGGATCGTCATCGATCTGCATGAGGATGCGCCATGAAGATACTTGCTCTGGAATCATCCGCCAAAGCGGCTTCCGTCGCGCTGTGCGAGGACAATGAATTAATACTGCAGTACTTCCAAAACTCCGGACATACCCACAGCCGGACGCTTTTGAAGATGACCGAGGATCTGCTCGGGAATATCCGTTTAACCACGGGCGAGCTGGATTTAATCGCTGTCGCCAGCGGTCCCGGTTCCTTTACCGGCATCCGCATCGGCGTCTCCGCTGCCATCGGCCTCGCCTGGGGTGCTTCACTGCCTGTCTGCGGCGTTTCAACGCTGGAAGCCATGGCATATCATGTGGAAGACCCCGACTATGTCATATGCCCCGTCATGGACGCCAGGCGCAGCCAGGTTTATAACGCGCTGTTTCATAATAAGGACGGCATCCCTGCCAGACTATCTCCTGACCGTGCGCTGTCGATTGCAGACTTGGCCGCCGAGGCGGAATCCAGCGATAAGCCTTATTTATTCCTTGGAGACGGCGCACAGATGTGTTATAATGCGTTTTTGGAGAAAGGAATTCCCTGCAGGTTGGCTCCGCCTCTTCTGAGACTGCAGAGTGCATGGGGCGTCGCCTGTGCTTCTGTCAATGCACCGAGAGTTTCACCGGACGCGCTTAAGCCAAATTACCTTCGCGCATCCCAGGCTGAACGCGAGCGCAGCGCGCGTATGGGACAGACGGGCTGATTCCATTCTGCCGTTATACTGTTATATTATTTCTTATCTATAATTACCGGCGGAAAATGATAAGAAACAAACAACCGCCGGAGAAATGGACAAAGATTATGTCATTACACGTTCTCGATCATCCTCTTTTGCAGCACAAGTTATCAATTATCAGGGACAAAAACACGAGTGTCAAGGAGTTTCGTGAGATTGTCTCGGAGATAGCAACGCTTATGTGCTATGAATCGACACGGGATCTGCCAGTGGAGGTCTGTGAGGTCGAAACACCTGTTTCAACCGCTAAGGTCAAAAAGATTGCCGGAAAAAAGATGGCCATTGTACCAATCCTTCGTGCCGGACTCGGCATGGTTGACGGCATGCTGACTTTGGTGCCATCAGCAAAGGTCGGTCATATCGGGCTTTACCGCGACCCCGACACGCTGGAGCCGGTTGAATATTACTGCAAGCTGCCGAAGGATATCGCTGAACGCGAGGTCTATATCGTCGATCCGATGCTCGCCACAGGAGGTAGTGCGACGGCGGCGATACAGTTTATAAAAAACTACGGTTGCCAGCACATCAAGCTCATGTGCATCATCTCAGCCCCGGAAGGCATCAAACGCGTACAGACAGATCATCCCGATATCGACATATTTGTTGCTGCCGTCGATGAAAAACTTAACGATCACGGCTATATCGTCCCCGGTCTCGGCGATGCCGGCGACAGGATTTTCGGCACCAAGTAAACAAAAAGAAAATATACGCTCGTATTAAACCAGCGTTTCATATGGCTGTTTTTTACCGCCATCACCATGCAGGTACAGGGTACATTCGTATTCTGTACCATTTCCCGTTGTCTGCAGTCTTCATAAGACTACTTATAATTCAGTCCCAAGGAAATAGCGAATATTTCTGCGCCGAGGATGAGCAGCTCAACGAGAAGGAGGAACCATGGATTTTTATGTCTGTTTCTTCCCGTCGGCCTGGTTCGTGAAATCGGGATATAGATGCTGACCGCGGGAGGGATCAGGAGAATGTATTTGCTTCCAAAGTTACTGTAATTCCCTGAAAAGTCGATCTGAACGGGTATCGTCTCAGGCAGGAAAAACAAGGCGATAACAGCCATTATCAAGCTGAGGATAGGCACGATCCAGAGAACAATATTCAGGTATTTCATAAATCAGCTCCTATATTTGATCGGACAAATCAGACCACTCCGCATATTTCACGTCCAGGACGTCTCGCAGTTCTGCTTCCTCCCTGTCGATTTCAATGAGCTTTTCGTAATCGGAGCAGAATTCTTCCCGGCGCTGCCCCAACTCCGTCAGCTTGTATTCCAACGCGGTAATTTCCCGTTCGAGCTTTGCAAGCAGTTTTTCGGCCGAGGCCGGTTTTTTCTTTTTTTCCTTCTGTGCGGGCTTCTCTTCCTTCGGGGCCGCCTGGAGCTTTGCCCGGTTTGTTTTCATGGCGCGGTATTTTTCGTAGGTGCCCTTAAAGTCAGTGATCTGACCATTCTCCAGTTCCCAGATGCGTGTGGCAAACCTGCTGATGAAGTAGCGGTCGTGGGAGACAAACAGGAGCGTCTCACCGTAATCTTCGACAGCTTCCTCAATCCACTCCCGTGAGGTAATGTCGAGATGGTTCGTGGGTTCGTCAAGAATCAGGAAGTTGATCCCCTTTTTCATAAGCGTACACAGCTTCAAACGGCTCTGCTCGCCGCCGGAGAGGTCTCCGACACACTTGAAAACGTCCTCACCGAAAAACTTAAACGCGCCCAGCCTGTTTCTTGCGGATTGAGGTGAGCTGTTGTCTTCGTATATGAGCGTATCGACCAGTGTTCTGCCCGGATGGCTGAAATGGACGATCTGGGGCAGATACGCCGCTTTGACGGAAGGCCCCTTCTTGACGATGCCGATATCAGGACTCATCTCCTCGAGAATGATTTTTATGAGTGTCGATTTGCCGGTGCCGTTATCCCCGATGAGCGCGATACGCTCTCCGCCTTCAACGAGAAGGTTAATATTCGAAAAAAGCGTTTTTCCGTCATAAGCCTTTGAGACGCCTTTGAGTACGAGCACCTCGTCCCCGTGGAACTCTTTTTCCCCGAAGCGGGCGCTCAGGCTTTTTTCCTTTGTCGGCCGCTCCGTTTTGACAAGCTTATCAATCCGGCTCTGAATAGCAAAGGATTTTTTCATGAGGTTCTTGTTTCCGGTACCCCACTGGTAAAGCCGGTCGGCTGCTTCCTGCAAGCGTTTTGCCTCCGCTTGCTCGGAATCATATTTCTTCAGCTGCTCCTGATACCGGCGTTCTTTTTCAGCGACATAGAAACTGTAATTGCCGCCGTAGAATTCCGCTTTCCCGTTTAATATTTCAATAGTGCGTGTGACCGCGTTGTCAAGAAAATACCTGTCATGGGAGATGATGAGAACCGTGCCTCTGAACTTTCCAAGGTATTCCTCCAGCCACTCAGTGGCGCCAATATCCAGGTGATTCGTCGGCTCGTCCAGCAGCAGGATGTCAGTGTCCTCAAGAATGAGCCTTGCGAGATTAACACGTGTTTTTTCGCCGCCGGAGAGCGTAGAGAATAGCTGCTCACGCTGTTTCAGAGGGATTTCAAGGCCGTTTGCCACGCGGTTGCGTTCAAAGTTGAGATCATAACCACCGGAGCGTTCATAATCGTACGCCAGTGCGTCGTATTCCCGTAGCAGTTCCGGCGAGGTATCGGCTGCCATTTCCTTTTCCAGCTCCTCCATACGGGATTTTACATTCAACAGTCTTTGCTGCGCCGATATCAATACATCTTCAATCGTATACCCGTCCGGGTATTTCGGAATCTGTGAGATGAGCCCGAGCCGCTTACCTTTTGGTATGACGATTATCCCTTCGTCAGCTTCGAGTTCCCCCGCCATAATGCGGAACAGGGTCGTTTTCCCAGCGCCGTTCTTACCAAGCAGTCCGACGTGTTCGCCCTCATTTATCTCAAAAGACAATCCGTCGAGGATATCTTTTCCCTCTTCAAATGATTTTTTAATGTTTTGTACAGAAATGTCAACCATATAACTCTCCGGTAAACTCAATAACGCGTTCCGCTCTGCCTGTTGAATTTTGTTTGTTATTATAACACAAACGTGTTGTGAATCTCAACGCGCAGTGCTATAATACGTGAAAATGCCGCTAATATTTCCGACTTTCAGTCGTAACTGAGGTGATCCTGTGCGATTCGCTATGGACGGCGCAACCAGAATAGATAGAGTTCTGCAGTATGACGTCGTCATCATTGGGGCCGGTCTTGCCGGCCTGTACACAGCGCTGAACATTGACGAGAAATATTCTTGTCTCATACTGGCAAAAGAAAAGATTGAGATTTCAAACTCATGGTTTGCCCAGGGCGGTATTGCCGCCGCTATTTCGCAGGATGACGCGCCGATTTTTCATCTTGAGGACACGATGATTGCGGGCGCGGGGCTTTGCGATAAGGGCGCAGTCAGTGTCCTTGTTGACGAAGGTCCCCATGATATCAATCGGCTGTTTACCCTCAGAGTACCGTTTGATCTCAATGAGTTCGGCGATCTGCAAATTACACGCGAGGGCGGCCACCGCAAAAACCGCATCGTTCACGCCGGCGGCGACGCAACAGGGCGCGAAACCGTCAAAGCATTGGCGCATATCGTTGCCCAGCGTAAAAATGTTACTTTCAGTGAAGACACCTGTTTTTACGACGTCATCACGAATGAGAGCAACGCGATTTCCGGTGCCGTCGTTAAAAAGGACGATAAGGACTATTGGCTGATCGAAACCCAAAAGATCGTCATAGCCACAGGCGGTATAGGTCAGGTTTATAAGTCCACAACGAATCCATCCGTCGCCACCGGCGACGGTATCGCCGCCGCCATGCGCGCCGGTGCTGTTATTAAGAATATTGAATTCATACAGTTTCATCCCACAGGCCTCTGGAGCCCCGTGCCCGAAGACCGTGAATTTCTCATCTCCGAAGCTGTCCGCGGCGAAGGCGGGCTTTTGAAGAACAAGGAGGGGGTTCGGTTTATGGAGGGTACTCATGAGCTCAATGAGCTTGCTCCGCGGGACATCGTCGCCAGAGCCGTCGTCAAAGAACTGCAGCGGACCGGAGACGACCATGTTTTTGTGGATATCACGGCAAAGTCCGAGGAATATCTGAAAAACCGGTTCCCGACGATTTACGAGGAATGTCTGAAGCGCGGGATCAACATCGCACACGATTGGATTCCCGTGTGTCCCGTCCAGCACTATCTGATGGGCGGCATTGAGACTGACCTGAACGGACGAACTAACATTGCAGGGCTTTACGCTGCCGGTGAAGCTGCTTATACGGGCGTGCACGGCGCCAACCGACTGGCGTCAAATTCGATGCTCGAATGCCTTGTATTCGGCCGCCGCGCCGCAGAGGACATCAACAGGTTGCTTGATAATAATCCACCCCCGCTAAAGGCCGCCATACCACAGATACCGGCGAGGGAGAAATCAGAACTGAATTATAAAGCCATCCGGCAGCACATCAAAGACCTGATGAATGATTACGGGTATGTCATACGGAGCGGCAGCGGACTGACGTATGCGCTCGGGCAGGTTGAGACTATACTAAAACAGCTTGAAGCTGTCCATGATGATACAAACGCTTATCTGGAGACACTGAACATTGCGACAGTGGCAAACGCAATTTTGACCGCTGCCCTTGGGCGCGCGGACAGCATTGGCTCTCACTACAGGGAGGAATGCTGATGAATGGGCAATATGACTATTTTGGACTTGACAATCTGATATCGACTGCATTGGCTGAAGATATCGGCACCGGTGACATCACAACAATCAGCTGCGTCCCTGAGGCAGCCGAATCAAAAGGTAAATTCATCGCGAAAGCGGGCGGTATTGTTTGCGGTACCGCAGTATTGACTCGTCTTTTCCACATTCTCGACAAGCGTGTGCGCGTCAACGTGCTTCTCAGTGATGGTACACATGTTAAAAGAGGCGGCGTCATCGCCGAAATCGAAGGTCCATCCAGGTGCATACTGACAGGCGAACGCACTGCGCTCAACTTTCTTCAGCATCTGAGCGGTATCGCGACAAAGACGGACGAGGTCGTCCGGAGTATAGGCGGCTATCACACTCGTATTGTCGATACACGAAAAACATTGCCCGGTCTGCGCGTTCTTGAAAAACATGCTGTCTCCTGCGGCGGCGGAAAAAACCACAGGTTCGGCCTGTCCGACGGCGTCCTGATTAAAGACAACCATATCGTCGCCGCCGGCGGTATTAAGCAGGCAGTAGACGCTGTGAAAAAAATAGCTCCCCACACATTGAAAATAGAAGTTGAGACGGAAAACATCAAACAGATCGACGAAGCGTTGGGAGCTGGTGCCGATATTATCATGCTGGACAACATGACTATTCCCGAAATGTCCATGGCCGTAAAACACATCGCCGGCCGGGCAATCACCGAAGCCTCAGGCAACATGGGGGATCGTGACCTCCGCGCTGTCGCTGAAACAGGTGTTGATTATATATCAATCGGCGCTTTGACCCATTCGGTCAAAGCTTTGGATATCAGCTTGAAGTTCGAATAAGCTTTAAGATTTTATTATACGATACGAAATAGGGATATCCGCATTATTTGACAGATGTTATCCGCCCGCATCATTAATTAAAATCTATAAGACACGGCTGCCGCACCCGGGAAAAAAATTCCTGAGCGCGGCGGCTTTTGCGTGTTGGCAGAAGGTACTGAACGGCAGATCGGCACGGGCAGCCTCCGACGATTCTATTGACGATTTTTTCATTCTGTCGTATTCTTGATAGGAAACCGCTTCCACTTCACACATAATTCCTTATATAACAATAATTACTAGCCTATTGTACTGTCTAGGCCGCAATGCGGACGGAGAGGTTTGAGACTTCCCTGCTCTACTGAACACCTGGAGCCCGACGCGAAGCACTCCATGAGAGAAAGGAATGAAATCCTGCATAATGAGAAGAGTTTACCCTTACCATCTGGCTGTAAGTATTATAATCATGCCGCTTGTTTGCCTCCTGCTTGGTCAGATCATTACAATGCAAAGCGTCTCAAGCAGTTTTGTCTGGATTTTCAGAAATGCCGCGGCGGCAGGTTTTTTATATCTGTTTCTGCTTTTTGTCACAGCTTTTCTTTACGGTCTTTTCGGCAGGCTTTGGATAGCCTCTCTGCTGCCGGAGAGCGTTTTTCTGCTTTTAACGATAATCAGCTATTTTAAAACGGTTATTAACGGTACCCCTTTGGTTCTGAATGATTTGACGCTGGCAAGTCAGTTCGGAAATGTCGCGCATTTTACCGGAGGGCAGCTGCATCTCTCCTTCTGGCTGGTTGCTGCCATTCTGATTTTTTTCGGGGCACACGTGTTTCTGTTTTTCAAGGAAAGGAAAATTGAGCATATTGCGGGACTCAGGGCGGTGTGCTTAGCGGCAGGCGCGCTGTACCTGTTATTATTCTTCTTAACGCCGCTTTTCAGCGGATTGGCTTTGAAGATCGCCGATCCGGAGGCCAGTCAGGAAGAGCAGGCTAATGAGCTGGGCGTTACCATGAGCCTTTATTGCGCAAAGCTGAAGACTGATAACAAGGAGTCTACATACAATGCGGAAGACCTTAAGGTTGTTTCAGATCAGGTTGAGGGGGATGCCGGCGGTCACAAGAAAGCGGATAAAACCGTGACGCCCACCGTCATCTTTCTCATGTCTGAAAGCTTTTTTGACGTCACCGAATTACCGGGACTTACCTTTAAAGAAGATCCTGTTCCAACCTTCAGAGCGCTTGAAGCGACCTGTACCTCAGGGAAATTTCTCAGCAACACCTTCTGCGGCGGGACGGCTTACGTTGAAATGGAGGTTTTGACAGGCCTGTGCAGCTATCTGCTGAAGGAAAACGACACGCTTTCCTCACTGCCGGACGCGTTATATGACAGATTACCTGTTATCACGGATGTATTTAGAAAATACGACTACAGTACCACTTTTCTTCATTCTTATACAAATGCTCTATACAACAGGGAGACCATTTATAAAGCCTTCGGGTTTGATCCCGTATTGTTTTCCGACAGCTTCCCTGCGGATACCGAGATGCGCGGCGGTTATATTTCCGATATGGCACTGAGTCAAAGAATAATCTCCCTGTATGAGGAGAACAGCCATCGGCAGCCGCAGATGTTCTTCTGTGTCTCCATGGAGAATCATCAACCGTTTACTGTTTCAAAATACCCCGGCAGCGAGCCGCTTGTCAGCTCGGAGCTGCTGGATGAAAAGGGGCTTGAAACGCTCAATACTTATGTCAGAGGCTTAAAGGACGCGGATGCGGCGCTGGGATG
>CAZVLO010000069.1:13074-14366 GCA_964628265.1 uncultured Papillibacter sp.
ATGTCTGATAGATTATTTCTCGGGCAGCGACGAACCCGTTATGATTGTGTTCTGGGGAGATCACCTGCCTAATTTGAGTATAAGCAGTGACAATACTGTTTACTCTCAGCTGGGGTATTCCACGACCAACGTCACAACGGACTGGGATCCTGACGAACTGGCTAAGATTCTGTCAACCGACTATGTGATCTGGTCAAATTACGAGGAGACACCTGAAGCAGACCGTAATGAAAGCTGTAATTTTCTGGGCCTTTCGATTCTGAACCGGCTTGGCTTTGAGCTGACGGGATATTATAAATGGCTCCATACGTATGTTTATCCCGATATGCTCCTTTACCGGCCGCGCCTGTTCGTCACGGGAGACGGTGAACGGTATCGTAATGTCCCAGAATCATTGGACGGTATGGTTCGCCAGTATGCCGCTGTTATCAGCGACATCGTGTACGGGGAAAATGAATTATTTGGTAATTAATAAATTCGGTTCAATGGGTCAAATTGCTTTTCCCTGCCTATAAACAATCGAGTAGGAGGTCACCCATTAATTGAGTGACCGACCTCTCACACCACCGTGCGTACCGTTCGGTACACGGCGGTTCAACCGTATAAGTGCAGAGACTCGTACTTGTCCAGGATGCTGTAGTATCCGGCCTGTGCGAGTCTTTTGTTTGTAATAGTGTGCGTGAGAATACCGCTTCCGGCAACCGCCCAGTAGCCTTTACGCGTGTTCCCGTTTCGGTAGGCTTGCCAATCCGGCATGCCCAGCTTCTTCAGGTTCTTTACGCGCGTCTGGGGCTTCTTCCACTGCTTCCAGATGTACATTCGGAAACGGCAGCGCAACCACCCATCCCAATCCTCCATCGTGCTTTTCATGCTCGAAATACCGAAGTAGCCAAGCCATCCACGGATTTACACCTAGTTCAGGTTCTCCCTGCTCAGTATCCTTTCAAGCAGCTCTGCACCGTCCGCTTCTTCGGTTTCCCGATTGTCAATGCTCCGCGCTCCTGCATACTCTTCGCGTTCCGCGCTATCCCTTTGCAGGCAGCCCTTGTTTTCAAGATGTTCTGCTTTCAATGCATTGACCTCCCTTCGTCCGTTCTTCGAACTTACGATTGTTCAGCCCTTCCCATTTTTTTATCGTACTATGGCCTCTGCTGACTTCTCGCAATTCGTTGTTACTACGCTCACTTTCGAGTATGTCTACTTGGTTGCGCTTGCGAGACCTCCCCGGGTAAGACCGCAGTCTTTCTCTCCATCTATCCGCCGCATTTACACTCGCTGATTCCGTGTAGCTA
>CAZVLO010000070.1:0-6121 GCA_964628265.1 uncultured Papillibacter sp.
TCAGAAAGACACACCGATATGTGCCGAACCATAAGGTCTCGGACTGGCTGGTACCCTACACATCCTCAGGTTGCAGCGCGATGTGCCTGTACTGCTATCTGGTATGTAATTACAACAAATGTGCATATTTGCGCCTGTTTGTCAACCGTGAGCAAATGCTGGACAGGCTGCTTAAAAAGGATACCGCGGCTCCTGTACCGCAAACCTATGAGATTGGCAGCAACAGCGATTTGCTGCTGGAAAACACAATAACGGATAATTTGCCCTATACAATCGAGCGTTTTGCACGCGAAGGCCGCGGGAGCCTGACGTTTCCGACGAAATTTGATATGGTAAATCCGCTGCTTAACCTTGACCACAAGGGGAAGGCCATATTTCGTATGAGCGTAAACCCGCAGGAAATAATAAGCCGCATAGAACTGGGTACCTCCCCGCTGCCTGCAAGAATCCGCGCGCTGAACGATGTGGCGGAAGCGGGATATCCGGTGGGGCTGCTGATTGCGCCCGTGATCCTGCTCCCAGGTTGGAAACGCCTATATGGGGAATTGGTAGAGCGCCTGGCAGATGAGCTGAGCAAAAAGGTCATTCGAAGCGGCTTCATAGAGATTATACTGATGACCTACAGCTTCGTACAAAATGCTATTAACACAGAGGCATTTCCAAATGCCGTACAACTTTTCGATCGGGAAACTATGACCGGGCGTGGGCGTGGCAAATACTGCTACCGAAACGATATCCGCGCAGAGGTCGAGTCCTTTTTACGGGAAAAGCTGTCACAACAGTTAGGGACTATGCCGATACTGTATATTTCATAACACTTTTCGGTGGCGGTCTGTAGTCCCAATTCGCTTTTAGTATGCGTGCAATCATTTATCCTTATTTTAACACTTAGAAGGACAAAAATAAACCGACAAACTTCTTTCAAAATTTGTCGGTTTATCTGGTGGAGCATCCGCAACCATAGACGAACACTCAAATTCGGCGTTGCATGCCTCAATTTCATCAAGCAGGATATCGTCGATCTCAATGGGCTTGCCGCCGCCATTGAGAATGATAGTCATCTTGTCATCCCACAAGTATATCGCGCGGACAAAGATATTGACGATGCCCTTGCGGTTGTTCTCGTCATCTACCTTGCCCTTTTTCAGCGAGCAGAGGAAAGATCGTATCTGCGGAGCTGTGAAAGTGATCTGGCGGCTCATTTCAATTGCGAGCTGGGCTTGCAGTTCTGCCTTTTCCGCTTTGCGCTTATCGATGCGCTCTGTAATCATTTCCACCGACTGACCATGCTCTAACGCTTTCCAGAGGTTTTCAATAGCACTATCAGTTTCAATGATGGCGGCACGGATGCGCTTGACTGCGGAGCTGTCGTAATCGGCTTCACATGCGGCAGCAACCTCTTTCGAAATCTTCTCGATATTTGCATCGGTCAGCAGCTTTCGGCATTCCAATATCACACGGTCTTCAATTGTTTTCTTTCTAATGACCTTCTTCTGGCATTGGCGCTTTTTTGCGTTTTTACAGGCGTAATAGCGATATTGCTGTCCTGTCTTGGAAGTGCCGCCGTAGCCGGTCATCATTTCTTTGCAATAGCCGCAAAACAGCTTGGTTGTCAACAGATATTCACCCTCGCCCCTTGTTCTGGCGGGGGCTTTTGTATTGCGGTCAAGAATGCGCTGTACCCGCGTAAAAAGCTCGTCATCGATAATGCGGGGCATTCCGCCCGGAACTTCAACATCCTTGTAGAGGTACGTACCGATATATCGTTTATTGCGGAGCATCCGATGCAGGCTGTTCTTGTTGAACTCTTTGCCCTTTGAGGTTTTCACTTTCTTATCATTGAGGGAGTTGATAATGTCCGCAACAGTTGCGCCATTGGCATACATCTCAAAAATCTCCCGGACAATTCGCGCTCCGTCGGGATCAATATGAAAATGCCGCTCGGCATCAACTGTAAATCCAAGGCCGGGATTGCTGCCCGTACTGAGGCATTTTTGCGCGTTGATATCCATTCCACGCCGTATCTTCTGCGAAAGCTCGGCAGAGTAGTATTCCGCCATACTCTCCAATACGCCTTCAACAAGAATACCTGAGGCATCGTCGCTAATGTTCTCCCTGGCAGAGATGACGCGGACACCGTTCTTTTTCAGCTTCGCCTTGTTGATGGCGCTGTCATAACGGTTACGGGCAAAACGGTCAAGCTGGTAGACAAGAACGGCTTCAAAGGTGTGCTTATCGCTGTCCTCAATCATCTTCTGAAACTCAGTCCGGCTGTCCGTCGTGCCGCTCTGTGCTCTGTCGATATACTCGCCGACGATAATATGACCGTTGGCCTTCGCGTACTCGTAACAGGCATGGAGCTGACCTTCGATGGATTGCTCGGTCTGGCTGTGGCTTGAGTAGCGGGCGTAGATGACAATGTTCATTTCTTGCCCTCTTCCAGCATCCTGATAAGCATTTGTTTCAACTTGTCGTTCATCGGTGATTTGGGGTCAAAGCACATCTCGACGAACTGGCGCAACTCTTCGCTATTTTCAGTCTTATCGCGAATAAGTTGTGGTTCATAGTTGTACAGCTTACCCTGCGGCTTCTCTGTCCGTCCAAAGATATAATCCATAGATACGTCGAAATAATCCGCATACCAACGCAGCGTCTGTACGGATGGTACCGACTGCCCGTTTTCGTAGCGGTTAATACTCGACTGACGGACGCCGATCATTCCTGCCAATTTGTTTTGTGAGAGCTTGACGCTTTCCCGCAACACTCGAAGCCTCTGTCCTACTATCTCCATCACATGACCTCCAATTTGTTACTCACACTATAGCAGATATACGTATATTAGTCAACACGTAGTAGACATAATGATGTGTTTTATAAGCGCATAGAATATCGCGGTCTGATGTTGACATTTTGGCCTTCAAAGCTCCAATATTATCTGGGATTTGCGGCCGTCGATTTGACATAGCGCCCAAATAATCGATGGGCTGCCCGTTGAGAGCAGCCCATCGATTATTTATAATATGAAATTGTTATACCGTCAGAAGATTATACAGCACCTGGGCCATTTCTGCGCGGGTCGTGGTGCCTGACGGGTTCAGTTTTCCGCCGCTGCCGGAAACGATGCCGGCTTCCACAAGGGTGCTCATCGCATCCAGCGCGTAGCTTGAAATCTCGCCCGCATCGCTGAAATCGCTCGTTGTCTTAGTGGTGGTTGCCTCGGGCAGCTCGCCCAGCACGTTAAGTGCGCGGTACAGCAGCGTGAACATATCCTGCCTGCTGATCTCGCTGTCGGGCGCAAATTTGTTGTCGCCAACGCCCGTTGATATTCCGAGGCGTTTGGCCGCCGCGAGATAATTTGTGTAATACGTGTTTCCGGCATCCACAAAGTTATCCGTCGGACTCTCATCCGCTTCTATGCCGTAAGCGCGCATCAGCATCACGATGAACTGGCCTCTCGTCAGCGTCAAGTCGGGGCTGAAGGCGTCGCCGCCCGTTCCGGTGGTGATTCCGCGGGCTGCAATAAAACCGACCGCGTCGCAATACCAGGCGTCTGGCGGCACATCTACGAAACTCACTTTGTTGTACCCAATCACATATTTTGAAAAATGGTCGGTCGTGAAGGATACTGTCCCGGTCTCTGGGTCATATGCGCCTCGTACCGTCTGAAGGCTGCCGGAATCATCCATATAGTATACCACAACCGCATCGGGGTCTTCGCCCTCTCTCAGCGTATAAGGCAAACTTATTCCTACGCTGCCGCCGAATGATGAAACTTGCGTATCACCCGACATAACCGAAAAATCGTAAACCGGACGGTCGCCGACAATCTCTTTCACCTCAGCGGAGAGGGATTCAACGGATGCCTTCTCAATCGTTATTGTCACGTCGCCGCTTGCAGCCGCCCCGCTGATAGTTTCAAGTGACTTTGCGTCAAAAGTGACGGTCCCTGCTCCCGTGTCTATTCTCAGCTTTGCGTCGGTTGAACCGGACAACTCGTCAAACTGTGCTTTCGGTATGGTCACTGCGACTGCGGATGCCCCACCGCCCGTCTCCACCTTGATTTCGGCGACCGAATTTTCACCTTCGGACTCGGCATTTTTGGCGTTTTTCACGAGAGCGGATGCGGCGGATGACGTAAGTAGGGCCGTGCTTGCGCCCGTAGCTGCGTTTGTGCTTCCGGAGATGGACACGGACGCCGTTGACGTTGTACCAGATTCGGTTGTTGTGATAGTAGGAAGCTCCGTCGCGGATGACCCTCCCCCTCCGCCTGAGTATACCGCCGTCCACTTCGCATACAGGGTGATATCGTTTTCAGGCGTCGCAGAAGCGCTCGTATATAGCGTCCCACTGCCATTCGCTTCGGTATACCAGCCGCCGAAGGTATAGCCGCTTCTGACCGGCGCGGGCAGGTTCCCGCAGGTTTCACCCTTTATGGCCGTCGTCGAGGCAGTGTTTACAGCTCCTTCCTGAGCATCAAAGGTAATTGTTATGATATCCGAGCTATTTACCCATTTGGCGAACAGCACCACGTTGTCCGTAACGGTGTCGTTATCAAAATCCCACTCATCGGCATATTTTAGGTCGGTATACCAGCCTGTCAGCACCTTCCCGCTGTTCGCGGGCGCGGGGTCCGGTTCGGAAATTTTTGAACTGTAATCCACTTCGCTTGAAAGCTCCGAATCGCCGCTGCCGAACTCACCGTCAAGAGCGTTGTAATATACAAAGCGCCGGCGTTTCTCCCACTGTGCGTAGAAGGTTGTGTTTCCGGTAATCTCAAGACCGCTCGCGTACCAGGCTCCGCGGCCGTCCGAAGCGGTATTCCAGCCTGTGAAGGTATAGTTGTCAAGCACCGGGCTGCCGGGAGCAGCCGCTCCGCCCGGGCCGCCCGTGGCGGAAGAAGATGCCGGTGTTCCGCCGTTGGCGTTAAAGGTAACCGTGTAGCTGTTCTCCGTCCACTGAGCGTATACGGACAGCTCCGCTGTTACCTGAGTCGTTGAGATAAACGCCGTGCCCGCTGCGGTTTTCCAGCCCGCGAGGGTATAACCCGCTCTCGTTATGTTTGTGGGGAGCGCGGTCCCCTCGAGCGAGCCTTTTTGATTGACTGCGAACGGCGAGCCGCCATTTGACAAAAACTGCACGTTAAAATACGCCGAGGTCCAAATGGAATAAACGGAAGCGTCGGCGGTAAAGACGGTGCCGGCGGTGACAAATTCGCCGCTCCCGTCCTCCGCAGTGTTCCAGCCGACGAAGCGGTAGCCTTCCCTTACAGGGTCTGCAGCGGGAATGTCGTCCGTTGTCCCGTCCTCGTCCGTTGAGCCCGCTGAGTACAGACCGCTGTTGTATGCGTTCATGAAGGAAATATCATATGCAGTATATTCCCAGCAGTCGTACAGCTCAAGGTCGGCTGTAATTCCGGTGGTTGAAAAGTCAAATATCGCTGAATCGTCGCCCTCGACGGTGCTCCAACCCAGAAAGGTCATGCCCTCACGCGCAAGTGGCTCCGGCGCGTCGCCGATAAGCAGCTTCGTGGAGCCTTCCAGAACGAGCCGCGCGGCTGTGACGGTGCCGTTATAATTATTCAGCGTCACATTTGAAACGGGAAACCAGTAGTTTTTGTTGTCGTCGTAGGTATAGGGAGCGTATATATCCCAGTTGCTGAAATACGTCACGGGAAAGTACAGTTTGAAGATTTCGGAGGCTTCGTCCTCCTCGTCGCTGTCCAATTTGTAATTATACCCGCTTATCGACAGATAACCGACGTCTGCGGCTGGCGGGGAGGCCGTGGGATAATAGAGGGATTTGAGGTTATAGTCATACGCGAACGCGTAATCCATGACGTCCGTCAGCGTTTCCGGCAGGCTCACGTTTCTCAGGGAAAAGCATTTCCCGAAAGTCGCGTACAGCGTGGTCACACCGTCCGGCAGGTATACGCTCCTGAGGCTGTCGCAGCTTAAAAACAGTCCGTCCCATAACGTGGTTGTTCCCGAACCTATAGTTATGGACTCCAACCTGTCGCAATCCGTGAAGGTATATCTACCGGTTATCGCATAGTCGTCAAAACTGACATACGTTATTTTATCGCAGTCAAAAAACGCGTAATTTCCTATGGATGTCAGCGCAT
>CAZVLO010000070.1:6131-7023 GCA_964628265.1 uncultured Papillibacter sp.
AGTTACACCCGTACAGGAAAACATGTATGCATCGAGCTTCGTAAGCGATCCGAGGTTCACCGATACAAGATTATTACATTTGTAAAACGCATAGTCGGCGCTGAATGAGGTGTATCCTGACTCGGTGTTGACCGAGACGTTCCCGAAGGACACGCCCGTCAGATTATCGCAGTACGCGAAGGCATAGCTGCCGAGGCCGAGCAGAGACGGCAGACTGAGACTTCCCGAAAGTCCCGACCCGATAAAAGCCGAGTCGCCTATCGTCACCACATACTCAGGAAGGATCGTAGCGGCGTCCGCCGTGGTATCCCTCAGGCTGATACAGCTTTGGAAAGCGCCGCTACCGATAGCCTCCAGCGAATCGGTAAGGTTTATGATTTCAAGCCTCATGCAGTACGAAAACGCGTTCTCGCCTATCTTCGTCACGCCGCCCGGCAGCACTACGCTTTCAAGACTGACGCAGTTTGAAAAAGCGGCGGTGCCGATGGATGTAACGGCTGAATCGGACAGGTACACGGTTTGCAGGTTCACACAGCCGGCAAACATCCCTTCGCATATTTCGGTGTATTCGTCGGGAAGTGTTACATCCTCGATAATCGTATTGCCCGCGAGCGCGTCGTCGTCATAAACGAGCAGGTATGTCTGGCCGGTTCCGCTGTCGGTATTGCCGCTAAGAGTAAACTCTTCCGTTATCCCGCTGTAGTAATAACAGCTTGGCATTATAATATATGATGAGCTCCCGGTGTACGACTCCATCGTCAGGATATGAATATCTCCGTTTTGACTATACGAGGTCGACCAGTCCGAACCGCCCGGGGAGGATGGAGAGCCGCCAAACTTCGCGTATACCGTCATGTTTTTTGTCACCGGGGTATCTTCCGTAAAAACCACG
>CAZVLO010000070.1:7033-14329 GCA_964628265.1 uncultured Papillibacter sp.
ACCGCCGTCGGGGTAGTAATAGTAGTACAAAAACGATTTTATACCGAACGCCGGATCGTCGGGGAAGTCCACCCCGTCAACGGAGCCGGACGCGGTGATCGTATGTTCTGAATTTGAAAAGGTGCCGGAACCGGCGTCGAACGTAACGGTATATCCGGCCTTTTCCCAGACCGCGTAAACAGTCAAATTCTCCGTTACAACATATGTCTCCGCATTGAAGCTATTGCCGGTTCCGTCCGCTTTTGTGTTCCATTCCTTAAAGACGTAACCCGGCTTATCCTTAAAGATCGCGGGAGCATCAACCTTTCCTTCGGTTGAAGCCTGCTCATAGTATATGGACGGATAGGCGTAGTCCGAAGTGGTCGAAAATGTGAAGTCGAAGCCGATGTTCATTTCCGCGCCCTCCGCGTTGAACTTCACATAATACGGAGACCAGACGGCGTATACGGTAATTACTGCCGTAACAGGTGTTGACGAGGTGAAGCTGGTTCCGCTCCCGTCGGCTTTCGTATTCCACCCGGCGAATTCCAGACTGTCGTTTTCCGGATCCTGCGGCAGCACCGTACCCTTTGAGCTTCCTTTTGCCGTCGCCGTTGCCGGCGTTCCGCCATTTCCGTCGAACGTGACGTCAAATGTTTTCAGTTCCCAGACGGCATACAGTGACATGTCGGACGTTACGGGATCGCCGTCGCTGTATGGATTTATTCCCGCCGCGTCCTCGTACCAGCCCTTGAAGGTATAACCGTTAAGTATCGGGTCTTCAGGCAGCGTAACGCCTTCGGTCGTGCCTGACGCGGTCGTTTTCGCCGGGCTGCCGCCGTTGCCGTAGAAGCATACGGTATATCCGTCCTCGGCCCAGACGGCGTATACGGTAATCGTCGCCGTTACGGGCGTTTCGGGGGTAAAATCGGCGCTGCCGCCCGATGTTGTGGACCAGCCCGCAAAAACAAAGCCGCTCTTTGCCGGCGTTTCAGTCGGAAATTCCGTTCCGTTTATCGTGCCCTGCGCCGTCGCTTCATACGCTACGTCGCCTCCCGCACCACGGAAGGTGACGGCGTACTCCCTGATTTCCCACTGCGCGTAAGCGGTGACGGGGGCGGTAACGGGCGTGTTGTTTGTAAGCACCGCGCCGCTCCCGTCGGCTTTCGTATTATAGCCTGTAAAATCATACCCGTTGCGTGTGGGTACGGTTGGAAACACGGACCCGTTCGCATTTCCGTTGACTTCCTGCATGACGGGCGTTCCGCCGTTTGCGTTGTAATATACAGGATATCCGTTTTCCTTCCACTGCGCGTATACTGTTGTCTCCGCCATCACTGAGGTTTTTGAAGTGAAAGAGTATCCGCTTCCGTCGATTTCTGTGTTCCAGCCATTGAAAATGAATCCCTGCCTTTCAGGATCGTCGGGCAGAGTTGTTCCCGACGATGTTCCTGCCGAAACGGACGAAGCCGGAGTCCCGCCGTTCCCGTTGAACATTACGGTATAGCCCGTGTCCGCCGCCAGTGAATTGAATGGCAGCAGCGTTATGATAAGGCAGGCGGCGAGAGCGCATGACAGAACCTTTTTCAGGCGATTGTATTTCATATGGTTGCCTCCCAAGATACTTTTTTTTTATTCTAAAGCTGCCCGACTTAAAAAGTAACTGTACTAAAGTACAGATTCCTCTGTACAGAGGCGAAAATCCAATATAAAATATCATTATGAATTTAAATTGTCCGCATAAGGTTGTTTGGTATGAAAATTCAGGCAAAAACAGGCATATTTCTTGCTTTTCACATACTCTGCTTTTCAATGATCGAACTGAGGGATGCTGGCCTGTTCGGTTCGATGAGTTATGTTATTACCTATGCGGTTCTCAATCTGATTTTTGCGATTGGGATATTTCTTCACGGTTTTTTCCGTAACCGCTTTGCTTTGCTTTTTTCTAAAAAGTCACTCCTTGCGGTGTTCTGCCTGGTTTACTGGCTTTCTGGAGTCATGTCGCTTTTATCCACCGATGCGGCGGTCTATATGGTCTCGATGTGCCTTTCAGCTCTGCTCTCGGGGGTAATAGGCGGAGCCGCTTATTTTTCTATATATGCCGATATCCCAAAATGGCAGCGCGGCAGGGTAATCGGTGCGGGATTGCTGTTCGGCACTCTTATCCATTATTTTGTCGAACTTCTCCGATATCTGAGCGGCGTTTATTTCATATTCATTTTCTCCGCCGTTTTTTTGATCGCGTCCGTAGGCATATATCTTCTGCTTGCAAGAAGCCCGCATGGCAACCTGGCGGCCGAAAAAGGGAACGGGGAAACAGCCGTAATATACGGCAATTTCAAAATGCTTTTTCTCATATTAATTGCATCGACCATAGCAATCTGCTATCTGTCATCAGTCTATGAAGGGATAATGACCGCGGTAAGTACCGGTGAGCACAGCATATACGAGTTATTTCTTTTAAGGAACACAAAGCTTCTTTATTGCGTTTCCGCCGTGACCGCCGGCCTGATTGCCGACCTGAAAGGGAGACAGTACATATCCGTAATAACAATCGCGGTCATGACGTTTTTAATATTTAATGTGTTCCTTTTAAATTACCCTGTGATCAAACTCATTAACTGGATTGTCCTGTTTGCGGGTGCCGGATTTCCCGCAATGTTCGTCACTCTGAATTTCATTGATATTGCCGGGCAGACAAAAAAGCCGGCCATTTGGGCCGGAGGCGGAAGGATGATAAAGCATTCCGTTACTGCGCTAGGCTCCGTGGCCGGAACGATACTCTGGAACAATTCAGATTCAGGATATATAATTGTTATACTTCAATACCTTGTTCTGCTGATTGCCCTGATTTTTCTTTTGTTTCAGCATTACCGTATTGTTACCGAAAATGTTCGCTTCGTTGCCATATCTGAAATTACCGGCAATGAGAAACATGCGTCTCAGCTCCAGTCACCTGTCAGGACGAAAGAAGCATGTGCTGACGATATAATGCAGGAAATCACAAAAATTTATGGGCTCACGGGAAGAGAAGGACAAATCCTGAGATTTATAATTGCCGGCACTCAGATAAAGGATATCGCAAAAGAACTGTACATTACGGAACGTACGGTCAAATTCCATATTACAAATATTCTAAAGAAAACAGAGAGCAGAAACCAGCGAGAGCTAATTTCACGTTTTGTTAATTTATTAGGTAGTGAACATTTCAGTATAGCGCTCAGGGGTTAGTCCTGAATCAGTTTCTTAGTCTGCTTAAAAAATACTTCGTTCATTGCGTATGGCCCGGCTATCTTTGTTGAGGTGTATTTTTACTGATTGAAGACTGCTTGTGCATGTGCTGTTTTTCAGAAGCAATCATATACGTCATATCCCGCAAAACAACTGGCATATCGAGTACGCCCGCGATTGTATATGTGGCTTTGCGCCGGTGTACGGCAATCAGTTCACAAACCGCCCTCCGTACGCGGCCGTACAAGCGCGGGCTACAAATCTCCGGATTTCCGGATGCTGTTAGCAAGCTTGGACAGGGGAACAGAATCAACGACCTAAGGGACGACGGCGTTCTGAGGTTTTATAAAAATCAATTTGAGCTGTTATAGTTGAATGATACGGTTATCACGATTAATGGTTGCTCCATGAACAACCTTCCTTAAGTAGAGTTGCTTTTTCGGAAATTGCCATTGCATATAACCGATTAGGATACTAATCGGTTATATAAGGAATAAGGACGTACTGGACATTGCCAATAGGGGCTTATCTTTCAAAATCCTGCCTGTTTCTTCTTTTATCCAACGGCTGCCGCTCTTTGGCAACTTTCAACCGACGCCTGATGGAGAGCACAGCGTCATCGAGATTACCTTCGCCAAGCTCATAACCGATTTCCCTGCGGGCGGCAATGAATCGACTGTGATCAAACTTGTCGCCATAGCCTTTCCGGAGCGCGACTTCAACTTTATTTATTTGGGCTGGGCGCAGATCGGCGCGGGCATCCCAAACGGCTTCCATGTCGGAGGAGGCAATTTGTACGGATACTTCGTTGTAACGAGCCAGTTCCTGCTTCTCTTTTTCGGATAATTCAGCTTTCCGGCGGTCAAGACCGGGAAGCTCTTTTTGTATGGCCAGCAGGGACTTTTCCTCAGCCCGGACTTCGTTGTCGTCGGCGCATGCCAACCTGGAGATCAGCATGGCCTTTTCAGATTTTAGGTCGCCAATTTCCTCAGTAATGGCGTTGATTTTAACGGTCAGGTCATGCTTCTTGACGAACTGCAAGGTAGTACAGTCGTCGCGTTCTGATTGCATGGTTATTCGTTCCGTGCTCTTGACCTTGATTGTTTTACTAATTTCTTTGTACTGTTCAATCACCGGCGTCGTCTTGTCCAGCCAGCTTCGATACTTTTGCTTTTGTTGACCAATGCCGAGTATCTGATACCTCAATACAATAAGCCTGCTGTGGATGTTCTCCAGCGCCTCCGCAATCTGCGAAATGCTCTGCAGGAGCTTGTCCAGCTTCGCTTTCAGTTCCTGCAATATGCGATTTCCAGCTTTTATCTCACGGTTCCATTCGCAGCGGTCTGCGGTGACACCGCGCTTTTCCATAGCGCGGGCGGAGACACCTTCGTGGATGGTGGGCAACTCATCGAAACCTCTCTCAGCGTGACTCCGATGGTCGACGCGATCCGCCACGTCGCGTTCGGCGAGGACGTGGTTTGTCTCGTCTGCCCAAGCTTTCCGCCAATCCGCTAGCCTTTCCTCGCTGTTCCAGGTTGCGCAGATTGGATTCTGACGTCCATAGCGAGTCGCTTTGGGATGCTTGGATATTCGCTCCAGTCCCTGCGCCTCCGATGCGGAAAGAGGCAGATAAACCTTTTCTTTTGCAGCCCGGTATTGGTATTGCTTTTCCCAGCCGTCATGCTGGGCTATAAGGAATTCGCCGGAGGTAAACCCCCTTTCCTCGCCGTCACGTATACACAGGTATTCTTTTTCAGTTTTTTGCTGCCAAGTGCCGTCAGGGTTAAGTGGCCTGACTGTCAGCAGCAAATGTGCGTGAGGGTTGCCGTCGCCGGTGTCGTGGATACTTACATCAGCGCACATGCCCTGCGAAACAAAATTGGCCTGTATGTATCTTGCCAGAAGTTCCACCCATCCGGCCCTGTCCAATTCCACCGGCAGAACGACGATGATCTGACGTGCAAGGCGGCTGTCTTTCGCCGGCTCAGCAGTTTCCACGGCATTCCAAAGTTTTTCCCGATCATACCATTCCTGCGGAGCTTCAGACGGTAAAAGTATTTGTTCATAGATAAGACCGTGTTTTCGTGTGTAATCGTGTTGTACGCCATCATAGTCGTTGAACATTCGACAGCAGTTCTGATAAGCGGAAGCGGCGACGGCGGACCGTCCGCTGCCTCTGCTCACGACTTTTGCTTCCAGATGGTAAATTGCCATACCCGTTCACCTTCGTCCATCGTCCCACGTCTCTCGTCCTATCGTAGCCCCCGTCCCGCGTGACTTACCGCAGAAAGTCACGGGAGGCCGTTGATGCTTCTGAATATGCCGCGTGGCGGCATGTTCAGAAGCATCAACGGCGAGGCGTCCGCAGACGCCGCATTCATCCTCTCGCCGCCGCGAGCGCACGAGCCCCGCAGGGGCTACCACCGCCGCCCATACGGGCGGTGGTGAGTAAGTGCGCCCCCTTCGGGACTCGTTTCGTCCCCCGCCACCTTTAAAAACTTAGTTGTCGTGAAATATAAGTTCCAGCGCAGCTTTTAAGGTCTTGCCGTCCATATTGACAGCTTCTGGGTATACGCTCTCCAGAATTGCCCCGTGCTCGATCAGCCGCCGCGTTCTGGCCTTGCGTTCGTGCAGCTTTTCCCGTGCTTCGGCTTCCTGCTTCCTGTGCTTCTCCTGTAACTGCTTCTTTTCCTCCTCCATGTGCAAGACCTCCTGTCATAATGAAATCCTCCGCGATATCCCCGATGGTTTACCAAGCCGGGAAGAGAATGCCTGCTGTACCGATGTCAGACTTATCAATAAATTTCTCTTCGATGTAATAATTTGCTGCTTTTATATTGACAAAGTACGATAACGCTGCTATACTCGGATTGTAGCATGGAATTCGGACAAGTGCAATAGTAAATAACAAAATTATTCTAATAGCAGTGAATAAGGACGGAGGATAAAGCAGATGGAAAACACAGAACCGGAAATCAGAAAGACCTTTGCCGTGAGGCTTCAAAAAATCATGGATGATACAGGCTCAAGTCAGCAGCAGGTAGCGGACTTCGTTGGTGTAAAACGTCAGACAGTGGCGCAGTGGAAGGATGGCAAGACCGTTCCTGATGCTTACAATCTGCAAAGGCTGCATCAGTTTTTCAACGTGACCTATGAATACCTGATGGGAGAATCGGAGAGTCGCGTGTACGAAAACCTTGCGCTGGGCGACAGCCTCGGATTGTCGGATGATGCGATACGGAATATTCAGCAGCTTAAAGAAGGCAACCCAAACGACAAACCGGAGCATGACGCTTACGCGCCGCTGCCCCGGATACTGTCCGAAATCCTTGGAGACCAACTGTTTATCCTTTCAGTAATGGCTCCGCTGCAAGACTCAATTTATGAATACTATGTATCATATGTGCGGGAACTGAACATAAGCGATGAAGCCCAACAGGAAAATGAAAGCATGGAACAGTTTCTGAAACGCTTCGGACGCTCCGTTGTGGATGCCAGTGCCTTAAGCCAATTCTACATGAGCAGAGCGGTCGAAAATTTCCGCCGGACAATCGAAGATTTACCGGATGGGTTCGCACAGGAATATGAGGAAGCTCATAAAGATAATTTTAGCAAGTGAGGGAGGAGCGCATATAAGGAAACGACGGACATAACGGCACCTTGATAATTGAATACGGAGAAGGGACACCGGATGGCAGAGCACAAACGAGAACCGCCCAGCAAGCAGTCTGAGATAGAACTCCCACAAGAACTCATCGAGTCCTTCGCCCGTTTTCTTGTACCGGAGATACGGAAATACTACGAAAGCGAGCAGGGCCAGAGGGAATTCAAAGAATGGGAAGAACAGAAAAAGCAGGCAGAATCACAAATAAACCAAAAGAGCAATCAGGGTTGATATGCCTTGATTGCTCTTATTTTTTGTGTTTGCCTTTTTTCATAAAGAGCCGTATTATAGAAATATAAAAATATTGGAAGTGTGCACGATGAATTGTCATATTGTACCGAAAGTGTATCTCAAATCATGGAAACAGTGTGAATCGTCAAATTAAAACCGGCATCGTAAGCAAATTGTTTTGGATTAAATTA
>CAZVLO010000071.1:0-13823 GCA_964628265.1 uncultured Papillibacter sp.
CCGAGCGGGAATTGTCCATGGAGGAATTGAAGCGGCTGAACCATCCGCGGAGTTCGATGGCGCGGCAAGAGCCAACAGTGCCAACGCAGCCGGAACCGCATCCGACGCAGGCGGAGTGGACAGAACTGATGAGTACGCTGGTTTTGCTGGAGCGCCGCGTGGCCGCACAGACGGCGCTCCAGCGGGAGCTTTCGCAGAGGCCGAGAACGTACCCGACCCAGGAGCAGACCGCGGCGCTGGCACGGGATGTGGCGGCAGTGCGGGAGATGATGCAACAGGCTGGGAAGCGGAAAGAGCGGCGTATTTTTCTCCCACGTCTGCACCTGCCGCAACTCAACCCGGCGTGGCTGCTTCTCATTCCCATCCTGCTGGGCTTGCTGGCGATCTGGTACAGTTGGGACACGCTCTGGAACGGACTCAGGACGATGTTTCCATGAAGGACGCCACGACCATGAATCCGTATACAGACCGGAAAGTATTCACCAAAGAACGTGAAAAGAAAATTGCCCTCGGGCATAAGGCGGATGACCACGAGGATGAGCAAAGCTGGCAGCAGACCTTGCAGTAGCAGTACGATTATGAGATAGGAGGCAATTATGTTCTTATTCAAAGGTGATTTCCGAGTCAACAGCACAATGATTCACGGCGTGCAGTATGTGACCTTCAGTTTTTACGATGGAGACAAAGACCTGTTCCAAAAGGTTGGAGACTTAATTTCCGATTCCTTTCAGGCATCTGAACCTGACGAGATTCCGAATGAAATTTTGTTGAATTCTGGTATAGCCTCGGAAAAGGAATAACGGTATTGTGTGTTGCGAAAGGGGGCAACAATATGGCAACAGAAACAGCCGCGATTTATTGCCGGCTCAGCCAGGATGACGGCAGCGTAGGCGAATCGGGCAGTATTCAGACGCAGAAAACACTGCTCACACAATATTGCAGTGACCACCACATTACCATCGGCGGATATTATTGCGACGATGGTTGGTCAGGCACAAACTTCGACCGCCCGGACTTCAAGCGGATGCTGGACGATATTGAGTCAGGAAATATCAATATGGTGATTGTGAAAGACCTTTCCCGCTTTGGCCGCGAGTACGCACAAATGGGAATGTACATTGAACACTATTTTGAAGAAAAAGGCGTGCGTTTTATGTCGGTGGCGGAGAACATCGACTCAAAAAACGGCATCGATAATCTCGTCCTTCCATTCACCAACGTCATCAATTCCTTCTACGCACGGCAGGCATCCAGCAAAACAAAAGCGGCACACCGGGCGCGGGCGAAAGCCGGAATGTTTATCGGCAGCCGGGCACCGTTCGGCTATCAGAAAGATCCTGACGACCGGCACAAACTGATTATTGATCCGCCTGCCGCAGACGTTGTGCGGGAGATCTTCCAGATGTTTGCCGATGGCATCGGCTATGTGCGGATGACAAAAATTCTGCGGGAGCGCAGTATCCTGAACCCTCAGGCATATTTCAACCAGAACAATCCGGATTACTACAAGAACAGTGATTACTGGCGAAAGCCTTTCGACTGGCATGCCACCTCCATCCGGGCGATCCTCAACAACTGCGTTTATCTGGGCCAGACGGTATTCGGGCGGACAAAAACCAAAGGCTTTTTTGATAAAACACGAATCGCGGCCCCGGAGGAGGAATGGGTGATCAGCGAGGATACCCACGAGCCGATCATCACGCGGGAGATATGGGACACGGTACATCAGATGATGCGCGCAAAGCGGCGGGAAAATTTAAGCGGCGAAGTGCAGCCCTTTGCGGGGTTGGTCAAGTGTGCTGACTGCGGCTCCTCTCTGAATGTGAGCTACGACGCGAAAAAGGGACGATATACCGGCTTCTCCTGCTGGGTCTACAAGAACTACGGGAAACAGCGCTGTACCTCCCATGCCATTGGCTGGGTGACCCTCAACCGCCTGGTGCTGGAGGACATCCGGCGCAACGCTTCCGCCGCAAAGCTCGCCACGCAGAAATACATGGATATGCTCATCGCCGCCAGAACGGATAAGAAAAAGCAGGAAACCGAACGCTGCAAACGCGAGCTCAAGGCTGTGGACAAGCGGATCGGTGAATTGTCAAAAATACTTACGAAACTCTATGAGGATGCAGCGCTGGAGCGCATCAGCGAGGAACGGTATCAGGCGATGGCCCCCGGCTACGAACGGGAACAGGAATTACTTAAGGGCCAGCGGGAAAAGCTAGTAGCCGAGATTACACGCTGTGAAAAGATTTACGACGACATTGAAAAATTCCTGCCGATTATCTGGAAGTACACCTATATCACGGAGCTGGATGCCCATATCCTCAACGAGCTGATCGAAAAGATCGTGGTGTATGAAAAAACCATCAATCCCGACGGCAGCAAAAGCCAGCGGGTGGACATCCATTATAAATTTATCGGCTATGTGAATCAGGAGGAATGGTTTGGCGCGATGCCACAGCCACCGGCACCATCGGGGACAGAGCAGAATGTGCAGGATAAGCAGACAGCGTAAATAAAATACGGCCATCGGAAGTAAAAATTCCGGCGGCCGTATTTTTAATCTCAATCCAGAATCCCGTCGAGTAGCGCTTTGTCGTCCAGTTCTTCCATCATTAGATGGTAGAGCTGTTTAATGTATTATGCGGGCAGCCTCTTCATTTGGCAAGTTTCTCAAAGGTGTGACTGTTTTTGGCGAGGATGCGTCTTGCGACCCTATCGACTTCCTCCACGCCGGCAATCTCCTCTTTCTGGAACTGGCTGAATTCGATAATTTAAAGATAACAGAATTAATAAAAACAGCACGATAAACAAATTGACAAAATGTGCCGATATAATTATAGTATTAGATAAGTCAAATAGTTAGAAGGAGGCGTGTTATGTCGCTTAATAACGGGATTCTTGGATTTTTATCTATGAAACCTATGTCCGGTTACGACATTAAAAAGCTTTTCAATATGTCGGCGGCATATTTCTGGCCTGCGGATCAGGCACAGATATACAGAACCTTGAAAAGCCTTGAAAGAGACGGCCTGATCGAGGTGAGCGGTTTCGAACAGAACGCCGGCCCGAGCAAAACGCTCTACAGAATAACAGAACGGGGACGGGAGACCATGCGAAGCTGGCTCCTGTTCCCAAAACCGTCGGATTTCGTTGCGCGTTTGCCTTTTTTGGTACAGCTTTTCTTTTCCGGGGCTCTAAGCCGTGAAGAACTCCTTGAATTCATTGACGCGCAGATGGAGCTGAACAACTCCCTGCATGAAAAGCTGCGCGAGAACTATATCGAGAATGAAACTGCCTTTGCCGAAACTGCCGGACTCAGCAAAGATGATCCGCGCTATTTATCGGCGGTGTGGGCGTGCAGGTGGGGCGTTTTGAGCTGCGAGACATATACAAAGCTACTTACCGAAATAAAAGCGGAAATTCTGACGGGTACAGACAGTGAATCGGATTTTAATAAGGGGGATGCGTAATGACAAAGTTCATACGAAAGAAATGTCTGGCGGTCATTCTGACTTTGGCGATGGTGATAAGCCTGCTGCCAACGCTGACGCTGCCAGCAAGCGCGGCGGATACGACCTACACGGTCACAAACCTTAACGACAGCGGGTCAGGATCTCTGCGTCAGGCAATACAAGATGCGGCGGCTACATCCGGAGGCAGCACAATCACATTCGATTCATCGCTTAGCGGGAAAATCACTTTGGCTTCCAACCTGCCGGAATTGGGTTCTTCCACTGGAAACTTTACGCTTGAGGGATTGACGGATGCGGACGGGAAACCCAATATCACTATAGACGGGAACAAAAAGTGGTCGGGCATTTCTGCCCTCGGCTCCGGAACGTTCAGTATAAGCAATATTGTTTTTACGGGTTTTTCTTTAACCAGTACCGATGGATTGGGGGCGGTAATTAGCACCGGAGTGGGGCCTGGGTATGCTGGGTATACCACCATAAATCTGAGCAATTGCGTTTTCAGTGGAAATATGAACAGCACACCCAGCATCGGGGCTGTCGTACAGTTAGCTGCATGCGCCAGTCCGAATACCATTACCGTTGACAGATGTATCTTCAAAGACAACACGCTGATAAACACGGATCCAGCAAAGTTTCCGTCGAGCGCCGCTTTGGCTGTGTCGGGACATGCTTCCATAACGAACTCACTATTCTGTGGAAATACACATACTGCAAGTTATTCAGAGAAAGCCGATGGCTGCGCGATCCTTGTTCGCGAAGATGGTGATTATAATGTAAACGTTTTGAGCAACACCTTTTACGGAAACAGCATCACGAACAATGGTGCAGGCGGCGCGGAAGGCGCGGTCGTCTCACACGAAAGCCCCGCCAGCGGCACTCTGAGCGTTTACAACAATATCATGCTGGATAATACGGCAACCGGAAACTCCAGTGAGGACAGAGACATTTATGCCTATGTAGCAACAATATCGAAAGAAAAAAACGTGAGCACCGGGTCGGCCTCCGATATATTTACAGACTTGGATAACGGTGATTTCACGCTGAAAAGCACTGCAACCACCATGTCCACCATAATTGATAAGGGCGATAACACTTACTTAAGCGGCAGTTACGACCTTGCAGGTAAAACACGAAGTTCAGGAACTGCAATTGATATTGGTGCGTATGAATCTTCTCCGGTGACAATAACCCCTGCGTCTGCGCTGACGGAGGAAAACCTCGCCACGAACAGTCTGACCGTGACGCTGTTGAACACGACGTTCAAGAACAGCACTTTGGACAAGGAGAATTTTACGCTGAACAACGCTCCGGATGGAGTAACGATTGCAAGCGTAACAAAAGACAGCGACACGCAGTGTACGATAACCCTTGCGTATGACGGGACGGACTTCGACACGAACGTGACGAACCTTAGCCTGACGGTCAAAGCAGCGGAGCTTGATTCCGGCAGTGATCTGACTTCGGGCACACTGACGATCACGGCCACGGTTGAGACGGCCCCGACGGTTACGACCGACACTGTTTCCACATACGCGGCGACGACGGCAACGATGGGCGGAAACGTGACCGCTTCCGGCGGCGAATCGGTGACGGAAAAAGGCGTGGTGTATTCCTCGACGGATTCCACTCCGGCAATCGGGGAATCGGGCGTAACAAAGGATACGAACGGCACAGGGACAGGCGCCTTTAGCGAGTCGGTCAGCGGCCTGTCGCCGAACACGACATATTACGTCTGCGCCTACGCGACGAACAGCGTTGGCACATCGTACGGTTCTGTCGTGAGTTTTACGACGACGGCGATATCGGCGTCAATCACCCCGGCATCTGCGCTGACGGAAGAAAACCTCGACACGAACAGCCTGACGGTAACGCTGTTGGGCACGACGTTCAAGGACAATACGCTTGATATTTCCAATTTCTCGCTGAACAATGTAACGTCCATAGGCCTGACCATTGAAAGCGTTACGTATACGGACACGACGCACTGCACGGTGAACCTCACATACAGCGGGACGGACTTCGACGCGGCCGTGACGAACCTCAGCCTGACGGTCAAAGCAGCGGAGCTTGACTCCGGCAGCGATCTGACTTCGGGCACGCTGACGATCACGGCAACTGATGAGACGGTACCGACGGTGACGACGGACACTGTTTCCACATTCGCGGCGACAACGGCAACGATGGGCGGAAACGTGACCGCTTCCGGCGGCGAATCGGTGACGGAGAGAGGAGTGGTGTATTCCTCGACGGATTCCACTCCGGAAATCGGGGAATCGGGCGCGACAAAGGATACGAACGGCACAGGGACAGGCACCTTCAGCGAATCGATCAGCGGCCTGTCGCCGAACATGACATATTACATCTGCGCCTACGCCACGAACAGCGTCGGCACATCATACGGTTCTGTCGTGAGCTTCACGACTCCCGAAACGTACACCGTTAGTACTCTCACGAACCAGACGATGACTGCGTTGACGGAAGGATATTCTTCCGGGGCACAGGAAACCAAGATAATTACAGTTACAAGGACGGGCACCGGTACTCTTACGGGCCTGACGGTTGCCCTGAGCGGAGCAGGTTCTTCTTCCTTTATAATAACACAGCCTGCAGTGACCACACTAAATTCAACGACGGCTTCCACTACCTTCACGGTAAAGGCAAAGGACGGACTCGCGGCGGGGAGCTATACTGCGACGGTATCGGTTAGCGCCACAAATATGACCGATGCGACTTTTTCCGTAACGCAGGTCGTTAACAGCACGTATTCCAGCGGCGGCTCCTCAGGCTCAAGCAGCGGTAATAACGGCGCGGCGGTTATCGTCAACGGTGAGACAAAAACCGCGGGAACCGCACAAACAACGACCAATTCCAGCGGCCAGACCACTACGACCGTAACCGTGGATACGAGTAAGCTTGAGAACATTCTTGCCAGTCAGGGTACCGGTGCGACCGTGACCATCCCAATTACGGGCAATTCCGACGTAGCGGCAGGTACTCTTACCGGCGCAATGGTCAAGAGTATGGAAACCAAAGATGCGACGCTGGTTGTGCAGACGCATTTCGGTACTTACACGCTCCCCGCTTCTGAGATTAACATCAATGCGGTTTCACAGCAGCTCGGAACAAGCGTGGCTCTTTCGGATATCAAGGTAACCGTCAGCATATCCGAGCCGTCGGCTTCGATGACAAAGGTAATTGAAAGCGCTGCTCAGAATGGTGGCTTCACGATTATGGTTCCTGCAGTGGATTATACCATCACCTGCACACACGGCAACCAGACAGTGAACGTCGGCAGTTTCAACGCTTATGTGGAGCGGACGATTGCCATACCAGACGGTGTTGACCCGACGAAAATTACCACCGGCGTCGTTGTCGACCCAGATGGAACCACACATCATGTCCCGACCAGAGTAACAGTCATGAACGGCAAATACTACGCAGTCATCAATAGCCTGACCAACAGCACCTACTCCGTTGTGTGGAATCCCATTGAATTTTCCGACGTCTCCAACCACTGGGCGAAGACCGCCATCAATGACATGGGTTCCAGAATGGTTGTGAACGGTGTTGGAAACAACAATTACGCCCCGGATAGGAATATGACGCGCGCGGAGTTTGCGGCTATTATGACCAGGGCGCTGGGATTGGAGCCGGAAACGGGCGCGAGCGGATTTGGCGACGTTGCCGTGACCGACTGGTACAGCGGATACATAAAAACGGCGGCAGCCTATGGCATCATCAAGGGCTATGACAACGGAAACTTTGGACCAAATGACACAATTACCCGTGAACAGGCAATGACCATGATTGCGAGAGCCATGGCAATTACAAAACTGAGTGCTGGGCTGACCGACGGTAAAACCAGCCAGCTTCTGAGTACCTTTTCAGATGGGGAATCTGCTTCCACATATGCAAAAGAAAGCATAGCAGCCTGCCTCAAGACCGGCATTACCTCAGGCACAAGCGAAACAACGCTTTCACCGCAAGCTAACATTACCCGTGCTGAAGTCGCGGTGATGGTCGAAAGGCTACTACAGAAATCAAATCTAATATAAAAGCTCATGATAGACAGGAACAAGGCGTATCGCTCGGATAACAATACGCCTTGTTCCTGTTATGCACTATACTTGTCAGCCATATAGTTGTTTCGTGGATTTATCTTTCCCCTTATGAACAACCAGAGGTCGTCAGTTCGAGTCTGACTACCAGCTCCATTGAAAAACCCCCTATATTCAACGTATTTTGTGGTGAGATACGTTGAGTACAGGGGGTTTGGATTTTGTTTACCGCACATTTACCGCACTTTTGTAAGAAATCGAGTGACCCAAGCGCTCTTAATAGCCTAGAGTGATGCCACCGTCGATATCCAGTGCTATACCCGTAATAAATGAGGCGTCATCACTGCAGAGGAAGACGGCCGCTTTTCCGCAGTCCCCAGGCGTACCGGCACGTCCAAGCGGGTGTCGCTTCGCAAGATCGTCAAGGGCGTGCTCCGGGTCTTTTTGCCGAAGGAGCCAGTCCGTGCGCAGATGCTCCGTCACTATCCAGCCGGGACAAATCGCATTGACCCTGATCCCGTATTGAGCCAGATCGATCGCCAGGTTCTTTGTCATGCCGATGACACCGCCTTTAGTGGCACAATAGGCGAACGCGCTTTCCATACCGATCAGTCCAACCCGGCTGGCCGTATTCAGTATGACGCCCTTGCTTTCTTTCAGATGCGGAAGGACAGCCCGCACGCACCTTGCGTAACCGTTCAGGTTTGTATCAACCATCGCGTTCCATTCGTCTTCGGTTTGGTTTTCCACACCCTTACCGTCGGCATATCCGGCGTTGTTGACTAAAATATCCAAACGGCCGAGCCTTTGAAAAGTACCCTCCACCAGCGCTGCGATATCCTCGGTTCTTTTGACGTCTGTCTTTATAAAGCTGATATCACCGTATTGCTGGAGCTCTTCAACAATCCTACAGCCTGCATCCTCATTCCGGTCCGCGACGACCACCGCGGCGCCTTCATTTATAAAGTTCCTGACAATCCCTCCGCCGATTCCTTGCGCTCCGCCTGTTACGATGGCTGCTTTTCCTTTCAGTTTCATCAATAGCCCTCTTCCCTTTAAATGATTCTTCCCACAGGTATGCTGGCAGACTATAGTTTGGAAAAAAAGCTAAGTACTCGCCTGCCGATCCGGATAAAGCATTCTTCCAGGCGGCATCGCTTGCTTGTATATATACTAGCAAAATAACCCCCTATGTTCAACGTATTTTGTGGTGAGATACGTTGAGTACAGGGGGATTTTATATGCATTGACCGAAATGTTGGACACAGAACACATAAAACGACATTTTTTACAGTATTTGTTGCCAGTCAGCAATAAGCGTGTTAGAATATACAGGAAAAAGAGGAATATAATGACATAATGTGTACCGGCTGAACATCATAGACAGGAAAACCCCATCAGATTAGGAGGATTGATTATGAGTAAAGCAAAAAAAGTCATAGCTGTGTTTTTAATCGTTATCATCTGCATAGGCTGTATCCCGACGGCAGCGCTTGCCGCAAACACCAGAGATACATCGTTTGCAGAGAGTTTGGCCGCAGACCTGAAGGCGTTAGGATTATTCAAGGGCGTTTCTGAAACAAATTTCGATCTTGCGCGCGAACCTTCCAGAGTGGAAGCACTCGTCATGCTGATCCGCATGCTGGGCAAGGAATCCGAAGCATTAAACGGCGCTTGGAAGCATCCCTTTACTGATGTTCCGTCCTGGGCGGATAAATATGTCGCATATGCCTATGAGAAAGGGTTTACAAACGGCGTGTCCGCCTCTTCGTATGGTGTTGGTACCGCTAACGCAGCCATGTATTTAACGTTTGTTTTGCGTGCTTTAGGATACTCTGATACGAATGGGGCTGATTTTGTCTGGGACAGCCCCTTTGAGCTATCCGAAAACGTTGGGATACTCACAGATCCGGTTAACACGGCATCTTTCTGGCGGGCTGATGTTGTCCTTGTTTCATATGCCGCGCTTACGGTCCAGCTGAAAGGTTCGACCCGGACTTTGGCACAAGAGCTTATCGCGGCCGGTGTCTTTACCCAAGTAATGTTTGATTCTTCCTATGACGCCAATGCTTTAGAAAACAACGACGCTGGCAGCATATTGACAGCTGTTCAAATATCAGAACAATGCGCGCCGGCAGTCTTTTATATCAAAACGTATGCGTTTAACGGCGAAGCTGCCGGCAGTGGCAGCGGCTTTTTTATCTCTGAGGATGGATTGGCGATTACAAACTATCATGTCGCTGCAAACAGCAGTGTGCTCACGATTACGACGCAAGACGGAAAAACGTATTCGGATGTAAAGATCATTGATGCAGATCAGGAAAACGATCTGGCACTGCTGAAAATCAATGGAACAGGCTTCAAGTATTTGCAAATGGGAAACTCCGGCACACTTAAGCAAGGCCAGCAGGTTTATGCCATAGGAAGCCCTCTGGGGCTTGATAACACAATGTCGCTGGGCATCATATCAAATCCGAGCAGAACGCTTAGTGGCGTGAATTATGTTCAAATATCTGTTCCCATAGCCCCGGGAAGCAGCGGCGGCGCTTTGATTGATGAATATGGAAAGGTCGTTGGCGTGACGTCAGCCGGTTTTGTGAACTCAACCGGTGACCTCAATCTTGCGATTCCGATTAATAGTGCGAAAGCCCTCGATAAAACATCAAAAAAGGATTATGTGCTTTGGAATGAGGTGTTTTACCCCAGCTTTTCACAAGTCTACGATTTTGGCAGCTTTTCGGGGGTAGAGCTTCTTGGCGCAGCCCGAACGCCGCTCGGCTATATTCTTAAATACGATGCATTCGATTTTAATGATGTTGCTGGTTTTGAGGCAGGCGCGTGCTATGCAAATACGCTTTTCTACTACTATGAAGCGCTTCTTGGTCAAGGCTTTGAGCAGACAGAAGAAGCGGACGGTTACCTTGGCACATTTAAAACATCGACAGAGACTGTATATGTTAATGTTGATTTGACAGAGTATAAGGCAATATTTGTCGTTGCTGAGCGCGTCCCTCAGTTTTATAAAGAAATTTCCAAGCTCCCCGATTTAGGCTGGTACATAGGTATTCAGTCAGAAGATGCATATGCCGTCAGCGGTTCTCTCATGTATGACTATAAATGGACTGACTATTACTCTTACAGCGATTTTTTAGACACCCTATATCTCTATTTTGAGTTGCTTGAAGACCAAGGCTTTGTTTACCGCGGTGCCGATAATTCGAGTTACTTATTCGAGGGTAATGGTTTATCGGTTGTCTATATCATACAAGACAGCAGCATATATGTTGATGTTGCGCCATTATGATAGTTTGCGTCAGCGTGAGTCAAGTGCGTTGCTGAAATGAATAAGTAACAGGAATCGAGTCTGACTACCAGCTCCATTGAAAAACCCCCTATATTCAACGTATTTTGTGGTGAGATACGTTGAGTACAGGGGGTTTGGATTTAAGAATGACGATTTGCCTGTGATGCAAGTCTTACGGCAGGATGGCGCCGTGCTTCAGCAGTTCACTTCTCAGTTTTTCAAAATCCACGTTTCTCACATTGACGCCGTCCTTGACGGCGATGGCGGCAGCGGCGCCGGCGGCTTGGCCGAAGCACATGCAGTGGGGGATGAGATTGAAAAATTCACTGAAATCGTGGTCGGCGGAGAAGGCGCGGCAGGCCACCAGCAGGCCCTCTGTGTCCTTCGGCACCAGCGCCCTGTAGGGCACGTATGTTCTTGGATATTGAAGCGATTTTTCACCCCGATCGTTGTCGGCAAAAACGGCGATGGTGTCCTCAAAGGGGGTGTCGGTGTCCATGTCCTTTTCGGTGAGGTAGTATTCGCCCACGATCCTCCGTCCGCCGGAGGTCCCCAACTGCGGCGCGGACAGCATGATGTAGCTCTTTTCAAAGCCCGGCATATAGTCCCGCAATAACTCCCAGTTCCTGACGGACTGTTTTCGTGTTGACACGTCTATATGAGTCATCTCCTCCGGATCTGTCTGATGTAGAGAACCTATCAGGCGATGCACCCAGACGACGCCCTCCTGATGCTCCAAAAGACCCCTGGAGAAGTACGGCGAGCCGCCCGCTTCGGATATCCTTTGGCATACCTCTTTATACTTCTCCGGCCGGGAGGCCATGAAGTTGTCGTACTTTTGAAGGTCCACATTGGAAATCCAGTAGACAAAGCCAAATTGGGCGATCCTGGAGCCGGGTATCATATAATCGACGGTATCTGTTCCCGTTTTCGGCAGAAGGTCCCCGTCGCCGGAGGAATCGATCACAACCTTGCCCAGGAGCGCCTGACGGCCCGCCTTGCTTTCCACAATGACGCCCTTGACCGTATTGCCCTCCATGATGGGCTCGGTGACCCAGGTGTGCAGGAGCAGGTCGGCGCCGGATTCCAGAACCATGGTGTTCATCTCATCCTTGGCGACCTCGGGGTCGATGACCGCCGTGTACAGGACGATATATTTATCTTCTTTGTTTTTCCTGATGTAGAAGTGCATCATATTCGCTTTAAGATATGTATCAACGACCGATTGTTCGCTTTGACCCCAGCAGCGCTTCTCAGGAAAGCACGCCGCGCCCCGCGCCGCCAGCCTGTCGATGACCTCCTGGCAGAACCCGCCGATGTGCTGCCTCCCGTAGATATCGCCCAAATTCGGGATGATGTTCACAAGTCCCCCCGTGGACATGCCGCCGAGATGGCCGTACCGCTCAAGGAGAATCGTCCCGGCGCCTGCTCTGACCGCTGAAACCGCCGCCGCGATGCCGCCGGGGCCGCCGCCCACCACAATAACATCCGTTTCGCGGATAACACTGATTTCCCGCCGGGCTTCGGTGATCGTTTTAGCCCCGGCGTTTTTTCTTTTAAATTCATGAGGCTGATCGTAGCTGTGATAGACTTCTGAGCCGTATTGAGCCATACTAATAACCTCCGCTTATAAAGAAATGAGTTTTCTATATAATAACATAAAATCAGCTTCTATGGCAGATAATCAGTCGACTACCTAATTGGTCTTCTTTTAGCTGTTTTGCTATGTATTCCTGTATTTTCATCGTGTTCTTACCCTTTTTTGAACCGCGCGTCTAACGCGGGGTTTTCTTATACAATAAAACTGCGCCTGTAGCGGCGCAGTTTCGTGATTTGTTATGGAATCAGCTCCACATGCCGGTGATATTATCAATCACCTCGCCCGCGGCTTTCAGGGCCTTGCCGGCCGCGCTCTTCGAATTTTTACCCTTCGGTGCCATCACCATACCGATGGCGGTACCAGCCATTACACCGATGGCAATTCCCTTTACAAACCCTGTTCTTGTCATAAATAAGCTCCAATCAAATTTGTATTTATCGAAGTTTTACCGTAAAACCCCGGTTTATATCGTCTGTAGTATGTGCTTGCGTAATAAATCTTATTCCTATATAATGCAACGGAAGACAGGTCCCTTAATTGCTTGCAGCGAGGTTTAAGCATATGCTTCTGATCACAAACGGACGCGTCATCGACCCCGACAGAAAAACCGACAAGACAGCCGATCTTTTTATCAGAGACGGCAAAATTGCGCCGCTCAGCGAGCTGCCGGAAGACCGGAGTGTGCTGACGGTTATGGACGCCGCTCACTGTATCGTTGCGCCGGGACTCGTCGATATGCATGTGCATTTCCGCGACCCCGGCTTTTTATATAAAGAAGACCTTATGAGCGGTTCCCAAGCCGCCGCGGCCGGAGGCGTTACGACGGCAGCCTGTATGCCAAACACCTCTCCCGTCATCGACAACGCGGAGGCTGTCGCCGATATTAAAAACCGCGCGAAAGCAGCCCCCGTCAATATACTGCCCTATGCCGCCGTAACCCTCGGTCAAAAAGGCCGGGCACTGACGGATGCCGCGGCGTTGAAGGCCGCCGGTGCTGTCGCTCTTTCTGACGACGGTATGCCCGTCATGAGCGCGGCTGTTATGAGAGACGCCATGAAAGCGGCGAAGAAACTAGATCTGCTCATCAGCAGCCATTGCGAGGATGCCGGGCTTGTTGAAAATCATGCCGTCAACGAGGGTGAAGTCTCCGAAAAGCTCGGTATTCCGGGTCGCCCCGCCATCGCAGAAGAGCTCATGGTCATGCGCGATATTATGCTGGCCCGGGAGACCGGCGCGCGGCTCCATATCGCCCACGTCAGCACCGCCGGTTCCGTTGAGATTATCCGACGGGCGAAAGCTGACGGCGTGAAGGTTACCGCCGAAACCTGTCCCCAGTACTTCACCCTGACGGAAAATGAGGTTTTTAAGCAGGGTGCAATGGCCAG
>CAZVLO010000072.1:0-3557 GCA_964628265.1 uncultured Papillibacter sp.
CATGGCGTCTCCGACGCGAAGCTTGTCCATGTTTGCGCAGATGCGATCGATCACGCGGTCATATACGCCGCGCTGTATGAGGATGCGGGAGGTGGCGGTGCAGGCCTCGCCGTTGTTGTAAAAAGCGCCCTCGAACGCAACGTCGGCGGCAGTGTCCACATCGCTGTCCTCCATGATGATAAAAGCGTTTTTACCGCCAAGCTCCATGGTGCAGGGGGTCAGATTGTCCGCGACCTGTTTCAGCACCGCGCGGCCCGAATTGTCGCTGCCCGTAAAGCTGATCTTGCGCACGAGGGGGTTCGCCGTCAGAGCCTGACCAACGTCGACCCCGGGGCCGACGACAAGCTCAAGGACATGCTCAGGCAGGACGCTCTGCACGATCTCGACGATTTTCATGACGGCAAGAGGCGCGACCGGGCCCGGCTTGACGACGACGGTATTTCCGGCCGCGAGCGCCGGGGCGATTTTGGCGCCTGCATGCAGCGGCGGCCAGTTAAACGGCACGATTGCGGCGACGACTCCGTAGGGTTCCAGGAAAATGTCGGCATTTATCGGGCCAAGCTCGTACATATCGCTCGGGATGTTTCCGATAATACCGCCGAAGAAATCGAACGCCTCGCAGCAGCGGCGCGTATCCGCCCGGCTCACCTGCAGTGTTTTGCCGACTTCCATGGATTCCAGCTCGGCAATCTCATCGAAATGCTCGCGCAGCGCCGCTGCCGCCGTTTTCAGGTATTTTCCGCGCTCGTGCGGGGAAAGCCGGGACCAGGTTTCGTGAAAAGCCCTGTCTGCGGCCTTCACGCACCGCTCGACCTCCCCGGGGCCGCAGCCCTGAACAATTGTGCACGGCTCCCCGTTAACGGGGTTATATACCGCAAAGCGATGGCTCTCTTCGTCGGTGGACCACTTTGTTCGTACTATGGGTACTTCCGGCATCTTGTTTTCTCCTTTGCACATCTTTCAATTTACACTTACACATAGTTGCATACACAACTATTAACGATAATAGCATAGTCGCCTTTCGGTGTAAAGCACAAAAGCGAAAATCATATATCATATATCATACATTGGTGAAAAAATCAGGCTGGCGCACAGCGCTCGGCCCGCACATCAGAGCGGTGATATGAAAGAATGGGGACGAGCCGGCTCAATAATTCACGTCCATGAGAGTGGAAGCGATTTCATGCGGCTGGGCAATCCAAACGTATGGAAGGCTCTTGATATACTGCATGCAGCGCTGGAACTGCACGGCGCCGAACGGACGGCCGAACACATGGCTGTGCGCTGTGACCCAGTACACGGCTTTTTCCTCAGGGTGCTTGCCGTACCAGTTTTCAAATTCGTCGACGAGGTTGTGGTAATACTGCTCCGGCGCGTTGCCGTAGCGGACATACAGGGGCATGTCGTTGACGTTCATGGGGAAGGGGATCCGGCAGATGTCGCCGCATTCGGTATGCTCGATGATCGGCATATCGCTGCCCATCCAGTCGATCGTGTATTTCAGGCCGTGGTCGGCGAGCAGCCTGCTGGTGTTTAAACTGGGCGTGCAGCGGGGACTGCAATAGCCTACGGGGTGCTTCCCGGTGAGTTCGATTGCCATATCAAGGCAGTGTGACATCTGCTGGCGCTCAGTCTCCTCGTCGAGATAGATCGGAATGATGTTCTGTGCCAGCGAATGCAGGCAAATTTCATGTCCTTCGGCGGCGATCTGCCTGATCATATCGGGGTAACGCTCCATCTGGACACCGCTGCAGAATGCGCTGCCTTTGATGCCTTCTTCCCTTAAGACCTTCAACTGGCGTTCAAGGCCGTTGTTCGCGGCGTATGCAGCCCAGCCGGCGTTGGCGGTATCATAATATCCGGGCTTCAGCGCATTGCCCATAGGGCCCACGCCGGGCGCGGCTCCTTCTTCCCAGCCTTCAAACATGATACAGAACGTCACTGCGATGTGTTTGCCCTCCGGCCATTCACGTTTCATAGAAAATACCTCCAAATTTTTCCCCCGTCAAGGGGGTTTCTTACAATATATTTACCACCCGACCGGCGCCGGTGTCAATAACAAGTATATTTTCTCTAAATACTTGCAAGAAACGGAGAAAACATGTTATTCTTGATATATTATATATTTTTTGAGTATCTCTCGCGAGATAAAACACAAACCAGAACGGAGCGGTGTGGGAAATGGCTGAAGTGATTCAATACAAAAGCAAGGTCGAAATCTCTTATGAATACATACTGGACAAGATCATGTCCCTTCAGTTGAAAGCCGGGGACAGAGTAGTCATAAGCCAGATAGCAAAAGAATGCAAAGTCAGCGACATACCGGTGCGGGAAGCCTTGCGCATGCTCGAGCGTGAGGGCTATCTTACCATGAAGGCAAATCAGGGGGCCGTTATTACCGGGGTCAGCATACATGCCATCAAAAACATGATACATGTCAAGGGCGTACTCGAAGCCTATGCGACACGCCTGAGCGCCGAATACCTCAATGAGGAAGACTACGCGGCCCTGAATAAAATCAACGATATGCTGCGCCGGATGTCTGAAAGTAAAAACGTGGAAAAATTTGTTGTTTATAATCAGGAATTTCACTTTCACATATATAGAAGGCTTCCCAATGAAGAGCTCATCGGCCTGATCAGGGACCTGTGGGAACGCTGGGGCATTACCCGCTCGGTGTTTTCCGTGAACCCGGAGAGAATGATCGAATCCTGCGCTGAACACGACGAAATTATCAGATTGCTGCGGTCCAAGGATTATGACGTTTTGGAGGCCACGGTGCGCCGCCATAAATTCGCCGGCGCAGAGGGCTACCTGGGTAAATGCTGATCAACGGGCCGGTAAAAATAACCAGAAGGCCGCGCCGCGTTTTAAGGCCTGCCTCGCAGTACATTTTGCGTATTAAGTGAATATAACGGAATTTTGTTTGTTATTTTGGCCAATATGTCAATTTTGTAGGCCTTAAGAAATATGGGAATTGACAAATAATTATCAAACGGATAATATATGATATATGATTTATGATTTTGCTGCGTGATTGATTGGCGGGAGGAACCCGGGTCCGGACGTTTAGAAACGCCGGGCGCCGATATCCGATTACAATTAAAAAGGAGATAGCTGGGATGTTGTTCAAGAAAGAAAAAAAGTCGTCTAAAGCGCAAACAGCGGCTGAACTGGAAACGAAAACCCTTGAAGAGCCGAGCGACGAGAAAAGCACTAGAGATCTGAAGGGATACTACGCCAAAGCGGTTACATTACTGTTAACGTTACTGGGCCTGTATCACATATACGTCGGATTTTTTGGCGCGCAAAGCGCCATGCAGCTGCGTGCTTCTCACTGGCTGATCATATCGATATGCCTTTTCTTCCTGTATCCCGCCGGCAAAAAAGGAATGAAAAAAATCAGCGCTTTCGACTGGGGCTGGGCCTGCCTTGCGCTTCTCAGCAGCGGCTACATACTGCTGAACTGGCAGAGGATCGCGGTCAACACCGGAGCGACCACCGGTATGGACATCCTCTTCGGCATCATTGCCGTTATCGTTACCCTGGAGGCCACC
>CAZVLO010000072.1:3567-8262 GCA_964628265.1 uncultured Papillibacter sp.
GTGCTTGCGGGGCTTGCCGCATTCTTTCTGGCGTATGCCTTTTTCGGGCATCTTATCCCCGGCGCTCTGGGGCATCGCGAGTATTCTCTCAACCGGATCATTTCCTTCATGTACACCGGCACAGAAGGTATATACGGTACCGCGATGAACGTTTCCGCCCAATATGTGGCGCTTTTCGTACTGTTTGGAGCAATGCTTGAAATGTTCGGCGGAGGCGAGCTGTTTGTCGATATCGCCTACTCGCTGACGGGCAGGCTGCGCGGCGGCCCGGCCAAGGCCGCTGTTGTCAGCTCCGCTCTGATGGGCACAATATCCGGCTCCGCGGTCGCTAACGTGGTCACGACAGGCGCGTTCACGATCCCTCTTATGAAAAAGAACGGGTATAAACCCGAATCGGCCGGCGCGATCGAAGCGGTCGCCTCCTCCGGAGGGCAGATCATGCCCCCTGTGATGGGCGCGGGGGCATTTCTGATGGCGGAGATGACCGGCATCTCTTACAGCAATATTTGTTTGGCCGCCGCCATTCCCGCGCTGTTTTACTTCTTCTCCATCTTCATGGTCGTTCATATTGAGGCCAAAAAAGACAACATCCCCATTTGCGACAGCAGCGAGGTCAAGCCGATCGGACAGATACTGAAGCGCGGAGGATATCTTCTGCTGCCGCTCGTTCTCCTCATCGTGCTTGTGGTAACGGGAAAAAGCGCGATATATGCCGCGGCGTATTCCATCGGCGCCATCGTGCTGCTTGACGTCATTTTCAACCGCGACCGCATACATACGCCCCAGCGTTTCGTGCAGGCTGTTGGAAAAGGTATGAAAGGCGTGATTTCCATCGCGGCCGCCTGCGCCAGCGCCGGCATCATCTGCGGAATCATTTCCCTGACGGGTATCGGGTCCAAATTCTCAAGCCTGATGCTCAGCGTGTCCGGAAACAACATTCTCATTGCGCTTACCATGACGATGATCGCTTCGCTGATCCTCGGCTGCGGACTGCCCACGACGGCCGCTTATATGGTGCTCGCAACGCTGGCCGTCCCGGCGCTAACCAAGATGGGTGTTCCCCTGCTTGCGGCGCATCTCTTTGTTTTTTATTTCGGCTGCATCTCTACGATAACCCCGCCGGTCGCGCTCTCCGCCTATGCCGGAGCCGCGCTGGCAAAGGCAAATCCAACCAAAGTGGGATTCCGGGCGTTCAGGTTCGGACTTACCGCATTCCTTATGCCGTTCATATTTGTCTATTCTCCCCCGCTGCTCATGCAGGGATCAACGCTTGACATACTTTGGAGCATTGTCAGCGGCACGATCGGGGTTCTGAATATCGTCATGTGCGTGCAGGGATACCTCTATTACAGATGTTCGCCGCCGGAGCGCGTGGTAGCGTTTGCCGCGGGCCTGCTCCTGATCTTTTCCGGCCTCGTCACCGATCTGATCGGCTTTGCACTCTGCTTCGGACTGATCGCCATCCAGGTCGCCCGCAAAAAGCGCGAGGGTTTCGTCGCTGCGTAAACGGTTTCATTCAGATAGCATGAAATAAATTGTGCTGCCTATTTTCTGCACGGGGGATAGGCAGCACATTATAAACATTAAAACAATGGTATAAGGAGGCGTTGCTCAGTGTTAAATCCAAAAAGTCCGCTCAGCACAAAACTTCGCGTGAAGCCGATTGCTTTTACTCTTTTCCATCGTAACGCATACCAGGGACCCTGCCGTTACGGCGAGGGCTACGCCCTGACCTATGAATATGATGAGGAAGTCGGGCACCGCCAGCTGGAGGATTTCCGCAAACAGCTCACGGAAGCGGTGGACCCGGACAAGGTCGAGCTTCTGGAGCCTGTCATGCTGCACTGGTGCGAAGATTTTGTGATGTCCGAAGAACTCTTCGCAGAAGCGCTGAAAGACGATGATTCCGTCGATTTCTACCTGATTTACGCACTGCGCATATCCAACCTGTTTATTGTGCGTCTGGCCCAGCGCACCGAAAAACCCATCGGCATCATCAGCAGCAGCAAAAGCATCTCCAGAGTCGGCGACGTTGACTCGGCGGCCCGCCTGCACGCTATGGGAAAGACATGTTATTCCTTTTTCAGCTACGCCGATATCATGCCCGTCGTCGACGCCCTGCGCATCAAAAAAACATTGTCCGAAACGCGGATACTTTATCCGCTGAAGGGGGACTCACTCTCGGCCGGCTGCCAATCGTCGTTCATGACGCTCGACGACGTGAGCGCAAAGTTCGGCGTACGTTTTCAGCATATGGACGCCATGGAGCTGCTGACGATGATAGATGAATTGACCGAAGACGAAAAAGAGAAAGTCAGAGCCCGTGCCAACCTCGTCATAAGCAACGCCGTCGGGACGCATATGCCGACCGAAAACATTATAAACGACGTCGGCTTTTATACCGTCGTACAAAAGCTTCTCGACCAATACGACTGCAACGCTTTTACCATACTCTGCTTCGAGATATGCGCGACGATGGAACTCATGAAGCGCAAAACGATGTTCTGCCTTACGCACTCGCTGCTCAGGGACGAGGGAATCCCCTCAGCCTGCGCCGGGGACGTCGGAAGCCTTATTGCGATGGAGATGCTGATGGACATGTCCAAAAAGTCGCCCTACATGGGAAATACGATGGTTATGGACATGGAAAACAACATCGTGCGCACGCTCCACGACGTGCCCAGCCGGCATATGAAGGGCTATGACACAGACCTGCCCGTCGAACTCGTTTCGTTCACGCTCAGCAACTGGGGTACCACGATGCGCTATAACTTTGACCTTGACAAGGGGGAAAAGATCACAGCGATGGGAATGTCCCCCGATTTTAAAAAGATGATGATCGTCAGCGGAACCATCGAAGGCTGCGACAATTATCTCGTGCCCGAATGCAGCCTCGCAATGCGGTATCAGGTTGCCGATGCGCGCAGGTTCTACGAATACCAGCAGTATATCGGCCATCATTTCGTGGTCGTTTACGGCGACTATGCGGACCGGCTTCGGAAGCTGGCCGGGGAATACGGCATGGAGACGCTTGTGCTCTGATCCATATGGACATGATATACTTTGACAACAGCGCGACGACGCGGGTGGACGAAGAGGCGGCGGCCATCGCCATGGAGATGCTGCGCGATACGTTCGGGAATCCTGCGTCCCTGCATTATGCGGGCACGCAGGCGTATCTGCGGCTCACCGCCGCGCGGCACCAGATTGCCCAGCTTCTGGGCGCGCCGACCGAGAGCATCGTCTTTACCTCCGGCGGCACCGAGGCGAACAACATGGCGGTGTTTGGCGCGGTCTCCTCTTTCAGGGACTGGGAAGGGGCGAGGGTGGTGACATCGGCGGCGGAACACGCCTCCGTTCTCCAATCCACCGCCGCGCTTGGGGAGCTCGGCTGCGAAGTGGTGCGGATTCCCCTGCTTCAGAGCGGAAATCTTGACCTGGAGGCGGTTGCCGGCGCAGTCACGGAAAATACCCGTCTCGTTTCGGTCATGGCCGCAAACAACGAAACGGGAGCCGTTTTCCCGGTAGCGGAAATCGCCGAACTCGTGCACCGGAAAAATCCCGGCACGCTTTTCCATACCGACCTTGTGCAGGGGTTCGGGAAAATGCGCTTCAATATATCCGATTGCGAAGCCGACCTGATAAGCGTCAGCGGGCATAAGATACACGCGCCCAAGGGAAGCGGCGCTCTGTATGTTCGGGACAAGGCCCGCTTCCGCCCGATATGGTACGGCGGGAGGCAGGAGAGCGCGCTGCGGCCGGGCACGGAAAGCGTACCGGCCTGGTGCGGCATGGGGGCCGCGGCTGGGAGGCGCATGGCGAATATGCGGGCCGATTACGAAAGCGTAAGCGGGCTGCGCGCGCTGCTTCTTGAAAGCGTACGGGGCTGCGCGCACATTCGGGTCAATTCGCCGGATAACGCTCTTCCGTATGTGGTGAACCTGTCGGTGCTCGGCAAGAAGACCGACGAGATGGTCTCACGTCTCAGCTCGGATAACATATTCGTCTCCGGCGGGGCCGCATGCGAATCGGGCGCGAGGAGTCACGTCCTGAAGGCCATGGGTTTGACTCCGGAGACCGTAGCCGGCGCGCTCCGCATCAGCTTCAGCGCCTACAACACGCCGGATGAAGTGGCGCGTTTGGCGGATTGGCTGAAAAGGTTCGACGGCGAGGTGTGACCGGCGGAGGAGACCCAAGGCACGTCGTAAACTTTTGCTGAAAGAGAGGCATTTTGATGGAGAAAAAGGAATTTGCAAAAAAACTTATCGGCGGGTCATACGACGATTCATGGAGGGACGCCGTTCTGGCTGCCGTGGAATCAACGGGGAAAGCGATTCCATTTCCGCCAAAGGAGTGCCCGGGTTATCGCCCGCCGGAGCAGCGCAGGCTGCGTTCCGGTGAGAAATGCACGCCTTCCACCTGCTTTTCCTGTCATACGACATGCGAATTGCTGGTGTATACGGACGAAAAGACGGGAAAAGTTCTGCGCTGCGAGGGAGATCCGGAAAGCCCGCAGACCCATGGGGTCATTTGTGCCAAGGGCCTCGCGGCGCCGGACCTCTGCTATAATCCCCTGCGCATCAATTACCCGATGAAGCGGGTGGGAGAGCGCGGGGAGGGTAAATTTGAGCGCATAAGCTGGGACGAGGCCCTGGACACGATAGCCGAAAAACTGCTGCGCTATAAAAAGGAGCT
>CAZVLO010000072.1:8272-12389 GCA_964628265.1 uncultured Papillibacter sp.
CGGCCCGGAGAGCGTCGCCATTCTGGAGGGCACGCGCCGCGGCTGGAGCCGTGTTTACAGCCGTCTTGCCAACACCTTCGGCACGCCGAACCACGGCGCTGCCGGCTGGGCGCAGTGCCTGTGGCCGAGGCTGATCGACTGTACGCTGACTTTTGGCCCCGGCGCGCAATATACGGAGAGCTTTGACCTGCCGAATGCGGACGTGATTCTCTGCTGGGGAATCAATCCGCCGATGACCTGGGGCGTGCGCGCCACGGATATCATGCGCGCGCGTCAGCGTGGAGCGGTGCTGATCTGCGTGGACCCGTTTTTATCCGAAACCGCCGCAAAGGCCGACATCTGGCTGCAAATCCGTCCCGATACGGATATGGCGCTGGCCCTCGGCATGATACACGTTATCATCGAAGAAGGACTGTACGACGCCGATTTTGTCGGGGAATGGACGTCGGGGTTCGAGGAGCTCCGCGAGAGCGTGAAGCCGTACACCGCCGAGTGGGCGGCTGAGAAGACCGGCGTAGACCGCGATTTGATCCTCCGCGCGACGAGGGTATACGCCAAAGCCGCGGGCGCGAGCCTCGTCCGCTGCATGGCGATCGACCAGATACACGACAGCGTGCAGACGGCGCGCGCGCTGTCGATCCTCATAAGCATTACCGGAAATATCGGTAAGCCCGGCAGCAATATCGTCGGCAGCAGCCGCGGAGAGATCAGCCAAAACTCGCTGGATTTCGTAAAATTCCGCGCCGTGCCGCCGGAGGTCCAGAAAAAGCGCTGCGGATATGACGAATTTCCTCTGCTTACCCAGGAGTACTCCCCTGTGCCCTGCGCGCACATGCCGACGCTGTGGCAGCAGGTCCTCAGCGGCGACCCGTATCCCATCCGATGCGCCATGATTTTCGGCTCCAACGCCGTAATCAGCTACACAAACAGCGACCTTGTCGAAAGAGCGGTCCGCTCTCTGGATTTTCTCGCGGTCTGCGACATATTCATGACGCCGACGGCAAAGCTCGCGGATATCCTATTGCCCGCCTCAAGCTGGCTTGAGCGCAATAATGTCATCAGTTCCTTCCAGACAGACAATACCCACACGCTCATACAGCAGAAGATAACGGAGATCGCGGAGGCCCGCAACGACGTCGACATCATCTGTGACCTGGCGCGCAGGCTGGGGCTGCAGGATTCCTTCTGGAAAGATCATAAGGAGCTGTACGACTGGATGCTTGCGCCGACGGGCGAGACTTTTGAGAGCGCAAAGGAAAAGCGCAGGCTCTATGCCCCGCTGAAATACGGCGTATACAAGCAAAAAGGCTTCAAGACTCCGACGGGAAAAATAGAACTCTATTCCCACATGGCCGAGGAAAAGGGCTGCGACCCGCTCCCCAAATATACCCCGCCGTATCAGGGGGCGGACGTCACGCCGGAGCTCGCAAAGGAATATCCGCTCTTCATCACCACCGGCCGGCACGAGAGCGCTTACCGCATTTCTGAAAACCGGATAAACCCCTATCTGCTGGAGCTTGCACCCCATGCTTTCCTGGACATAAACCCCGAAACCGCAGAGTCCCTGGGCATCGCCGACGGGCAGAAGGTACTGGTGGAAAGTCCTGCGGGGAAAGCCTATGCCGTGGCGCGCTTTTCGAGCGGGCTGCGCCCGGATGTCGTACAGGGCATTTCAGGCTGGTGGGGAGAATACAACATCAACAAAACGGTCGGATGGGGACAGTACGCGGCCGGAGTGGGAAGCGTCTGCGACCGCGGCTATCTCTGCCGCGTGTCGCCGGTAACGGAGATCGAAAGATGAGAGAACAGATGTATATGGTCGTCGATATCGACCGCTGCTGGGGCTGCAGGGCCTGCCAGGTCGCCTGCAAGCGCGAGCACGGCATATCGCCGGACGACTTCAAGCCCATCGAGGCGTTCCGTCTGGAAAATAAGCTGGGGACAGAGATACGCTGCGAGTATATGCCCGTGCTGTGCCAGCACTGCGACGACCCCGCCTGCGTGAAGGCCTGCCCAAAGCAGGCGATCTCGCGCACGGAGGAGGGCCTGATCGAAGTGGACGAGCCGAGGTGCATAGGCTGCGGACTCTGCGTAAAGGCCTGTCCCTATGGAGCCGTCGGGCTGAAGCGTGACGCCGCGGGAAAGAGAAATGCGGTCAAATGCGACCTCTGCGCTGAACGCAGGTCGCGCGGCTATCTTACCGCCTGCGAGCAGCACTGCCTTGGCGGCGTATTTACAAGCTGCACGGCCGGACAAAGGGACGATATCATCAAAGATTATCCCTATCTCTGGAACGCGGGGCGGATCATCTATGTCTCACGCCGGCTCAGTGATCTCGGCAAAATGTTTTCAGAGTAATCTGCGGGCATAAAGCGGGGCCGGAAAGGGATTTCGGGGCTTCCCGCTTTCCCCCGTTCACACGCCCGGGAAAGTGAAAACGTTGCCCTGCTTTCAGAAAAATTGTTCTGTTCATGCCGCTGCTAACGCCGGCAAAACAGCCGGAGAGGATTGATCTCTCCGGCTTTCATCATATCTGGTTCCGCTCTGTGGTTCCACACGGCTTTGGCGTCTTCCATCCGATTCAATACGTTTGTCCTGCATCCACACTGAGGACAGCGGATTGTTGTCGCCGGGTCTGCTCGCCTCCTGTTTCTTTTCGTGCATACTTTACTGCCAAAAACCCATACTAAAAGCAAAAAGAGGTTTAAATGATGCTGCATGATACCGAATTGCTCCAATACGTGTACAAAACCGCCGATATGGGCTGCAAGGGTATTAGATCCGTGCTGAACCACACCCAAAGCACAACCCTGAAAGATAAGCTGAAAGAACAGCACTTAGAGTATCAGAAGCTCCGCAGCCAGGCCCAGAACTTGCTTGAAGCAAGGAACGAATTGCCTAAGGGAGTGGGGCCGATTGCCGATGTTTCCGCAGATATTATGTCCGCTGGGAAAATGATGATCCAACACACGGATTCAAAGATTGCGGAGATGACCATTCAGGGGAATCAAATGGGCATCAACAAGACCATCAAACATCTTCACGACTACAGCGGCCGGGATGACACCATCCGTACCCTGACTAAAAAGCTGTTGGCCACAGAGGAAGCCAACGCCAAACAACTAAAACGTTTTCTGTAATTTTGAGCCGCTTCTCCGGAGGCGGCTTTCTCTTTGCGGCTATACGGGTTCGGTCAAACGCCATCCCGCCCGCCCTTTTTCAAGTGGGGAAATCACAATAAACGCGCATGCGGGCGGCAGCGGGATCATGTCGTGCTTCGAAGCGGCTTGAGGCTGCCGGTCAAGCAGGCGAAAGAACAGGACCGATAAAAAGCGGGCCGTCCGGCCCGCTTTGCCGATACGGCTTCCCGCCATGAAGCAGGGTGAAATTGTACCAATTTCACCCTGCTTTTAACTGTATTCTCCTTTGGCGGGCTCTATTCGCGGCGCCGTGACACCGATACCTGAATAAGGCCCTTGACAAATGCTTATTAAATATATTATAAATGTCTTAATTGCTTATATGTCGTATCGCATAACGGTTTCGGCACAGGAAGGAAAAATGTGATGGAACAACAAGCCAAGCGAATTGCGGAGCTTCTGAAGGTTCTCGCCAATGAATATCGTCTGCTTATCCTTTGCGAACTGATCAAGGAACCGAAAACGGTGGGCAGCCTTGGCGAGAAGATGCAGCATATCACGCAATCCGCCCTATCTCAGCATCTGGCGCTTTTAAAAGCGCATGGAATCCTTGATAATTCCAAATCAGGTCAGAACGTTACCTATTTCATCGCAGACGACCGGGTGAAGGAGGTCATCTTTCTGCTCAAAAAGCACTATTGCGAGGATGAAAAAACAGTCGACGGCTAAACCGGGACGAATCTTGAAACGGGATGAACAGCCGATAAAAAAGCACATGCCCCTCGATCCCCGTCCGCCGCAGGGAAGCGGCCTCATAGTCTAAACAGGAGGATTCACCATGAATAAAAAGGTACTGATTGTCGGCGGCGTTGCGGGCGGCGCGAGCTGCGCGGCGCGTCTGCGCCGTCTGGATCAAACGGCGGAAATTATTGTTTTCGAGCGCGGTGAATATATCTCATACGCGAACTGCGGTCTGC
>CAZVLO010000072.1:12399-13083 GCA_964628265.1 uncultured Papillibacter sp.
GAACTTCCTGGCGCAACACCCGTTCGAGAACGGCGAGCTCTACGTGCGCGACGAGCTGCTTGCCCCCATTCCGCGCACGCCCGAGGCGATGCGCGACAAATACAATGCGGACGTCCGCGTCAGGCAGGAGATCGTCGGGATTGACCGGGCGGCAAAAACCGTCACAGTCAAAAAGGCCGATACGGGCGAAACCTATACGGAGAGCTACGATACGCTCGTTTTGTCCACCGGCTCGTCCCCCCTGAAGCCCCCGATCCCAGGAATCGACTCAAAACGCGTCATGACGCTTTGGACGGTACCGGATACCGACCGCATCCGCGGCTTTATCAAAGAAACAAACCCCGGCAGCGCCGTCGTTGTCGGCGGCGGCTTTATCGGGCTTGAAATGGCGGAAAACCTTTATCACGCCGGTCTTAAAGTGACGGTCGTTGAAGCGCTGGATCAGGTCATGGCGCCGCTTGATTTCGAGATGGCGCAGCTGCTCCACGAGCATCTCGCGCGTCAAGGCGTCGGGCTGCATCTCTCCGACGGCGTCGCCTCCTTTGAGGACGCGGCGGAAAAGATTACGGTCACATTGAAGAGCGGCGCGAAGCTTCAGACCGATCTCGTCGTTCTGTCTATCGGCGTGCGCCCGAACGGCGAGCTTGCCAAAGCGGCGGGGCTTGCGGTCCACGCCCGGGGCGG
>CAZVLO010000072.1:13093-13770 GCA_964628265.1 uncultured Papillibacter sp.
GCATCGTCGTCGACAGTGCCATGCGGACCTCCGACCCCGATATTTACGCCGTCGGCGACGTGACCGAGGTTGAGGACTTTATCGACAAGAGCCGCACGATGATACCGCTTGCCGGCCCCGCCAACAAACAGGGGCGCATCGCCGCGGACAACATTTCCGGCGGAAACGAGGCCTACGACGGCACACAGGGCACCTCCATTGCCAAAGTCTTCGACATGACCGCGGCCTCCACGGGCCAAAACGAAAAGACGCTCGTCAAAAACGGCCTCGTCAAGGGCAAAGACTTCGAGACGCTTATCATTACACAGAATTCTCACGCATCCTACTACCCCGGCGCCGTGCCGCTGAACATCAAGCTGCTCTTCTCAAAGGACGGCAAAAAGATTTACGGCGCGCAGGTGGTCGGCGGCGATGCGGTCGATAAACGCATTGACACGATCGCCGCGGCGATCCGGCTCGGCGGGACCGTCCGCGACCTGAAGACGCTGGAGCTGGCCTATGCGCCGCCCTACTCGTCGGCGAAGGACCCTGTCAATATGGCGGGTTTTGTCGCCGAAAACGTCCTGTCGGGCAAGGTTGCCTTCTCCGTTTGGGATGTCGACGTGACGGCGCGGAACATCACAGCCCTTGACGTGCGTGAAACGGCTGAGATTGAAGCCTATGCGCTGCCGAAATAC
>CAZVLO010000073.1:0-8871 GCA_964628265.1 uncultured Papillibacter sp.
GGAATAGTTTTTGCTATTCCTCCTCTTTTTTTGCCAATGATTATTTTACACTAAGGATAGACTCGGGTATAACTCTATCTGCTTTGAATTTCATTAGAGTATATTATATCGAAAAGGCTGACTTATTCATCTCCATTACCGTCTGCGCTACCCTGTTTTTTGCTGTCATATTGGCGAAAGTCGTCGGTGGAGCACTTCCCATCATTGCGAAAAAACTCAGAGTTGACCCTGCGATTATGGCGAGTCCTTTGATAACAACCGTTGTTGACGCCCTGACTCTAATCATCTATTTTTCAATGGCCTCATGGCTGCTGGGATTATGATTTCTTGCTCAAAGCAATTGCGCTAAATCGTTTTGAGGCGTATAATTTTCATTAGAAATCATTTTTTTTACGTTACTTCAATCAGAATGGATAGGGTTACATATGCAGAATAACCAGCTTCACGCTGAAAGCCCATTGGGTACAAAGCCCGTCGGCAGCCTGCTCCAGAATTACGCGATACCGAGTATCGTCGCCATGCTGGTCGGCGCTCTTTATAACATCGTCGACCAGTTTTTCATAGGCCATAAAATCGGTGAGCTGGGAAACGCTGCGACGAATGTTGCCTTCCCTCTGACTACCTCGTGCGTGGCAATCGCTCTGCTGCTTGGCATTGGCGGCGCGTCCGCCTTTAATCTGGCGATGGGCGAAGGGGACAGGAAAAGAGCAGTATACTACGTGGGCAACGCCATAACCATGCTGCTTATACTGGGGACGGCCCTGAGTATCGTAACACAGGTTTTTCTGACGCCGATGCTCAGGTTTTTCGGTTCGCCCGACAATGTACTGGACTACGCCAGGACCTATACCAGGATTACCTCACTTGGATTTCCGTTCCTGATTATGTCCAACGGCAGCGGGCACCTCATCCGGGCAGACGGGAGCCCAAAATACTCCATGCTCTGCAACCTGTCGGGAGCGGTCATCAATGCGATACTGGACCCCATTTTTATTTTCGCTCTGGATATGGACATGGCCGTAGCCGCTCTTGCCACAGTAATCGGTCAGGTCTTCTCATTTTTCCTGGCTGTCCGCTATTTGCGCCGCTATAAGACCGCGACGATTACAAGACATCATCTGAAACTGCAAAGAAAACACACAGCACGGATTTTATCCCTGGGAGCTGCGCCCGCTCTCAATCAGGCAGCCATGATGGTTGTCCAAATCGTAATGAACAAGTCGCTGGCTTTTTACGGTGCGCTTTCCGTATATGGGCAATCAATCCCCCTGGCCGGTTCAGGCATCATCAATAAGGTTAACATGGTGTTCTTCTCCTTCATCATTGGCATTTCGCAGGGCATGCAGCCGATCGTCAGCTTCAACTATGGCGCCAAGCAATATGACAGGGTTAAAAGTGTCTACAAGCTCGCTGTTCGCTCCGGTTTCATCGCATCAGTCACCGCATTTTTACTGTTTCAGCTCATTCCGAGGCCGATTATCTCTCTTTTCGGAGCGGGCTCAGAGCAATATTTCAATTTTGCCGTATCCTATTTCCGGATCTATTTCTTCTTTACTTTTATTAACTGTGTTCAGCCGATATCCTCCAACTTCTTCACCGCTATCGGTAAGCCAAAGAAGGGCGTTTTTCTCTCTTTGACAAGGCAGATTATATTTCTGCTGCCTTTGATCATCATCTTTCCTTTATTTGTGGGTATAGATGGAATCATGTTCGCAGGACCGGTGGCCGATTTCCTGGCAGCGGCCGTTTCCGGAGCTCTGATCATATTGGAGTTTCGAATTATGGGGAAGAACCCGCTGTCGATCCGTCCGGATTAACTCAGCTGCACAGGCAATCCGAAAAAAAGTAAAATATGCTAAAATAGTATTGCAACGTGTGGTCCTGTCGAAGATAAACCCTCCTGTCAGGCTGCATGTTTCATTTATGGAGAACGACCGGAAACTGTTAAAACGCTTTCCGGCATAAAGCAAGGTGATGACATGGCAACCCTGACGCGCTATTCAAATGCTGAATTATTGGATTTGCCTAATTGCTGCGGGCTCCGCGAAAATGGAAAATGCAGTTGGCTCAACGTCCCGACCTGTACAGGGGCGAGATGTTCATATTATAAAGACACTGACAGCAATAATAGCCGCGAGAAAGCGCGGAAGCGTTTGCAGTCACTGGATGAGGAAACGCAGACTCGTATTGCACGAAAATATTACAGGGGAACCCGGCCATGGGCGATTCCCGGTTTGTCACCAGGGAGGTGAATAATAATATGTATAAGGTTGGAGACCTGTTGTTCTATGGAAGCACAGGCACATGCAGAGTAGTGGACGTTACTTCCCGTGATTCCGCGGGAGCGGAAAAGCCTCAGAAATATTACGTATTGTCCCCTTTATATCAGAATTGCACTATCTATGTACCCGTTAATACCACAAAAATTCCCATGCGTCCCATTATCACAAAGCAAGAGGCGCATCAGCTCATCGACTTAATACCTTCAATTCGAGTTGAAGTCTTTCATAGCCGCATTATAAATGAGTTGACACAACATTATAAGGCATCACTGGATACACACGATTGTACTGATTTGCTGAAGCTGTGCATGAGCATCTATGCCAAAAAGCAAGCCATGGAACAGCAAAAACGGAAATTCGGCGCCATAGACGAAAGATTTATGAATCGCGCCGAGGATCTTTTATTTGGAGAACTGGCTGCCGCTCTTGATATTGAAAGGGAGCAAGTGACCGGTTATATCACGAACAGATTGAATAAAAAACGAAACGGCATCAATTATGAATGCAGCCAATGAGACGGCTGCTCATCACCGGTTCGGTTTCTAAATAATCATTAATCAAGCGAGGCCGCCAATCAGGCGGCCTCGCTGCATTTATAAACATTACGGATATTACAAATCAAAATAATGAGCAAATTCAGCCGGGTGGGGTATCATATTGATAGCTGTCAGCTCTGCGCGCTTTTTTTCAATCCATGTGTTTAACAACTTCTCGGGGAATACTCCGCCTCGAGTCAGGTATTCATGGTCTTCTTCCAGTGCGTCAAGTGCTTCACCTAATGAGCGGGGCAGGGCTTCGAGCTTTTTTTGTTCCTCCGCGGAAAGGTTATAAAGATTATAGTCATACGGACCCCAGCCGTTTTCATGCGGGTCAATCTTATTGATAATACCGTCGATTCCTGCCATAAGGATGGCAGCATAGGCATAGTAGGGGTTACATGTCGCGTCCGGATTCCTCAGCTCAAAGCGCTTTGTTTCCGGTGATTTGGCATATGCGGGTATGCGCACAACGGCGCTTCTGTTTGAAGTTGCGTAACCAATCGTTACCGGCGCCTCGTAACCGGGTACGATCCTCTTGTTTGAGTTTGTGGAAGGATTGGTTAAACCGCAAAGGGATCTGGCGTGTTTCAGCAGACCTCCGATAAACCAATGGGCTTCGCGGCTGAGACCGGAGTATCCGTTTTCATCATAAAAAACAGGTTTGCCGTTCTTCATGAGCAGCATATGCACATGCATACCGTTCCCGGCTTCTGCGAAAAACGGTTTGGGCATGAACGTGGCTGTCTTGTTTTCAGATACCGCAGCGTTTTTGACGATATACTTGATAATCATTGTCTTATCGGCCATCTCGGTCATCCGGCCAAGCTCGACCTCAATTTCCACCTGTCCGGGGCCGCCGACCTCATGATGATGGTATTTAACCTCTACACCCCAGTCCTTTAAAAGAAGGCACATTTTACTGCGCAATCCGTAAGTAATATCATGGGGTGCGGCAATATGGTAACCGCTTTTAACCGGGATATGATAACCTGAATTCCTGCTGTCGTTATTGCCGCTGTTCCACTCAGCCTGGGAGGTGTCGATTTTAAAAGCGACGCTGTTCGGCTTGCATTCGTAGCTGACGTGATCCAGAATATGAAACTCGAATTCAGGGCCTATAACCATAGTATCGGCAATTTTGCACTCGCGCAGGTATTCCTCTGCCTTCAGTGCGACGTTCCTGGGATATTGGTCAAACGGTATATTCTCCTTCGGGTGAATAACGTATACATTTCCAATCATTGAAAGAGTGGGTACTTCCACAAAAGGATCGATCTGCGCACTTGTAATGTCGGGGATAAAGACCATGTCGCTTTTCTCAACCGGAGCGTACCCATAATTTGATCCGTCAAAACCTACCCCGTATTTCATCGTATCTTCATTTAATCTCTCAGACGGAATCGTCACATGACGCCAGCGGCCATCGATATCGATCATTTTGAAGTCTATCATTTTAATCTCGTTATTGGCGCAGAATTCCCGCACTTCGTTTAACGTTGAAAACATCAATATTCCTCCATCGTTCAATATAAGGCAGACCTATCAAGTTACATTATACATCAGATATTAAATTTTTATAGCTGAATTTTTACCAATCCTTAATTTTTTCCGATGGTTCTATGGTACAAATTTTATGATTTTGAGTTGACAAAGGTATGCAAAGGCTATATCATTTCTGTAATTCTTACTATTTTATAATCATTACATTCCGGATGATGTAGTCATAATTCAGGTGGTGATTTCAATGAGAATTTCAAAAGAAGGCTTGGAAAAGGAATTAAAGAGCAGGAACATAAAGCTCTCATACCAGAGGTTGAAGGTCCTGGAATTCCTTGTTGAAAATCCAAGCCATCCTACTGTTGACGAGATTTTTACGCATCTGCATAAGAGTATATCCACACTATCAAAGACAACTGTATATAACACGCTGCATTTAATGATTAATCTCGGTTTGGTTAGAGCTATTACAATCGAAGACAACGAAGCCAGATATGAAATTGAAATCGGTAATCATGGACATTTTAAATGCGAACCCTGCGGGGCCATATATGATTTCAGTATCGATATGGACGCGATGGCGTCCAAGGATTTGAGCAGCTTCAAGATCAATAAAAAAGAAGTATATTTCAAAGGCATTTGTCCGGAATGCCTTTCGAAAATATAAATAGGTATGTAAGGAGGAAACGAGTTGGAGAAATATATATGCTCTATTTGCGGATTTATCTATGATGAGGTAAGGGGCATTCCGGAAGCAGGCATCGCCCCGGGCACCTCGTGGGCGAATCTGCCGGAGGACTGGGTCTGTCCTATTTGTGGGGCAGGAAAATCAGAATTTCAAAAACATGGCGCACCCGCGGTTTCAGCGGAGAAAAAAACCGCGCCGGCAACGGCAGTGAACGCCGACATGAAGGAGCTGTCTCCCCTGGAAATCAGCGCACTCTGCAGCAATCTGGCGCGAGGCTGTGAAAAGCAGTATAAGGCGGAGGAAGCTGCACTTTTTACGGAGCTTGCAGGATATTTCAAAAAGGCGTCCCCGCCTGCCCGGGATGCAGATTTTGATAAGCTGAATGCCCTGATTGAAAAAGACCTGGAGGAGGGATTGCCCAACGCCAATACTGCGGCGGGCGGCGTCAAGGATCGGGGCGCTCTGCGCGCACTGACTTGGAGTGAAAAGGTTACCCGTATCCTGAAGTCCCTTTTAGCCCGGTATCAAAAAGAGGGCGAAGCTATGCTGCAAGACACCGGCGTCTACGTCTGCACCATTTGCGGCTTCGTCTACATAGGCGACAATCTGCCGGACATATGCCCTGTCTGCAAGGTACCGGATTGGAAGTTTGAAAAGATCGAAGGGAGGCATCAGAATGGCTAAAAAGTATGCTGTCAGAAATATACGCTTATGCACCAAGGACTGCCTGTGTCTCTATGTCTGTCCCACCGGCGCCTCAGATACGGAAAACAGTATCATCGATACCGAAAAATGCATAGGCTGCGGAGATTGCGCCGGTGCTTGTCTCTCGGGTGCGATTTCTATGGTACCTGTGGAGTATCCGCCACAGCAGCCGAAAACCGGGGATGTTGTCACTGCGATGAACGCGCTGCTGCGCAGCAAGACGGAACAGGAGCGCATTGCCTCCGGACTGCCGGGCAAGCTGGCTGCTGCCATTGAAAAATCCAACCGCATTATGGCGGAAGATATCATTCGAGAAGCGGGGTATATGCTTCCTCAAAGTCAAAATACATTGGAATTTCTGCAGTCACTTTTAGATAATAATCAGCAGGAGGATTTCCCTGCCGATGTTGTTCAAAAACTGTTGAATTCCATAAAGAATACTGATACTAAATCAACGGAGGTAAAAAAAATGGTTAAATATCGTTGTACAGTCTGCGGGTATATACACGAGGGAGGGCTGCCTGAGGGCTTTAGATGCCCCAAATGTAATCAGCCGGCATCCGCGTTTGTTTTAGTAGAGGAGAAATCGGCATCTGTTAATAAATATGCCGGCACAAAGACAGAAAAAAACCTCATGGAAGGATTCTCAGGCGAAAGCCAGGCCAGAAACAAATACACGTATTTCGCCAACATCGCCCAGCGGGAAGGTTTTCATCAGCTGGCAGAGATTTTCCTCCAAACGGCCAGAAACGAGCAGGAGCACGCCCGCTTATGGTTTGAGGAGCTTGGCGGACTTGGAGACACAGCGGCAAACCTTCTGTCTGCAGCCGAGGGCGAAAATTATGAATGGACAGATATGTATGTTCGCTTTGCCGAAGACGCCGAGGAAGAGGGCTTTACTGAATTAGCCAAAACCTTCCGTAAGGTTGCTGACATAGAAAAAGCGCATGAAGAGCGTTATCGCACCTTATTGAATAATGTCGAGATGCAGCAGGTATTTGAAAAAGGAGAAGAAACGATGTGGGAATGCCGCATCTGCGGTCACCTTATCATGGGTAAAAAAGCTCCGGAGATATGCCCCGTCTGCAAATACTCCAAATCCTACTTTGAGGTTCGTAAAGAGAACTATTGATCCTAAGCAAGAGAACTGGCCAACCGGCCAGTTCTCTTACTTAGGAGGATTCTCTGCTTATATAGCTACAGATGCAATTCTTTAAGCCAGTTCAGAGCTTCATCTCTGGTCCTAAAATGCTGTTCTGCCAGTCCCGTGTTTGAGCGCTTCGTATGCGACTGCGCCTGAACCTTTAACATGACAGAAGATCCGTCTATAAAGGCGGCTGCCTTGCATCCGTTTTCCACGAATACCTTTGTCATGGCAACAAGTTCATTTCCTACATCAGGTGTAACAGGGTCCATTTCTGTGCAATCAGGTACATACCCCCACCCGGTAGCTTTCCAGCTTCGAGCTTCATTCAGTACTGTTTCAGTGAGCCATTTTATCTCATCAACATTTGTCTTTCCCACACCTGTAGAGCAGATTATGCGTCTGCCCGGTACAACTTCCACTGTCTGAGCACCCTTTTTTAATGCCATTGTTTTTTCTCCTTTATGTTTTTGTTCGGTCTGCTGGTTTTTGCCTGGAATTTGGAATCTGATACTGCGTATGTCTTTACAATACCTTATCGAAACAATAGCATCAAAATTTAGCACTTATTTATAAAAATCGCCGGTCTTAAAAGTTAATTTTGTATTATATTCCCATATCAGGAAATTGCTATGTTTCATCTTTAGCCAAAAAGAAGCGCGTCGGCGATGACGCGCTTCTTTCTGGTTAGCTTTTTTCTTTATTCTTCTTTCTTTTTTCTGCTGATAATCGCTATTGTCAGACCGCTTCCCAGCAGCATGATTCCTGCGATACCCAGCAGTGTCGCTGCGGATACCCCACCGGTCTGCGGCAGCACATCGTAATCTCCTGCCACCGCTGTATCCTCATCGGGATCGTCTTCAGTATCGCTGTCACCCAGGACACCCTGCACTTCGTATATGTTATCAATGATTGCTGTCGCTCCGTTGGCATTGATGGTGCCGGATACGCCTGTCAGTGTACCGGGGGTCCATCCGTCCGGGAGTTCAGATGTCTCAACAACGGTATATGTCGTGCCGGCAGGTATGTTCGAGAATGTCACTGACTGACCGGCCTTCAGCGAGAAGGTAAATACGCCGTTTGAGCCGGTCGCACCCGTTGGAGCGCTGATGCCAAGAATGTTCCAATAATTGGGGCCGCCCGGAGCAAATGTCACGGTGAAATCGAATGTATCGTCCGGAGCTTCTTCAACATCACCGGAGATGGTTTTCGTTATTGTCAGTGCGCCAATTTGTGGCGTTGGAGGAGGGGGCGGAGGATTATCGGGAGTATACGTATTCAGAATGGTGACGGAGTCAGATGAATTTATGTTTTCTTCATCTTCATTATAGAACGAGCCTGAAGACTCCCCAGATTTCGTCCAGCCGTCAGAAAGCGTTGTTGTTTCTGAGACTGTATAACTGGTTCCATAAGGGATGTAAGAGAACTCCATGTATTCGCCGTTCCTTAAGCTTAGAATGAATGTGTTCCCCTGGCGATCAGACACAGCCCCGGTACCTGATGTTATAAGAAACAGACGGTTTTCGCTTTCGTATAAGAATGTAACTTCAATGGTAAAAGGTTCGGTCGTATTGGAACCTGATACCTGCTTGGTAACGGTCAGTGTAGCAAAATCAGGTGGAGGTGTCTGTACGCTTCGATAATACTTTACGGTAAAGACCAGATCATCGCCTGCAAGCGTGCCCGTCGAGTTGACATCAGTTGCTGCAGCACCTTTGGTATAACTATTAGCATTATATGATGATGTCCCAAGTGCTCCGCTTAAAATGTCTGCTTCACTGGGCGCTACTGTTACCAAACCACTTGTCACCGGTGTTCCGTCGCCGTCATGTACGTAGGTGTTGCCGCCGTCCGTGGACGTATAGTAGGCATATTTTACTTGGTACGTATTCTGCGTGGGTGTCTGTACGCTTCGATAATACTTTACGGTAAAGACCAGATTACCACCGTCAAGTGTACCTGTCGAGTTGACATCAGTTGCTGCAGCACCTTTGGTATAACTATTAGCATTATATG
>CAZVLO010000073.1:8971-13456 GCA_964628265.1 uncultured Papillibacter sp.
TAGGTGTTGCCGCCGTCCGTGGACGTATAGTAGGCATATTTTACTTGGTACGTATATGTATACGTCAGAGAATAGTTGCCGTAGGCAAATTGCGACGAGTCACTTGGGTCTTCGAATGTTACCGTCAGTTTACCCCCGCTGGCGGTAACTTTCATGCCATTCACGAAATCACTCGTACTAAAGAAGGTAATCGACTTAGTTATATCGATATCCATACTATCATTCGCAATAGCATTAAACGCAGTTATGAAAGCTGACTCCTGTTCCGGATGTGATAGAACTGAACTCGTCCACACTATGGTCGTATTTCCTTTTCTCATTACAACAAAAGCTGTGCTTAAGTCTGTAATATCGTTCAGATCGATCACTAACTCACTATTTGGGGTATAATACTTCACATCACTGATACCAAGCAACACCGGCCCCGGCGTAGCACTCGCTGTTACACCAAGCGAAAGAACCATCATGATACACATGATTATGCTTATTAAACTCTTCATTTTTTTTGCCATAATATTTCATTCCTCCCTTTTTCTCTCGCGGGGATGAAATACTTGGCAGCTGGCCTGCCGTAGCTTTACGCTTTAGGCGCCCCGCTTTGCGTCGCCGGGTTTCCCCGGTTTTGCCATTTCATTATTCCAGTTCGCTTTTCTTCTATTCTCCTCTTGAATTGTCTTCGTCAATCGCACTGTCGATCAGCTTCAACAACTCAAGGGCGCTTCGGAAATTCTGCGTTTGATTTTTTTCTGCCCATGTTAATTTGCCTTGCCAGGTTGCGTTTTGTCTGGACTGCACATGAACGACAAACGTGCCTTTATCTCCGCGTTTCTTGGAAACCTCTTCTGCATTCATCAATAACGAGGCCCCCTTTCGTTCAGTTTTTGAAACCTTTTGCTTTCGGGTAAAACTGCGTGCCTGCGTTGAGGACTGAGGAAAATCAATGCTGTCAAAAACATTTTCCATCACTTGAAACAATTGTACCGGGCCTGCTATGGCGATTGCCTCGGCACTGTAACAGTGATAAAGCCTGCCGGAGAAATTCGATTTACTCATCTCATCGACACACATATTGAATATGCATGTCCCGCGCATACGACCTCCGGATACAGGCATTGTCCTGCTCTCCTCTCACGGTTCTTAACTTATATATATCTCGCCGCGGCTACAATTCGGCTACATTAACTCTTTTTAAGTAAACTTTTTTATTTTAAAGCTTATTCCTGCTGAATTGCAGCGCAGGAAACCCGTTTGCAAGGTCAAAAAAATACGGGACGACTCTTTTGTGCAGCCGAACCGTATAAGATATCCGCAAACAGAAAATCCCGGTTTGTTGCGGCGGCGCGTAGCCTCAATCTGGCCGGCGAACCGTTTTCTCACACTGGGATTCTCATTTTTCAATCAACACTTTTTTTCTGTGGCTTGTTCCATAAGGATCGGCCTGAAGAAAATCCGATCGTATCCTTATCCAAATTGATTTGACTGGCCGACATCACAGCGTGCTCCAGGCGTATGCCACGCCCTTTATAAAGCTTCCTGTAATTGAGTGCAATGCGATTGGAAATCGGTCTGCAGTTTTCCATGTTGGTACCGATGAGCAGTACCAAAAACTGTGCCGAGCTGTATCTTGTATACAAGTCCCCCCGGCGAAGGGACAGCCTGATAGCTTCTGACAGGCTTTCTGCGGCATTCGTCAGCTTTTCCCCCGGTTCCGGCGTATTCCCATTCGTGCCGACCAGATTGCAGAGCATTAGAAAAGCCGAATGCCCACTGCGCTCCAAAACCCTTAATGTAAAGTGGTAACTGTCAGTAAAGCTTACATAAGGACAAAAGAAGGCGCCCTCCCGCTTCTCCTCACCGAGCTTGTCCCGTATCTGATTCAGAGGGAGCCGCGTCCCTTCCTTCCTCGCTGCGATAATCTGATATAGTTCCTGAAGCTCTGCCGAAGGTTCGGCACCCCATTCGTTTAACAGCAATTCAACAATCGCTTTGTATGACGTTTGAGCTTCCTTAAGGCGGTTTTCCTTAATAAGGCAGGTGATTTTGATGATATGCAGGCGCTCCTCTGACGGGCAAACCTCGATTCCCTTGGCACAGAGCTTCAGCATACCTTCGTAATCGCCCTTTTCTGAAAGTACCTCCCAGGCCTCTTCTATGGCTTGTAAAAAGAGATTTGAGTAATAGGCCGACGTCACTGCCGCCCAACTGTATCCCGACAGGTTCGGTAGAAAATCCCCGGCATAAAGCTCAACAGCGCGAGAATAGAGCTCAATTTTCTGCTCAGGCGTCTGCTTCGGCTGCCTGGCTTGCTTTATAACTTCTTCAAATTCGTATGTATCAATTCGGCAGGGGATTTGAGTGTTCCAGCTGTACATCCCCCCTGAAAAGAGAATATACTCCCGCGTCGGCAGGCCTGCTTCAATCAGCGCTTTGCGCAGGCGTGTTATCAGCACCTGCAGCGCCTTGACGGGATTGTCAATCTCCTCACCTTCATAAATGACATCCACTAGCTTTTCGGTAGCTGCGCCCTTGCCATGGTTTTGTATCAAATATTGCAGCAAATGGAGCATCCTGCTCTCTCTGTTCTTAGTGAGCGTCAGACTTTCACTGCCGTTTTTAACAGAAAAAGAGCCAAACATATTTATTTGCAGGATCTGCTCATTCATATGCGGCCCTCCCCAAAATGCACTATCTTTTAACATACTTATACATTTGTAGTATAAAGTAAAAGTAACGCCATAACAATACCCATTCTAGGACTTTTTCTAATTTTTCTTCTAAAATCCTTCCATCCCTGCTCCCGTGCAATCTCCACCTTCAAGACTGTATAAAATGAGAATTAGCTGTAAACCAAATAGGGCAGGCCAAATACCTGTCCTTTTGTCGTTTTTGCGGTTATAGTATTAAATATAGAAAATAATCTTGATTTCACCAATAAAACAGCTGCGACAAACGTCATAGTAAACAGAGAGGAGTGTGACGCCCATGCTGAACAACCGCCGGGACTGCGGTCTTGACGCCCTGCTTGAAGGTGATAAAACTGCTTTTGACAGTGTTTATGAGGAATTGAAGATTCCTGTATTTACTGTCATTTACCGCATCACCCGGGACAGGATGCTTGCTGAAGACGTCATGCACGATTTTTTCATAAAGCTGTTTCAGTCGCCTCACGCTTCTCGAATCAGAAACCCTCGGGTTTGGATTTTTCAGATGGCGCGCAATCTGGCAATCGACAGCGTGAGGAAACCCAAGGCGGATGACTTGCCGGTAAATATGGCAGACCGCTCTATGCCTATGGAGGATGCGGTAATTAACAGAGCGGATACGGAGGCAGCCATAAACCTTCTATCCCGCGAGGAGCGTGAGATTGTAACCCTACACATCAATGCCGGCTTGAAGTTCAGGGAGATTGCTGAAATCACCGGAACACCCCTCGGTACTGTCCTGTGGAAATATCAAAAGGCAATTGGTGCATTACGGGATTATTTGAACGGAGGATCAATATGAAGAAAGTCTTGCTATTTACAATAGTTGTGTTTTGTCTGTCAGTTATTATGCCGGCAATGGCGGCCAACGCGGATTATGCCCTGCCGCCCGACACCGGCGAAAGGGTCACCGGCACGCCGGAGAGCAGCGGCACAGTGCCTGAATATGCGGAGGCTCCTGACCGGGCCGCCATCGGCGATATTCTTACAGATTGGGAGACAAACGGCTATCCGGATGACATTGGCGGCATTTTTTATGATCAGGAAACCGGAAAAATGACAATTTTTCTTGTCATCCCAAGTATTGAACGGGAAAATGAGCTGCGTGCGGTTATTCCCGGCATCGCATTCCTTCCGTCTGCTTATTCATATAATGAGCTGTTGGCAGTCCAGGACGCTATTACAAAGGAAATGATGTCGCAGCCCGCGGGAGAAACGAGGATTTATTCATCCGGCATAGGCTTTACCTCAATCGACGGCAAAGTTACCGGCTTTGGCGAGAGCGGCAAGGAATTCCGCGTTGTCGTTTCTGTTGACGAGAGCGTATATACGGAAACTTCAAACAGGCTGCATCAGCTCTATGGGGATATGGTTTACGTGGAATCCGGGACGGCAATCGTTTCCGCTCGCGATGAGTTTATCGATACATCAGCGTCGTCAGGAATAAAACTGCCTTTCCTCTTCGCGCTTATTGCGTTGTTTCTCCTTGCCGCACTTGCGGCCGCGTTTATGCTGATTCGCCGCCAGCGCGGATATGCAGTTCAAACAGCAAACGGTGATACCGTTACTGTTCCGAATCGTTTGACCAGAAAGCAGACCGCAGAAGCCGTGAAAGACGCCATTGTGCAACCCGGTGATGCTGTATACGAGCGCATCCAAAAGCATCTGTAAGCTGTCAGGCATAAGATGCCAACGAAAAAGACGAACTCTTTCGAGTTCGTCTTTTTATGTTGGCATCTACCTATCGTCCCGGGCCGTCGCCAGCCAAGTATTGTCGGCACGA
>CAZVLO010000074.1:0-7456 GCA_964628265.1 uncultured Papillibacter sp.
TGCAGGACCTGGTCGGCGACCGTGTGGACGCCACGACGGACCTGCTGGACAGCTATGATATCCACCGCCCCTTCAATTCCGCCGCCCACTGCGAGCGGGTGGGCTACGACCCGGAGACGAAAACGGCCACCTTCCTGATTACGATTACCGAATGGGAGAATCACAGGATTGAGGGCGATAAAATGACCTTTTCCGTCCGCTGCTTTGCCAGCAGAAAGCAGATTTATGAAAACGTCCCCGTCGATATTGACTTGACCGCCGTCGAAAGAAACGCCGCCGTTAAGGATGTCTATATGCCCGCGCGCGTCGATTATGACGACTTTGTGTTTGACATTCCCCAGAGCGAAATAGCAAATTACAGCTTGTACGGCTCGTTTTACACTAGCAGCCTGTATACCGAGGGTAACTGGCGGGTGACCTTCCCGCTGGAAGCCAGCTGGAGCCAGTCGCCGTCTGAAGCCGTGCATTGACTATTACTTCCAATAGCAGTATAATCAGTTGAAACACAAAAAAGGGGGGCGAAGACATGAAGACGCGGTCTGTTGAAATCATCATGATCGTTCTCTCTGCTTTTGCCTCTTTTGTCGTCTGCCTGTGCGTTAGCCTCGCGGATATCGCCCCGATTCTTATCTTTGTGATACTGGCCGCAGCAGCGGCACTGGTCCATGAAGGATGGTTCAGCCGCCCGTTTACAGCAGTTAAATTATCAACGCAGAAAAGGGAATAGACTCCGTTTCTATACGGCAGGTTAACGGCCACGGCTTCGCCGCGGCTGTGCCTGCTGTTTCTGATCTTTATCAAATCATATGGAGACGGAGTTTTATATAATGATCAATCTCAAAAACATCGAACACGACCTCAGGCCGCTGAAGCGTTCGCTTGATAAAATAAAGTCATACAATTTTTCGGCGCGTCCGGACGAGGCGCTTAAAGACATGTCGCAGCGACTGCGGGAGCGGGCTTCAAACGGTGAGGACGAAAAACTGCTTTTGCCGGAAGCCTTTGCCCTTACTGCTGAAGCGGTGAAGCGCGCACTGGGGCTGACGCCCCACGACAACCAGCTGCTTGCCGCCGCCGCTATGACCGACGGATCGATTATTGAGTTAGCGACAGGAGAGGGGAAGACGCTGGCCGCCGTTTTTACGGCGTACCTGAAGGCGCTCCCCGGGAAGGGCGTCCACGTCCTGACCTTCAATGATTATCTTGCCAAGCGGGACGCCCTCTGGATGAAGCCTGTCTATGAGCGGCTCGGCATGACCGTCGGCAACATCGGTGAAAGAACGGACAAAGACGGACGCCGCCGGGCTTATGGTGCGGATATCACGTACCTCACCGCTAAGGAAGCGGGCTTCGACTACCTGCGCGGCTTTCTAGCCTTCGAGACGGCCGAGCTTGTCCAGCGTCCGTATCATTTTGCCGTTATCGACGAAGCCGACTCGATATTAATCGACGAGGCCCGCATCCCCCTGGTGATCGCCGGCGACGTTCCGGTGCAAACAGAAATCGGTCAAAAGCTTTACAAAACCGTCGCGGGGATGAAGGAGGGCATCCATTTCAATACTGAGGAAAACGGGAACGCCATATATCTCGAGGAAGAGGGCATTGCGCTTATCGAAAAACAGCTGCGGCTCCCAAATCTCTACGATGACAGGAATCTCGATATTCTCGAAAAAGCCGGATTGATTCTTCAGGCAGAGCACCTGTTGAAAAGGGACGTGGACTACATCGTCAAAAACGGCGAGCTCCTGCTCGTCGACGAATTCACAGGGCGCATCGCTGTGAACCGCCAGTGGTCCGAAGGGCTCCATTCGGCGGTGGAAATCAAAGAGGGGCTGACGCCCAAGGTGCAGGGTAAGGTCATGAACAGCATCACCTTGCAGAACTTCCTGCGGCTTTATCCCGACTTCTGCGGCATGACAGGCACCGCCTGCCCGGCGGCTGCGGAGCTGTTGCGTTTTTACAGCAAGAGCGTCACCGTTATCCCGCCCCACAGACCGTGCATCCGTATCGACCAACCGGACATCATCTTCACCCATAAAGAAGTCAAGTACGCAGCCGTAGCGGCGGAGGTAAGAGAAGCATATAAAAAGGGGAGACCCACCCTTGTCGGGACGGTAAGCATTGAGGAATCGGAGCAGCTGGCGGACATGCTGCGGGATGATATTCCGGATATTTCCGTCCTCAATGCCAAAAACGACGAGTCCGAAGCCGGTATCATCGCAGGAGCCGGGCGCCTCGGCGCCGTGACGATCTCGACGAATATGGCCGGCCGCGGCGTCGATATCAAGCTTGGCGGCAAAGACTCGGAGGAGTATGACAAGGTTTGCGCGCTGGGCGGGCTTTATATCATCGGGACGAACCGGCATGAGAGCGTCCGCGTCGATAATCAGCTCCGGGGCCGCTCCGGACGGCAAGGGGACCCCGGCGAGAGCCGCTTCTTCCTCAGCCTGGAGGATGACCTCGTTGTCCAATACGGCCTCGCGGAGAGCCTCCCGGCAAAATACAAAGGCCTGAAGCAGGTGGAACCGTTAGCGAATCCTGCCTTCGGAAAAGCGATCATTCACACCCAGAAGATCGTGGAGGGTCAACGGTTTGACGCCAAGGTGACGCTTTTTAAATACGCCGCCATCGTTGAGGATCAGCGACGGCTTGTCTATAGACGCCGCGGAAAAATCCTGCTGGGCGGCGAGACTTTATCCGTTCTCGAAAAAGAAGACCCTGAACGCTATGCCGGGCTTGTATCTCTCGTCGGAGAGGACGAATTCTGCCGCGCGGAGAGAATGATCGAAATGTACGCCATAGGCAAATGCTGGGCGGATCATCATCTGTTCCTCGACAGCCTCCAGGACGAGGTCCGGATGATCGGAAAAGTCAACGGCGACCCGCTCAGCCATTATAATCAAAGCCTGATCAACGGTTTTGAAAAGCTGGAGGAAAATATCCGCTCGACGATACTCGGTATCTTTGAATCGCTTATTATTAAAGATGGCAAAATCGATCTGGACGAAATGGGCATCAAAGGCCCCACCTCCACCAGAACCTATATGGTGCACGACGGGACGGAGGATCAGAACAACCTTGGTATTGTAGGTGACTTAATAACAGGCTCGCGCCTGATGTTAAGCTATATCCTTGAAAAGCTCAAAAAAAAGTAGGGCGGGGGCTTGCTCCCGCCGTTCCTGTAAACAACGAGAAACTCCGGATACCATATTGACAAAACCTGTAAATGTGTTATTATTTTACTGACTGGTCAGTAAAATAGAAGATGGACCTCTTGTCTTCTTAAAAAAAGCCGAGGTGGACAAATGAAGAAGGAACCAAAAAAAGAGCAGGATGCCTTAAACGCACAGGAGCGCATTCTGGCGGCGGCTGCCGACGTCTTTGCCGAAAAGGGATACGACGCGGCGGGAGTGGATGAAATCGCGGCCAAGGCCAACGTGACAAAACCACTGATATACTATTATTTCAAAGGGAAGAAAACGATACTGGAAGAATTGGTTAAAAGATATGTCGCCGGTATTGCTGAACAAAAGAAGCGGTACATCATATCAATGGATACCGTCAATGCAGACGCGCTTTCCGATGCCGTTGACCTCAGGGCGGGTATGTTTGCTAAAAACAGCAAGGTGCTGAAGGTCATCGCCATGGAACTATTGAAGGAAAAGCCCGCGGGGGATTCTCTGCCCGATTTGATACAGCCGATGCTTGACGTTGCCCTGCCCAAATTTGAAGAATTGGGGCTGGATGCCGATGACCGTATGGACCTTGTCATGACGAGTCTTTTTTTCGGGACAATACCGACACTGGCATTGATGCTTTTCAGAGACAGGTGCTCCGAGGTACTGCATATTGATAAGACCGAGCTGGACAGGAAGTTTTTTGAAACCTACAAGAGAATGTACCTGCCATACTTTGCGCGTTTTTTCAAGCAGCCGCAAAATGAAGACGGCGGCAAACAATAGCTGTGACATCATGTTTGAGAGGTGAAGACATTGAAAACAACAGAAACCACCGAATGCAAAGTGATACGGAAGATTGTCGGAGACGAGCATAAATATCTTTGGAACCCGCTCTCCAATGTCATCGTTGTTGCAAGAATCATCGGTCCTGTGGACGAGGACGGACTGAAAAATGCCATCAGGAAAGCAAAAAAAATGCATCCGCTGGTATCGGCCAGAGCTGTTTATGACACAGCCGGTACCGGCTGGTTTAGCTGTGATGTTGACGATCTGCCGCTCCGTGTCACCGAATGGCGGCATGAGGACCAGTGGAAGGAAGAGATGCATTTTGAAAACAACGTCCCAATGAAAATATTCGAGGGGCCGCTGATCCGTTTTATTCTGATCAAGTCGGAGAAGGTATCGGACCTCATGGTGTATTGCCAGCATGCGATATGTGACGGCAGGGCCCTTGTCTACCTGATCCGAGATATCCTCACTTTCATGGCAAGCCCTGAAAAGGAGGCCGAGCCGCTGCCGCTGCCGCCGCTGCTGTCAACGGAAGGGCTTGCCGCTTCCGTTTTATTAAAAGGGTCACTGAAAAAGACGCTGATTAAATTGATTATAAACAAAAGGAATAAAGGCTGGGCGAAGCGGAAGACCGTGTTCGATCAGGAGGATTTCGAGAATATACATCATGCTTACTGGCAGAAGCACATATATGGAGTTGAGACGCTTGAGCTGACGGAAGAACAGACAGAACGGCTGCCGGCGGTCTGCAGGCAGCATGGGGTTACGGTCAACTCGGCGCTGATCGCCGCTTTTCTGGCGGCATACCTCGATGTCATCGGGCCATTTGTTAAAGAAAAGCGAAAAGTCGCGTTACCTGTTGATTTACGAAACAGGATGCGTGCGCCGGCCGGCGATGTATTCTGTTACTATATAAGCCGAATCCTATTTGATTATGACTATAATCCAAGGGAGGGCTTCTGGACGAACGCCAAAGTAATCCATAACCTCGTCACGAGTGCCATGGACAAGACAAACCTGTATGAGGCCGCTGTGACGCTGGAAAGCATGGACCCGACACTCATTAACGCCATGTCAAGTTTCGGGACATTGGCGGAAACGGTTCCAATGGGCTTTAGCCGGTATGAGAAGCTTTCCGCTTTTGCTGCAGACAAAAAAAACCAGGCCGTCAGGCTGGCCCGTCTTTTCTTGAATATGAGCCCGGGCCTGGTCCTGACGAATCTCGGCAAGCCTGCGATTCCAGAGGCTTTCGGCGAGATGAAGCTCGACAGAATGTTTTTCGCTCCGTCCACGGATGAACGGTTCCCAATGGTCATCGGGTCGCTGACAGCGGGGGGAAAGCTGGTTATAACCATGAATTATGTTGATGAAACAGAAAAAGCCTCCGGTTCGGATTTTATGAAAAAGGTAATGCTGAAAGCATATGACTTTATCAAATAACCGTCACTGTAATACATCGGACAGGAACAAAAAAAGCTGCTCACAAGAGCAGCTTTTCCCATGCCGTATGTTACTGTGCCAGGTCCTCGTAGACCGAGACGCATTTGCGGTCACGACCCATGGGCTCGAAGCGGACCTTGCCGCTCTTGAGCGCGAACAGAGTATCGTCGCTGCCCTTGCCCACGTTGATGCCGGGGTGGATTTTTGTGCCGCGCTGGCGGACGAGAATGTTGCCGGCCAGAACGAATTGCCCGTCGGCGCGCTTGGGTCCAAGGCGCTTGGACTGGCTGTCGCGGCCGTTCTTTGTTGAGCCGACGCCCTTTTTATGTGCCATGAATTACACCTCCAAATTAAGTGCTTTGTATCCGGATTGATCTCTTATACAGAAATCTTGTCAATCTGAACCTTCGTATAGGCCTGCCTGTGGCCCTGCTTCCTGCGGTAGTTTTTCTTCGCATGCATTTTATAAACGATAATCTTCTTCGATTTGCCGTTTTTTACAATGCTGCCGGTGACGGTCGCGCCCGCAACTGTCGGTGTGCCGAACGTGTTGCCCGCGTCGCTCACAACGGCGAGGACCTTGTCGAATGTGACCTTCTGTTCCGCTTCAAGGGGAAGCTTTTCGATGTAGATCACGTCGCCCTCGGCCACTCTGTACTGTTTTCCGCCTGTTTCAATAATCGCATGTGTCAAGTATGATTCACCTCTTAAATATAGAGACTCGCTCTCGGGGCGGAAAACCTAAGGTTTTCGCTTTTTGCGTGTCAAAAAACGCGGCCCGTTCAAAGCGGCTTGTATAGTCTACCATCCGATACTGTGAATGTCAACAAAAAATATTATGGTTAAAAACGCCGCACCCCTACGGCGCGGCGTCGAATACGTCGTTTTTACTTGACGTACATCATCCCGACGATCTTCCGGGCGAAGGATTCGGTGACGATGCGCTTGAGGAACAGTTCGATTTTCGACATGAAACCGATGGCGTATACTGGTTTGACACGCTTTTTCAGGGCAATTTTACTGATGATTTGGCCTACATGCTCCGGCGTCATGCCGTTTTTCTCGTCGTGTTCCATGACGGCGACGGAGCGCCCGATTCTTCCGCCGTCAATATCGTCGCCCTGATGCGCTTTAAGCCTTACCTGATCGGAGTTCGTGTCGCCCGGCATGACGCAGCAGACGCTGATACCGAAGCTTTTGACTTCATTGTGAAGGGCCGAGGCAAACGCGCTGATTCCAGCCTTCGAGACGGAATAATAAGCCTGGAAGGGGATTGGGAAAGGCGCTGCCATGGAGCTCAGGCACACGATTCGGCCGCTGCCGGCTTTCCTCATGTAGGACAGCACCGCGTGTACGCAGTTGATAACGCCGAATATGTTGAGCTCCAGGAGTTTTCTGACTTCGTCTGTTTCAACGAACTCGATCGCACCGGATAAAATCGTACCGGCGTTGCAGACGAGGACATCGAGTTGTCCTTCCCGCGCGATAACGCTTTGTACGGCGGATTCCACAGATACCGGGTCCGTCACGTCGCCCGTGATATGAATGACACCGGGATTCGGAACTTCGTGGCGGCTAATCTCGTAAATCCTGCAGCCTTTATCCGCAAAGGCTTTTGCCGTGGCGTATCCGATACCCTTGCTGCCGCCCGTCAACAGAATGACCTTTGACAAATTTGCTTTCCCCCCTTGGAAAAATCGATGGTTTAGAGCGGATTGCTTTGCAATCCGCGTGAGAAAATGGCCACCGTCATTTTTGGTGGCCAAATCGATTTCTATCTTAGCGTGAACAGAAATATTCACGCTATCCGACCATAACTTTCTGAATAATATCCAGAGCCTCGTCTATTAAGGGCTCCGTCAGGGTCGCCATATAGCTTGTCCGCAGCATGCAACCGTCGGCGGGCGCGGCGGGGGGCAAGACGGGGTTGACGTAGACGCCGGCTTCGTAGAGAGCCTTGGCTTTTGTCAGGGTATTGATCATGTCGTATGTAAAAATAGGTATGATCGGCGTTGTGGAGATAATGATTTCAAGCCCTCTGTCGATAA
>CAZVLO010000074.1:7466-13296 GCA_964628265.1 uncultured Papillibacter sp.
CCTTTTCTGGCATAAGCAGAAATTTCGGAAAGCCGAGTAACGATCTCCGGATGCTTCCTGAGATATCTGAGCGCGGCCAGCGCCGTGGCACAGCTGGCCGGCGTGATGGAGGCCGAGAAGATAAAGGGCCTGGAATTATGGCGTACAAAGTCGACGATTTTCGCATCACCCGTCATGTGGCCGCCAAGGCTCGCCAGTGACTTACTGAAGGTGCTCATCATGATGTCGACTTCTTTTTCTAGGCCGAAGTAATGGGCCGTTCCGCGGCCGCCCTCGCCGATAACGCCCATGCCGTGGGCGTCGTCAACCATCGTCCGGGCGCCGTACTTTTTAGCGAGCGCGACGATTTCGGGCAGTTTGGCGATATCGCCGCTCATACTGAAGACGCCGTCTGTGACGATGAGCTTTCCGGCGTTTTCTGGTATACTTTTGAGAACCCGCTCCAGGTCTTCCATATCGCTGTGTTTGAAGCGCACCATTTTGCCGAAGCTCAGTCGGCAGCCGTCATAGATGCTGGCATGGTTTTCCCTGTCGCAGATGACATAATCGCCGTGCTGGACAATGGCGCTGATGATGCCGAGATTTGACTGGAAGCCGGTGGAAAACGTCATTGTGGCTTCGCGGCCGAGGAAATCTGCCAGCTCCGTTTCCAGCTCCAGGTGCATTTCCAGCGTACCGTTTAAGTAGCGGGAGCCGGAGCAGCCGGAGCCGTATTTCTCAAAGGCCTTGATCCCGGCTTCTACGATTTCAGGGTGCGTCGTCAGGCCGAGGTAGTTGTTGGACCCCAGCATGATCCTGCGTTTTCCCTCCATAATGACTTCCACGTCCTGCCGTGATTCGAGGGCATGAAAGTAGGGGTAAATCCCCAGCTTTTTAATCTCATCGGCTTTCGTAAAATTGTAACATTTTTCAAAAATGTCCATCTTTATCATCCAATCCGCCTGCGGCATTCTTTAGTACGCTAGAACTAGAATAGTCCGTAACGCCTGCGCTGTCAACCCAAAAATGACATCTCAACAAAAAGCGCCGGCACGCCGGCGCTTGAGTTGAATCGCTTTTATCTCAGCTTTCGATGATTTCTTTCGTGTCTCTGGCAATGACAAGCTCTTCGTTTGTGGGTATGACAAGAACTTTAACCCTGGAGCCCTCCCCGGTGATATCGCGGAGCTCTCCTTTGAAATTATTCTTTTCCTTGTCGATGCAGATACCGAGCCCGGCGAGCATATCGCAGATCCTTTCACGTGTTTCCGGCCCGTTTTCACCGAGGCCGGCGGTGAATACGATCGCATCCACCCCGCCAAGAGCGGCCAGGTATGCGCCGATATATTTTACCACATCATAATCGAAGATTTTCAGCGCCAGTTTGGCGCGCTCGTTGCCGGCGTCGGAGGCCTCCTCAATATCCCTGAAGTCCGAAGAGACGCCGGAAACTCCCAGGACACCGGACTCCTTGTTCAGTATCTCCATAATCTGCTCGAAGTTGAGACCTTCCTCAATAGCCATGAATGAAAGAATGGTGGGGTCAATGCTGCCGCTCCGGGTGCCCATCGGCAGGCCTTCCAGCGGCGAGAGCCCCATGGTGGTGTCAATACACTTGCCGTCCTTGATGGCGGCGAGTGAGGAACCGTTGCCCAGATGGCAGGTGATCAGCCGTGAGCCCTGCTTCGGGATACCCAATACCTCCAGTGCCTTCTCGGAAACATATCTGTGGGAAGTGCCGTGGAAGCCGTAGCGGCGCAGGCTGTGCTGTTCATAATACTTATAGGGGATTGGATAGACATAGGCGTGCATTGGCATTGTCTGGTGGAACGCTGTGTCGAAAACAGCTATCTGAGGAACACCCGGCATAACCTTCTGGCAGGCCTTAATACCCATGAGGTTTGCCGGAATATGCAGCGGCCCGAAGGGGATGCATTCAGTAATCGCGGCGAGGACGGCTTCATTAATCAGGACGCTCTCGGAGAACTTCTGACCGCCGTGCAGAACCCGGTGCCCGACGGCGCTGATTTCCTTCAGACTATCAATGACGCCGTATTCCTTGCTTGTCAGCTTTTCAATAACGGCGCTGATCGCTTCGGCGTGGGTGGGAAGGTTGATATCCTCTTTAAAAACCGGCTTTCCGTTCGACACGGGCGTATGCTTTAACCGCCCGTCAATACCGATGCGCTCGCACATTCCCTTGGCCAGGACAGTTTCCTTCTCCATATCGAACAGCTGATATTTCAAAGATGAACTGCCCGCGTTGATAACTAAAACATTCATTTTCCAAACCCCTTGCTAAACTATTATATATAAAATAAACTGTAACTGTCGATATTTTAATACGTATTTTGTAATATATCAAGAATTTAAGTGAATTTTCATATTGGAGAGATAAAAACGTGAAAACGGCCGGAATTATTTGTGAGTATAATCCAATCCATAACGGGCATGTTCGGCATATCCTTGAAACCCGCGCCATGCTGGGAGAGGACAGTGCCGTCGTATGTGTCATGAGCGGGAATTTCGTACAGCGCGGAGACTTCGCTGTTTTTGAGAAGCATGCCCGCGCGTTTTCAGCTGTCGCGTCGGGGGCGGATCTTGTCGTCGAGCTGCCGCTGCCGTACGTCCTGTCTTCTGCTGAGGGTTTCGCCCGGGGCGGCGTCATGCTGCTTGACGCATTGGGCGTATGTTCGCACGTGTCCTTTGGCAGTGAAGCCGGCGAAACAGAGAGCCTGTCGGAACTGGCCGAGTGCCTTACGTGCGATGATATGCCCGACCTTATTCAGCAAGAGCTGAAATCCGGTGTTTCCTACGCCAGCGCCCGCCAGAAAGCCGCTGCAAGAATTCTCGGAAATAAAGCGGAAGCACTGAAACTGCCCAACAATATCCTTGGTGTGGAGTATCTGAAGGCCCTGAAGGAATCCGGTTCCGCCATGAAGCCACTGACGGTTCGGCGGTTCGGCGCGGCTCATGACAGCGACGGCGCAGAGTCGGCGTCGAAGCTCAGAAAGCTTTTAAAGGAAGGCATCAAGCCATGGCGACTGATGCCGCCGCCTGCTGCTTCAATATTGAAAAAGGAAATTTTGACCGGCCGGGGCCCTGTGTTTTTGGATTCTGTCGAAACAGCTGCTCTGGCCCGGCTTCGTATGCTGCCGGAGGAGGCTTATGCAAATCTGCCGGACGCTTCCGAAGGCCTGGAATTGAGATTGATGCGTTATGCGAAATCCATGCCGACATTAAAATCGATTCTTGAAAGCACAAAGACGAAACGATATGCCATGTCACGCCTGCGCCGGATGCTCCTGTGCGCCGTCCTCGGCATCGAAGCTTCCGACAGCGCCATGCCGCCGCCGTATATCCGCGTGCTGGCGATGAGCAAAAAGGGTATGGCGCTCCTGCGGGAGATAAATGAGAAATCGGCGCTGCCCGTTATCACGAAGCCCGCTAACGCGAAATCTCTCGGCAGCAAAGCAAGGGCCCTGTTGAGAAAGAATCCGGCGCCACCGATTTTTACGTTCTGGCGTACCCGAACCCCGCAAACCGATCTGGCGGTCAGGAATGGACCACGAGCCCGGGGGTTTATGAGGTGAAAACCTGATGGATGTAAAACGACTTACCTGTATAATGTAGCATCCGTAGGAGGCGATGCCCACATCGCCCAGTTAGCCTTATGCAAAATTCCAACGGCGGGATGTGGTCACCCCGCCCTACGGTTATATCGGAAATTTATCCGAAGCTCATCGCGCTAGCGGCCCGGATGTGCTTCCTGAGTCGGAGCGTTCCAAACGACCCAGGGGGATGTAGACAATAAAGATCATGGTGATGAAGCAGGCCAGGCCGCCGACAACATTCGAAATCGGCTCGGCAAGGAATACGCCGTTCGTACCGAGATTCCATAAACGGGGCAGGATAACCGTCAGCGGGGCGACAATGAAGGCCTTCCTCAACAGGGAGAAGAACACGGCCGACTTGGCTCTGCCAAGGGCTTGCGAGACGGTCTGGCCCACCATCTGGAACGTCATGAAAAAGAAGGACGAAAAATAAATGCGGAACGCCGGCACGCCATATTTGATCAAATCGGGGTCATTGTTGAATATGCGGATGAAAACCTGCGGGAAGAGCATGATAACAGCCCAGGGGCAAGCCGCGCTGATCAGTCCCGCAATAGTGGAAAACCGTATTCCCTTTCGGATCCGACCGTATTTCTGCGCCCCATAATTGTAGCTGAGCACCGGCACGGCGCCCATTGTGATCCCGATCATGCCCAGAGACGCCACCTCCCGGATGGCGTTGATGACGGTCATGATGCTGACATAGAGATTTCCGCCGTATAAGAGCAGCGTCTTGTTGCAGACGATTTGGACAAGACTGTTCGTCAGGCTCATGATAAAGCCGGAAATTCCCAGCGCCATAATCTTGCCGATTGTTTTTGTCTTCAGGCGGAAATTCTTGACTTGAAGCGTTAAAATCGCTTTTTTACCCGTCAGAAACCGTATGACCCAAACTGCCGAGCAGGCTTGAGCCAGCACGCTGGCCAGAGCGGCACCCCGGACGCCCATGTCGAAAGCGAAGATAAATATCGGGTCAAGTACGATATTGACAACTGCGCCCAGCGCAATTGTCAGCATCCCCATCCGTCCGAAACCCTGGGCATTGATAAACGGATTCATGCCGAGGCTGATCATAACCATCAGGGTACCGAATATGTAAATGGTCAGATATTCTTCCGCGTAGCCATATGTCGCATCTTCCGCGCCGAACAGGTGCAGGAGCTGGCGCATGAAAATCAGGCAGAGTACGGTCAGCACCACACCCATTATAAGCAGCATGACAAAGGCGTTGCCCATGATGTGCTCCGCCTCTTTTTTGTCTCCGCGCCCCCTTGCCATTGAGCACAGCGGCGCGCCGCCTGTGCCGAACAGATTTGCGAAACCCATGAGAATTGAGATAATCGGCAGCGTGATGCCGATGCCTGTCAGCGCCATGCGACCGTCGGCGATGTGGCCGATATACATCCGGTCTACGAGATTGTAAAGAATGTTAATAAACTGAGCTGCCGTCATCGGTATGGCGAGCTTCAGGATGGCTTTGGGGATACTGCCCTTTGAGAAGTCGTTCTGCTGGATGTCCATGGGATATTGGCCTTCTTCCGGTGGTTATCATATATTTTTAATAACTATATTACGAAAAACGATATTTTGCAACGCAGGGGCGGATATAAAATCCGCCCCTGCTGTGTTACGCCGCTTTTTTGTTTGAGCCTTCCGTAATGGTATCAAGCATGTTTTCTATTGATATGCCGTATCCCCGGGTTGGGTCGTTAATCAGTACATGGGTCACGGCACCGATGATTTTGCCGTTCTGAATGATCGGACTGCCGCTCATGCCCTGTACGATGCCACCGGTTTGAGTGATAAGCAGCGGGTCTTTCACGCTGATCATCATGCTGCGCCCCACGGCTTCCGCGCCGGTATAAATCCGTATGATTTCAACATTGTATTCCTTGACATCCGCACCGGAAACGTTGGATAGAATCGTAGCCGGCCCCGTTTTTATTTCAGAAAAATCAGCCACGGGCATTGCCGATTTGCCTTTCATCAGATCGTTTTTTTCCATCGTTCCGAATATACCCAGGATGCTGTCACCGCTGAATGTGCCGTGCAGCTGGCCGGGCATGCCGGCTTTCCCCTGTACGACACCCGTCACGACGGACCGCGTGACCGAGCCCATGCGCAGCGGAATGATAACCCCTGTCTCGTTGTCGTTGACGGAATGTCCCAACGCTCCGAAGGTGCCGGTTTCGGGATCAAAAAATGTGAGTGTCCCAATCCCCGCTATACCGTCCCGC
>CAZVLO010000075.1:0-12237 GCA_964628265.1 uncultured Papillibacter sp.
GGCTGCTTTCTCGGATTGGATATCGGTTCAACGACCTGCAAGGCAGCGCTCATCGACGAAGATGCGAATCTTCTTTTCTCCTGTTATTCAGATAATGACGGCAGTCCCCTTGACAGCACCGCCGGTATGCTTCGGAAGCTTTATGACCGTCTCCCCGCGGACGCATTCGTAGCCCGTTCCTGTGTCACAGGTTACGGCGAAAATCTTGTCAAAACGGCTTTCTCCTGCGATATGGGCGAAGTGGAGACAGTTGCACATTTCTCCGCTGCGGATTTTTTCCTGTCGGGCGTGGAGACGGTTCTCGATATCGGCGGTCAGGACATGAAATTTATGAGAGCCCAAAGCGGGATCATCGAGAGCATTGTGCTCAACGAGGCCTGCTCATCAGGCTGCGGGTCTTTTATCGAGACATTCGCCAAATCTCTGGGGCTGGAAGTCCGGGCTTTCGCCGATGAAGGCGTTCGTTCCGTAGCTCCTGTCGATCTGGGTTCACGCTGTACCGTCTTTATGAACTCCAGAGTCAGGCAGGCGCAGAAAGACGGTATTCCCGTCGGGGACATCTCCGCCGGACTTTGCTATTCCGCCGTAAAAAACGCACTGTTCAAAGTTATCAAAATGCGGCATCCCTCCGAGCTGGGGGATAAAATCATTGTGCAGGGCGGCGCCTTCAAGAATGACGCGCTGCTGCGATGCTTCGAGCTGATTGCGGAAAAAGAAACCGTCAGACCGGATATCGCCGAGCTGATGGGTGCCTTCGGTGCCGCCCTGGCGGCGAGAAACACCTGGGTCAGCGGCGCGTGCTCCGCGCTGATAGACCCTGAAGCGCTTGCAAGGTTCTCTTACCGGACCGATATCACCCGATGCCGCCGATGCGACAATCAGTGCCTGCTGACAATCACCGGCTTCCCCAGCGGACGAAAGCTCGTAACAGGAAATCGCTGTGAAAAGGGTGCGGGCATCGACATTCCTTCTGATACGGCGAATCTCTATGCGTACAAATATCAGCGCCTTTTTCAATACGTGCCGCTGGAAACGGAAAATGCGCCCCGCGGTATTATGGGCATTCCCCGCGTGCTGAATATGTTCGAAAATTATCCGTTTTGGTTTACGTTCTTCACCGAACTGGGTTTTCGGGTCGTCCTGTCTCCGCACTCAAGCCGGGTAATTTATGAGCTCGGTATGGACACAATTTCATCAGATACGGCGTGTTACCCCGCGAAGCTTTCCAATGGTCATGTTGCCGCTCTGATCAATCAGGGGATAAAGCACATATTTTTCCCCTGTCTTCCCAAGGAAAAAAATGAATATCAAAGCGCTGACAACCATTACAACTGTCCCATCGTCGCCTGCTACGCCGAAGTGCTCCATGCGAATATAGACCTGATCAGAGAACAAAACGTCATGTTCTATCACCCCTTCCTCCCCTATCATAACGATAAAAAACTTGCGCGGAGGTTATGGGAAGAGCTGCGGGATTTTAATATCTCCGAAAGAGAAATCGCTCGGTCAATAGCCGCCGCCCGGAAAGAGGACGTGAAGTTCAAGGATGATATAGCAAGCAAAGGACGGGAGATACTGGACCGGCTGGCGGCCTCCGGGCAGAAAGGGATCGTTTTATCCGGCAGGCCGTATCATCTGGATCCAGAGGTTAATCACGGCATCCCGGAGCTTATCGCATCTCTGGGCTTTGCTGTTTTGACGGAGGATTCCGTTGCCGGTTTGGGGCATGTTGAGCGGCCGCTGCGCGTCCTCGACCAGTGGATGTATCATACGAGGCTCTACGAAGCGGCAGATTATGTATCAAAATCGGATTGTTTGGAACTCGTTCAGCTGAATTCATTCGGCTGCGGTCCTGATTCCATTGCCGCGGAACAGGCTCAGGAAATACTGAGCCGCCGCCGCAAGCTCTATACCCTTATAAAAATCGACGAAGTCAGCAACCTGGGTTCCGTAAAAATCCGCCTCCGCTCGCTTCTGGCGGCAATAAAGTCCAGACAGGCCACAGACACGCAAGATACGCCTGCACCGGCGCACAGCTTTACCAGCATCACCGGATCTCTCAATCGTTATACAATTATAGGACCGCAGATGTCCCCTATCCATTTTGAGCTGCTGGAGGAAGGGATATAACTTCGTCATCCTGCCGACTGTCAGTAAGGAAGATATAGATGAGGGTCTGCGGTATGTCAATAATGACAGCTGCTATCCGGCCATCATCATCATCGGTCAGATACTGAACGCACTGAAGTCGGGCAAATACGACATCGGCAAAACAGCTGTCATGATAACACAGACGGGTGGCCCGTGCAGAGCCAGCAACTATCTGGCGCTTTTGGATATGGCGCTCCAAAAAAACGGTTTGGAAAGCGTTCCGCTGCTCTCCCTGACCCTGGGAAAGCCCAAAAGAGCAACCCGTTTTCCAATCACACCCGGGCTCGTCAAAAAGGCGATCATGTCGATGATCTACGGCGACCTTCTCATGAAGGTTCTATACCGGGTTCGGCCTTACGAGTGCGTCCCGGGTACAGCCGATAGTTTGTACGACTACTGGCTGGCCGTGTGCCGCCAAAACCTGCGGTGTGGCGACAGGGTTACATTCCGCAGCAATCTTGCCGGTATCGCCATTGATTTTAATCAACTTGAAATAACCAGTGAAGAAAAAACCAAGGTTGGCCTGGTCGGCGAGATTTTGGTAAAATACCACCCCGCCGCTAACAACAACATGGCGGAGCTTCTTGAACAGTCCGGTGCCGAGCTGTCCGTACCCGGACTGACAGATTTCTTTCTGTACTGCGCCCTTGTCAGGGAATACAATCATCAGTATCTGGACGGGAGCAATATGCAAAAAATCCTTGGCAATATTTTTATACGCTATGTGGAGAGTTATCGGAACGATATGCGCAAAGCGCTCCAATCCACCGACCGTTTCAAGGCCCCCGACACCATTTTCGAGCTGGCCGGGAAAATCGAATCATTTCTCTCCCTTTGTAATCACACGGGCGAAGGGTGGCTGCTGACGGCAGAAATCGTCGACCTGATCGAGGAGGGCGCCGGCTGTATCATCTGTATGCAGCCTTTTGCCTGCCTGCCCAACCATATATCCGGCAGGGGGATGATCAAAACCCTGAAAGAGAAATACCCGCACATTCATATGATCGCCATTGATTACGATCCCGGCGCCAGCAACGTCAATCAGATCAACCGGATCCGGCTGATGCTGGAGAGCAGCAGAAATATTCAAAATTGCCGAGAGTTTTAATGCGACCGCCAGGATGCGCGCTGCGTCTTTGTACCGTACGAAAAAAAGGTCATCAAATTTGATGACCTTTTTAACTTAATAACCGCTCATAAATACGGGTAATATGAATCATACGGCCCGAAAGTTTCCCATTCCCAGGGAAACCGGCGCCGTCTGCGAAACAGCCGGCCCAGCAGAAGCGCGAGGATGAGGTCTCTTCCGATTCCTCTGCGCCTGAAGCCGCCGCGTCTGCCGGGTCTGAAGCCACCGCCGAATAAAACCTGTGTCGGCACGGCTTCCGGCATATCACTCTGATTCTCTTCTGATTTCATGTAATTGGCCATGTCCGGATACATTCTGCAAAAATCGTCGTAAATATCGTCGGTGATATCATCCATCACCTCCTGCGAGGGCATCATTCCGGTTGACTCAATCGCATCGCAGGTGTTTGAGATGAAAGGCTCCAGCTTATAATGGATATCCGGGTACATGGCCCGGTGCTTTTTTGTCTCCTCAACAACGGACTTCAGGTTTGGCGCATTAACCGCGTTCTCATTGTCCGCCATATACGGTAAGTTTAAATACTGCTCTTGTGCCACGTTATTTTCCTCCAATGTCTCAGTTCGCCGTTTTAACGACAACCACTACAACTTATGTGGGGAATTATTTATTTGTTACATAACGGCACCCTGTCAGATCTTTAATATAACCATTTATGCATATGTCAATTTCCCTATTGTTAATTTTTGATTTTCATGTAAAATAAAACAAATGAATACTATCAAAGGGAGTGGCAGAATGAAAGATTTTGCAGGAAAAATCACATTCATAACCGGAGGCGCGTCCGGGGCGGGACTCGGACAGGCGAAGCTGTTTGGCGGTCTCGGCGCGAAGATTACGATCGTCGATATCCGCCAGGAAGCTATTGACAAGGCCGTTGCCGAGTTGAAGGGTCTCGGAATCGACGCCCTGGGCATCCAAATGGATCTCACAAACCGCGAGCAGTACACTGCCGCCGCTGATAAGGCTGAAAAGCACTGGGGCGGCCCCCCGCAGCTGCTCATACAGACTGCCGGCGTCAACACCTTCGGCCCTGCCGAGGCGTCAACATTCGAGGATTATGATTGGGTCGTCGGCGTCAATCTACACGGCGTCATCAACGGCATGGTCATCTTTGTACCCCGCATGATCAAGGCATACAACATTCAAAATGGTTCAATCAACAGGGACGGCGGGCATATCGGCATCGTGTCCTCCATGGGGGCCTTCGACGGTTTTGCCACCGACGCGCCGTATTCCGTTTCCAAAGCCGCCGTCAACAATCTGGCTTTCAGCTACTACGACGCCCTTAAGCCCTACGGAATCGGTGTGACGGTTCAGTGCCCGGCCAACATCAACTCCAACATCGGTGAAGCCCTGAAGACGCGTCCGGCGCATCTGCAGAACAGCGGTTATTATACCTCCGAGGGTACGATGAATATGCTCAAGACCATCCACGCTCAGGGTATGGATCCCATTGAACTGGCCGGCCATCTCAAATATGCCATAGAGAACGGGCTGCCGCTGTCCCTGCCCCACGATCCGGACGCCAGCTTTGTCCGCCGTTCCATGGAAAAGGTTATTAACTATGCGTCCTTGGAGGGCATGGAAAAGGTACGCGAGGATGAACGCCGTATGGCCGAAATGATGAAGAACATGCCGAACGGTCCGTTCGGCGCACCGGATTCCAGTTTCGGTCCCGTGGAAACCTTCGGCCAAGCAAAGCCTGATCTGGATTGGGTCGACCCCTCCAAGAAGAAGCATTGACCTGCTTTGGAACCGTTCCGGGCAAAATGCTAAATGGTACATAAAGTGATACAAAAAAAGTATAGACGCTCTATATAAATGTAACAAGCCTCGGAGCCTTGCGGTACAAAGACAAACACCGCAAGGCTCTTGATTTTGTAAAATGTGCATCTTGTTATATGAGCGCAAAAGCTTGCTATTTCATGTTTTTTTTTGTAGTATTAAGATAAGAAAACTTAAATCACGGAGGATTCTATATGGCTGATTTAGCCGGCGTCAACGGACAAAGAGAAAATTTCAGGGTGGTCGGGAAGCGTAATCTCCCCGGCGTACTATCCTATGCTCTGGCAGCAGGTGTTGCCAAGTTCGGTATTGACCATGTGCTCCCCGATATGCTCCACGCGAAATTCCTGCACAGCCCCTACGCCAACGCGAAAGTGCTGAGTGTTGACACAACGCGTGCAAGGGCTGTTCCCGGCGTTGTGGATATCCTCACCTGGGAAGATGAGGATATTAAAAACCTTGTCAGCTATGCTGAACACTGGGGCGCCCCAAGGTCCTGGCTTGACAACATTGCCGACCAGGAGAATGCCGAGGTGGCTGTTATCGTTGTAGCGGAGACTGAGGATATCTGCGAGGAAGCACTCCGTCAGCTGGATGTGGAATGGGAGGTCCTGCCCCACGTGGTTGATTTGCGTGAAGGCAGAAAACCGGACGCCTTCGTCATCCGCCCTGATGAGCGGTCGACACCTACTTTTGGCATGCCCGTCCCCAACGCACCTCCCAACCCGCCGAAGGTAGGCAACGTCGCTTATTCCAACACCGTTCAGGGAGATATCGTGGAGGGTTTCAAGCAGGCCGACCATATCATGGAATATGATATGTATATACCAGCTTTCGCATCCGTCACACCGAATCCTTCCGGCTCAGTCGCATGGTGGTCAGATGATCACAGCTACCAGGGCGAGGGAAAGATGCTGCATATTGAGGGTGCCGTTCGCGAGCGCATTCCCATCAGCCAGATGTACGATGTACCTCTGGATAATGTCGTCCAGGAGAGTCTCTACATGGGCGGCCGGTATTGCGACTGGGGTCTCCGGCGGGCTCAGGAAATTACACCACTCCTTGCCAAACGGACCGGGCGTCCTGTCCGCTGCGTTATGAACCGGGAGGAGACCTTTGAGGCCGTCATCATGAAGCAGCGCTATCTGCACCTGAAGGTCGGCTTTACAAAGGACGGCCTCATCACTGCCATCGACGATTTCTCCGTCGCAGACGGCGGTATCTGGGGCAGCTCCACCTTTGGTAACGTGGGCGACCAAAAGCAGGGGCCCTACAATACACTGAAATGTAAAAACATCTCCCAGCGGATGGAGGTCGTCGACTCCAACCGTTGTAAAATGTGGGTCAGCGGCCAGCACACACCCTTCAACTGGGATATTGTGACACTCGCTGTTTACATGATCTCGGAGAAGCTTGGGAAAGACCCTATCGACATTGCGCGTCTCAATCTCCATGGCCCATCCGGCAAGGACGATCCGGATCCCGTGCCCAGCTTTGAGGCCTGCATCAAAGCCGGCAAGAAGCTGATGGATTGGGAGTGGCATCCCTCTGCGACCAAAACCCTGCCGGACGGCCGTAAACACGGCGCGAGCTTCCGCTACCAGATGTGCCCCAGGCACTCAGTATCCGGTTACAGATGCCGGCTGGAGTACCGCGACGGTGCTGTCTACCTGCCGACACAAGGCCCGGTATTTGGTGCTTATATGGTGGAGCCCAATGCGATGGTTGCCGCGGAGGAGCTTGGTCTTGAATATGAAGATATCAAGGTCGATTTTAACTACCGGGCAAAGTTTTCACCTGTCGGCGGCGGCTCGGACGGCTCCACAGCGTCCTCCTGGGCAATGAAGGAATGTGCCAATATACTGAAAAAGCAGATACTCGAAGCTGCTGTGGAATACGCAGAAAGCTGGCCGCTTATGATGATGGCCCCGCTGCAGGGAACACCTCTTCCAGAACCGGGCCCCTTCAAGGGCTACAAGCCCGAGGATCTGGATATCATGGATGGTAAAATCTACGTAAAAGCCGATCCCAGCATCTCGGCTCCTCTCAATCGGGCGACAAACAGGGACCTTGTCGCCACTTACTCCGGCAGGCCGCCCCTCTCCGCCTGGCTTGTAGGTGGTTGCGGCAACATTCTGGACACGATGAACGCCGTCTTCTGCGAGGTGGCTGTGGATGAGGAGACGGGCGAAGTGGAAATCCTCCGCTTCGGCACGGTGGTGGATCCGGGCAAAGCCCTGCGGCCGACTTCCCTGGAAAGTCAGCTGGATCAGGTCATGTTTTTCAGCCAGGGCAGCCAACTGCTGGAGGATATGGTCTACGATGAGCGTACCGGCGTTAAGCTCAACAGCAATATGATTGACTACAAGAAGCCAACAATTGCTGATGTTCCGAAGGTGGAACATGAACTGCTGGAAACGCGCTCCGGCAACGGCGCTTATGGCGCCAGCGGCATCAGCCATTCAATGGCAAACACACACCTTGTCATCACCGCCATCCACAACGCCGTCGGCGTCTGGGTCGACCCGCCGGCAACACCGGACAAGGTTCTTAAAGCACTCGGAAAGATTTAAGGTATTCCCAGACCTTTTGTATATGATTCTAAAGGAATAATGACAGCTAAAAAAGCATACCATTCCAGGTTGTTTTACACCCCTTTTTGTTGATTTATTACCAAATTTAAGGTATTCTTGAAATAATAATCTGAACGAGCTCAGGGAGGATTTTTCATTATGAGCGAAAAAAAAGGCGTGGCTTTTACACAGGAAGCAGCTCAAGCTCAGGCTCAGGCGGCAATCAAGTCCATACCCCCGGCGATCAAGGAATTCCGCTGCCCTACATGCGGACGGATTTTCGCAAACCTTGAGGATCTCAAGGTTCATTGCGCAGACGAGCACCCGGAGGCAGTACTCCCCTTAACTGTCGTCCTCCATATCAATGATAAGGACTGCGAGGTCCTTATTGAGCCCCACTGGACGCTTCACCGCGCCCTCCAGTTCCGTTTGGGTCTGACGGGCGCTAAACACATGTGCGACCGCGGGGCCTGCGGTTCCTGCACTGTCATCATGGATGGCAGAGCTGTGCTCTCCTGCACAACACTGGCCGCCGACTGCCGGTGGGATGCCATGCAATGCGGTTACTGCACTCCCGGTTTTCTTGTCACTGCCAAGGCGCTTCTTGACAAGAATCCGAACCCATCAGAGGATGAAATTAAAGAAGCGCTGGCCGGCAACATCTGCATCTGCGGTACATACCCGCGCCACTCCACCGCAATTCTCGAAGCAGCGACAAAGATGTCGAAGGGAGAATGGTAATATGGCCGATATCGTTGGCGTCAACGGGCAAAAGGAGCAGTTCAGAGTCGTCGGCAAGCCCAACCTTCCCGGGATTTTATCGTATTCTCTTGCAACAGGCATCGCAAAATTCGGCATCGACTATGTCGTGCCGGATATGCTGCATGCCAAATTTCTCCGCAGTCCCTATGCCAACGCGAAAGTCGTCAGCGTTGATACAACAAAAGCCCGCGTTGTCCCCGGTGTTGTCGATATCATCACCTGGGAAGACGAGGATATACAAAAGCTTGGCAGCACCCCCTTCGGCTTCGGGCCCCGGAGACCCTGGCTGGACAATATCGCCGATCAGGAAAACGCCGAGGTAGCCGTCATCGTTGTGGCTGAAAATGAGGATATCTGCGAGGAAGCTCTCCGTCAACTGGACATCGAGTGGGAGGTCTGGCCTCATGTTGTCGACATTATGAAGGGCAGAAAACCGGACGCTCCAGTTGTCCGTCCGCCGGAATTTAATAGCCTTCCGCCCGATATGTTCGGCCCGCGTCCCGACCCCAATCACCCAAAGCAGGGAAACGTCTCCTATGCCATTACGGCTCAGGGCGATATTGAGGCCGGTTTTAAAGAAGCGGATCAGGTCATCGAATACGATCTGAAAATCCCTACGTTCGCGTCTCATATCCCAAATCCGCCCGGCTCCGTCGCCTGGTGGTTCAATGATCCTTATCAGCCGGGAGATAAGAGTCTCCACATAGAAGGTGCCGTTCAGAGGAAAGACGCCATCGGCGGCATGTACGGCATGTCACCGGAAAAGACGGTTCAGGAAGGCTTGTTCCAGGGCGGTAAGTATTGTGACTGGGGCATGCGGAAATCACAGGAGATCACGCCCCTTCTGGCCAAACGGACCGGAAGGCCGGTGCGACTTGTCAATACCCGTGAGGAAACCTTCGATTTCCTGATGAACGAACGCTACATGCACCTGAAGATTGGTATCAAGAACAACGGCCTTATCACCGCCATCGACGATTATTCCATATCGGACGGCGGTGTCCAGGGCAGCTCCAGCTTCGGTACGTCGGGCGATCAGGGATACGGTCCGTATTACACCATGCGCTGCCAGAATATTCGGCAGTTCATGGAGATCGTTGACTCCAACCGCGGTAAAATGTATCTCAGCGGACAGCACTGCCCCTTTAACTGGGACGCCGGCACCATGGCGATCTATTTGATCGCTGAAAAGCTGGGCAAAGACCCCATCGATATAGCCAAGCTCAATCTCCACGGCCCCACATCCCAGGACGATCCGAACCCTGTCCCCAGCTTCGAGGCCTGCCTGGATGAGGGGAAAAAGCTGATGAACTGGAACTGGCATTCAGCCGGCAGGATGCATGGTGCTGCTTTCCGGTATCAGATCTGTCCGCGCCATGCCTTTTCGGGCTATGACTGCAAGCTGGAGCTTCGAAACGGCGAGGTACATATGCCGACCCAGGGACCCTGCACCGGCATCTACGCCGTTGAGTGCAGTGCCATGGTCGTAGCGGAAGAACTCGGCCTGGAATACTCAGATATTAAGGTCGATTTCGACTACAAAGAAAAATTCACGCCCGTCGGTGGCGGGTCGGATGGAACGACAGCTTCCTCCTGGGCCATGAAAGAATGCGCCAATATCCTCAAACAAAAGATACTTGAAGCCGCTGTTGAAGAGGCAGAAAATCCGCCGCCGCCGAGTATGTTCGACTTCGGCAAACCGCAGGAGCCCAGTCCGCTCAAAGGTTTCAAGCCGGAGGATCTGGACATCGGCGAAGGAAAAGTCTTTGTAAAATCAGATCCGTCTAAGGCTGTGCTCTTTTCCCGGGCAACTTCCAAGAATATATTCGCCACCTACTCCGGCAGACCGCCCGCCGCCATCTGGAGCTTGGGAATGGGGCGAATGCTCGATACGATGAACACAGCCTACTGTGAAGTGGCTGTGGATACGGAGACAGGCGAAGTTGAAATTCTCCGGTTCGGTGTCGTTGCTGATCCCGGCAAGATCATGCGCCTCACCTCTCTTGAGAGCCAGATCGATCAGGTCATGTACTTCAGCCAGGGCTGCCAGCTTCTCGAGGAATATGTCTATGACGAGAGGACCGGCGTACGGCTCATGGCAAATATGATCGACTACAAAAAACCGACAATCCTTGATGTTCCGCCGGTGGAGCGCAAGTTCCTTGAAACGCGCTCCGGCAATGCCGCCTACGGCGCCAGCGGCATCAGCCACTCGCTGGCCAACACGCACATGGTCATAATCGCAATACACAACGCCATAGGCGTCTGGGTGGACACACCGGCAACACCCGATAAAATTCTCAAAGCGCTGGGAAAGGCATAGGTGAAAATTAATGATACCTTTTAAACATATCAATGCGAAAACTCTCGATGAAGCCGCCGATGTCCTGAAAATCGGCTGCAACAAGCTTAACGCCGGCGGTACTGACCTGCTGGGCACGTTGAAGGACAATATTTTACCGGAGTATCCGTCCACAGTTGTTAACCTTAAATCCGTTCCCGGTCTGGACTATATTAAAGAGGAGAACAGCACACTTAAAATTGGTGCAACAACGCGCCTTGCCGATATTGTTAATAACCCGACTGTTCAGGAAAAGTATACGGCTCTGGCTCAAGCGGCCAAGTCCGTAGCGACGCCGCACATCCGGGAAATGGGTACTATCGGCGGCACAATTGCCCAACTCCCCCGCTGTTGGTATTTCCGTAAAGCGGAAAACCGTTTTCCCTGCCTCCGAAAGGGCGGCGAAGAATGCTTTGCCATTTTAGGCGACAATCGTTATCATTCCGCTTTCGGCGGTGCGAAAGTATGCGCAACGCCATGTACACGGGAGTGCCCCAACAGCACAGATATCCCCGGTTATATGGCCAAAATTCGCGAGGGCAATTGGGATGAGGCCGCCAGAATCTTCATGCGGGTCCATCCTCTTCCGATGATCACCGGCCGCATCTGTGCCCATCCGTGTCAAACCGGCTGCAACCGAAACCAAACTGACACAAGCGTCGCCATCAACTGCGTCGAGCGCACACTTGGCGACTACGTCCTTGAAAACAGCGACAAGTTTTACGCACCACCCACGAAGGAGACGGGCAAATCGGTCGCCATCGTGGGCTCAGGCCCTGCCGGCCTGACCGCCGCTTATTATCTGCGCAAGGCCGGCAATAAGGTAACTGTCTACGACGTCAAGGAGGAAGCCGGCGGCATGCTCATGTACGCCATCCCGGCCTACCGCCTGCCGAAAGACCTTGTCCGCCGCGTTATCGATATTTTCAAAAATATGGGCGTGGAATTTATAACCGGTAAAAAGGTCGGCGCTGACGTTATGCCCGAAGAACTGGAACGCACTTTTGACAGCGTCCTCTACGCCACTGGCACCTGGAAGCGTCCCGTCATGGGCATTTCCGGCGAGGAGCTGACCGTATTCGGCCTTGACTTCCTTGTGGAGATTAAGAAGTGGATGAACGGAAAAATCGGTCAGGAGGTCTTCGTCATGGGCGGCGGTAACGTGGCTATGGACGTGGCCATGTCCGCCAAGCGACTGGGTGCGAAAAAGGTCACTCTGGCCAGTCTGGAAACACGCGATACCATGCCCGCGAGTCCCGAAGAAATTGCACGTGCCGAGGAGGAAGGCATAGAAATTATCCCCGGCTGGGGTCTTTCGAAGGTCATTGAAGAAAACGGTATCGTTAAGGGTATGCAGATTAAGCGCTGTACCAGTGTTATTGACGAGACGGGCGCCTTCAACCCCCAATATGACGAATGTGAAATACAGATAATCAAAGCAGAAAATATTATACTTGCCACCGGCCAGAAGGTCG
>CAZVLO010000075.1:12247-13185 GCA_964628265.1 uncultured Papillibacter sp.
CTCTCCTACTTCGGTGAAAAATATGAAATACAGCTCACGCGCCGCGGTCTCCTGGATGTGGACGAAGATACCGCTATGACCTCCCGGAAGGGTGTTTTCGGCGCCGGCGACGCTGTCAAACCCGGGCTTGCCATCGCTGCCATCGCCACTGGGCGTAAAGCCGCCATCGGTATTAACACCTACCTCGGCGTTCCCAATGATGTCGTGATTGCCGAGAAGGAACCCCTTTCCTTTGATAATGAGGGTGTCAAGGTCACGGAACCCCTCGTGCTGCGCGAACTCAGCGTTGAAAAGCGCCGGATTGACGTGGAAGACTCCGTATCACACACCAAGGAAGAGGCCGCCCGTGAAGCACTACGCTGCATGAACTGCGGCTGCCATGCCGTCCACCCATCGGACGTGGCACCCGCCCTGATTGCTCTCAACGCGAAGGTCGTCACAAACTGCCGGACCATCGATGCTGAAGACTTCTTTGCCGTGAGGGTTTCATGTAATACCATCCTTGACAAGGACGAGATTATTACGGAAATTCAGATCCCAACTCCGCCTGCCGGAACGAAGAGTGTCTTCATGAAATTCGCCTTCAGAAAATCTATCGACTTCCCCGTTGTCAACGTCGCCGCCATGACAGGCAGCAAACCCCGTATCTGCCTGAACGCCGTCGCCCCGACGCCGATTCGTGCTGTAAAGGCCGAGGCAGTCATCGCCGGGAAAAAGCTCGACGAGTCTCTCGCCGCAGCAGCCGGAGAAGCCGCTGTTTCCGACGCTCTGCCTCTGGATGCGACCAAGTATAAAGTTCAAATCGCAAAGACCATCGTTAAGCGGGCGCTGCTGTCCACAATCGAATAATACACTGAAATAACAAGAACTCCCCGGGCTATCATTGTACTGCACCACAAAAAACGGACATTGAAAGAAATCCCCCAATCGTAGGATAA
>CAZVLO010000076.1:0-1882 GCA_964628265.1 uncultured Papillibacter sp.
TGATATTCTACGGCTGGGGCTTTTATTCAATGTCCGTTAATGCTGGTGCGGTACACATTGAGGTCCGGGGAGTTCTTGTTGCACTTTGAAAATATAGGAAACGCAGGTGTTCAGCCTGCGTTTCCCGCATGGAGCTAAAATGTCAAGTCATAGACTTAATGACTCATCAAAATGACAGTATCGAAATACGTCAATACTTTTTCCCTTGTTACCTATTGCTTAGAATCGACGCCGTACATATGGTAGGCCAGTTCAATAACTTTGGTGGAATAACCGATCTCGTTATCGTACCAGGCAACAAGCTTGACGAACTTGTCATTCAGTGCGATGCTGGCTTTTTCATCAAAGATACACGTGTTGGTATCATCCAGAAAATCAGTCGAAACAGCATCGAAATTGATATACTCGACAATTCCTTTGAACTCGTTTTCCGATGCTCTTTTAATCTCCGCGCAGATTTCTTCAAAGGCAGCGGGTTTAATAAGTCGGGCGGTCATATCGACGACTGACACATCAGCTGTAGGCACACGCATAGATACGCCGGTCAGCTTGCCTTTCAGCTCCGGGATAACGAGCCCTACGGCTTTGGCCGCGCCCGTGGAGGACGGAATGATATTGTTCAGGATACTTCTACCCGCGCGCCAATCCTTACCGGACGGCCCGTCAACCGTCTTTTGCGTCGCCGTCGTCGCATGGACAGTTGTCATGAGGCCTTCTTCTATACCAAACTTGTCATGTATAATTTTTGCCAGTGGCGCCAGACAGTTTGTGGTGCAGGACGCGTTGGACACAATAGACATATCCGGCTTATATTCCATATTGTTAACACCCATCACAAACGTCGGCACATCGCCGGACGCGGGGGCGGATATAATCACCTTTTTTGCGCCGGCAGCAAGATGCTTTGAAGCGCCGTCCTTGCTCGTGAAGACGCCTGTCGATTCGACTATGTAATCGGCTCCGGCTTTGCTCCACGGGATATTCACCGGGTCCTTTTCAGCGGTCACAAGAATTTTTTGCCCGTTTACAACAAGGCAGCCATCTTCCTTGCCGACTGTTCCCTTAAAACGGCCATGTACCGAATCGTAAGACAGCAGATAAATCATGTAATCCACATCGATAAACGGGTCGTTTATACAGACAAAACGGATATCCTCATGATTTATTCCCTGTCTGAGAACAAGTCTGCCGATTCTGCCGAATCCATTGATACCAACCTTCATTGGCATGTTTTTCCCCCCGGTCGTTTCATTTAGTCCCATTTTATGAAAAAGTATGATACGTTTATAATATCACTGGAATACATTGTAATGCATATGTTGTACTTTGTAAATAGAATTATCAACAGAATGACATGATGATTTCTTGCTATTTCTCTCATTTGTGCTATAATAATTTAACCTGAACATAAACCATGAGGAGCCTGATCATGAGTACCAACCCGCTTCTTGAAGCCAATCTGCAGGCAGACAACAGCGTCCCGCTGTACTTCCAACTGGTCAGCATTATAAAACGCTATGTATCGGCCGGCATGCTTTCTCCAGGCGATTTATTACCATCAGAAGCTGAATTTTGCACAAATCTGGGCATCAGCCGCTCAACGGTCCGTCAGGCTATCGGAGCATTGGAGGAAGAAGGCCTTGTCGTGCGCAAGCAAGGCAGAGGCACATTTGTCGCAGAGCCTAAAATGCGGCGGCGCAATGAAAATGTCTACTCTTTCACAAGCGAAATCACAGCCATGGGACTCACACCGTCATCTACCCTTATTGACTTTGAAATCATCACTCCGCCTCAGGACATAATGAAGATGTTTTCCATCAGCAACAATGATAAGCTGTTTTACCGATTCACCCGAATCAGGCGGGTGGACGGAGAGCCGCTG
>CAZVLO010000076.1:1892-12937 GCA_964628265.1 uncultured Papillibacter sp.
ACGGATAAATATATTGAGAGCCGCTGATGCTTGAAACCTCTTTTTACCCTCAATATATTTATCCGTCTCTGACACGTGAGCTGGCCGAAACGCACTCGATTTATTCCCTGCTGTACGAAGTCGGTATTGTGCCGGCCTCGGCTGTCGATTCATATGAAGCCATAAGACTGACGCATGAGGAGGCTAATCTCCTTGACTGCAAAACAGGCAGCGCCGGCTTTTTTCATCAGCGGCAGACAATGTCTGAAAACGGTGAAATATTTGAGTTAACGCAGTCTCTGATCCGCGGCGACAGGACAAAACTGGAGGTCGTATTGCGCAAGAACGGGGTTTCCTTCTCCAGAACCGTAAGTAAATGACAGTCAAATACTCGGCTTTAAAAAATGCACCTGACGGTGCATTTTTTGTCATGACATTTTGTAGACAAGGCGTACAGCTTTGTCTGTTAAAAGGATACCGTCGAGATGATCGATTTCATGGCTGAATACAGCCGCCAGCTGACGCAGGGCTTTGAATTCATACGGCCTACCTTTGTGTCAAGCGCATGAATTAAAGCAAACTCAGGCCGTCTGACGATGCCGTGAATGCCGGGCAGACTCAGGCAGCCTTCCAGCGAGTACTGCTCCCCTGCAGTCTTCACAATAACCGGGTTTATCAATTGCATATAATTCGATTCAAGTTTCACAATAATCAGCCGCAGAGAAACACCGATCTGGGGCGCCGCCAGTCCATTCCCACCGGTGTTTCTCAGCGTTTCTGCCATATCGTCCAGTATTGCCAGTGCTTTCTTGTCGACCTTATCGACGAATTCTGTTTTTTTACGTAGTATTTTATTCGCTGGATTCGTAATAATTTCACATACTGCCATACGGCAAGCCTTTCGTCGTTTTACCATATTATATGAGTCTCGAGTGGTCATAGATAATAATAATTGACATATTCTATAATTAATTGTAATATTTGTTTCGTGGGCTCCATCACATATTGACGAGGTTTAATATGTTGACTATATTGAGCAGCCTCCGCGTATTATTCATAGGCTATAAAAAACCGGAAAATGAATTCATCCGACAGAAGCTGTCTGATGGCTTGCATTGTTCGGTTTTTTTTGATTCAGCGGCGCATTTTTCAAATTATGCCAAACTGAGGGATGCACATAGATACGATATCCTGCTTGCCGATTATTCGCCTTCATACTTCAGCGCTCCGATCTTCATCAGGAGCACCGTCATGTCAGGGACGCCAATAATTTACCTGTTCGACAAGTATGACAGCGATGCCATGTCGGCGCTAATAGCTGAAGGTGCCGCAGGATGTATTATGAAAAACGATACTGACCGGCTTGTAGAGGCAGTCTACGAAATTATCAGCAATCCCTTTTCCCCCGTATTTAAAGACCACGGTTATTATTCAAACGATAACAGTTATGTCGCGGATGAGATCCTGGAGAATCTGGATGATCCGTTTTATATTGTCGATCAGGAATGGCGTCTCAAATTCATAAACCGCAGCGCTGAAAAATGTTGGGGTTGCCCGCGCGAAGACCTGCTCGGAAGAGACTTCTGGGGCTGTTTCTCGCACCTAAATAATTCTACGGAGCGGAAAAACCACGAAACAGCCATGAAGGAAAGGATCCCAATGCAATGGGAGTCCTCATCGTCTGATCTCAAAAATTGGGCGGAGATCCGGGTTTATCCGATACAGGATGGTGGGTTAGCTGTATTTTTCCGCGGCATCACTGATAAAAAGCGCGCTGAAGAGGTCCTGCGGCTCAGCAGAGATAGGCAGTCTGTCATGCTCCAGCTTAGTGATTCACTCAGGCTCCTCAATAATCCCGGCGATATCCATGAGGCTGCGGCGAGCATCGTGGGCGAATACCTTGGCGTGGAAAAAGCTTTTTACTGCGATGTCGTCACCGTCGGGGGCGTTGAGTATTTTTTGCTGGATAAGCTGTATTCAGTGAAGGAGAACAACATTTTTCCCGGACTCCACCCGATAACCAGTCCCGGTGTACTGGCCAGAGAGAACTACGAGGGACGCAATATCGTGGTTTGCGACATGGAGACCGACCCGAGAATCGGCAATGATATCCGTCCTTCCCTGCGTGAATGCAGGCTGGGCGCATGGATTTCGGTGCCTCTCATCCGAAACGGACGGTTTGTTGCCGGCTTTACGGTACATCAGCGGCTTCCCCGGAACTGGACCCAGGAGGAAATATCCCTGATTGAGGAGACGACGGCTCGCACCTGGGCGGAGGTGGACCGTGTCCGAGCTGAAGCCGCGCTGCGCAAAAGTGAACAGCACGCGCTTCAACTTGTATCTGAACTGGAAAATGCTGCCCGGAATAAGAATGAATTTATCAACACACTTTCTCATGAGCTACGAAATCCGTTGGCCGCGATCACCGCCAACCTGTCCATGCTGGATATACTAGACTCAAACCCGGATACAAAAAAAGCGAAAAACATCATCAAACGCCAATCGGAACAGCTGTGCCATCTTGTTGACGATCTGCTTGATCTGACGCGTATCACTAATAATAAAATACAATTAAACCGCGAGCTGGTTGATCTCAATGAACTGGCGCGATCGGCTGCATATGACCACCGTACGTTATTTGATGAAAAAGAAATCACACTTGTTACGGAAATCGGTGATCAACCTTTGTACATCAACGCAGATCCTGTACGGGTATCGCAGGTAATCGGCAATTTACTCCACAATGCATCCAAATTCACGGGGAATGGCGGTAATACGCAGCTCGGTATATATAAAGAAGGCAATGACGCGGTAATCGTCGTTAAAGACTCAGGGATTGGTATCAGCCCCTCCTTTCTACCGGAGCTATTCAAAACCTTCAGACAGTCGGAGCCGAATAACAGCGGCCTTGGGCTGGGCTTATCTATTATCAAAGGCATTGTTGAACGTCACGAGGGAACCGTCAATGCGCAAAGTGAAGGCCTGGGGCACGGGACAACCTTTACCGTCAGGCTGCCGCTTCCCACAAATCCTGATGTCAAGGAGGCCGCCGTTATGAAGGATGAAGAACATATAATGCCGCCGCTTAAGATACTGCTTATTGATGACAACCAGGATCTTGCGGAAACAACCGGCTCATTACTGACACTTTACGGCTATAGCGTCAGAACGGCCTACACAGGAATAAACGGCATTCAAACGGCAAAAGAGTTCCTGCCTCATGTTATCATCTGTGATATCGGCCTTCCTGATATCGATGGTTACGAGGTCGCACGCCGGATATCGGGCTGCCGTGAGCTTGCAGGTGTCAGCTTGATCTCCCTGTCCGGCTACGCGCAGACCGGTGATTTCGAGTTTTCCAAAAATGCCGGGTTTGCCATGCATATCAGTAAACCCCTGGATTTTGACAGTCTGAGAAAACACCTGGATTCCATCGGCCTGAAGCAGTCAAACACCGGATACGACAAGCAGACCCGAATATGAGTCGGGTCTGCTTTTTTGCCAGCATGTTTTATCACGGACTGCAGATTGGCAGCAGTACTGAAAAACACGCGCCGCCGCCCGGATTGTTACAAACGGAAATTTTTCCGTTATGGTTTTCGACGATGGATTTCACAATGGCGAGTCCCAGACCAATACTGTCAGCTTTCGTAGAATAATAAAGCTTGAACAGCTTATCCTTAACACGATCAGGTATGCCAGGCCCATTATCGCATACACTGATCTCGACCCAGTCCTTATTATGCTCACGAAGGGAAAGCGAAATTATCCCCTGGCGATTTAACGCCTCATAGGCATTTTTGACAAGATTAAATATCGCCTGCGTCAGCTGGCGTTTATCAACCATTACCGGCGGTGCAGCGTTGAAGGATGCGGTGATTTCGATATCGGGACCGCTGAATCCCGTAACAGCAAGATTATAAATCTCCTGCATGAAGGCCTTCATCTCTGTCTTCTCAAAGGAGAGCTCCGATACTCTCCCGGACTGACTGAACTCATCGAGCATAATAGATATCTTTATGATTTCATTCATACCGATACCGACATATTTGCTGATTTCGGGCGTTCTGCTCTTTAAATCAATAATCTGCAGCAGTCCTTTAAATGTGGTCAGCGGGTTGCGGATTTCATGGGCGATAACTCTGAGCAGAACCGACGCACTGACAAGATTATCGGTCCTCTCCTTTAGTTCCTGAAGCTGGTAATAGTCGGTGCAATCCCGCACCGTGACCACCCATCCTGCGATATCATGGCCTGATGTCAGCGGGATGATCTCCCAATCGACAAGCCTCTCTTCATTGCCGCTCAGCAACAAATCCTTCGTACTCTTTGAGACTTCTCCCGTTTCTGAAAAAAAGCCTTGCCGCCACGGTGTGTCGATTTCTGTAACCGGAACGCCGATGAGCTCAGACAGCGGACGTCTGAGCAGCTTTACGGCGGCATTGCTCGCAAAGCATATTTTTTTATTCCTCTCAACAAGCAGCACCGGGCTGTCAACAGCGTTCAAAATCATTGTCAGCCTTGATTCCATAAGCCGCAGGAGCTCTATTATCTCAAAAGCTGTAACGCATTCGTGCGCTATATCATCAAGATACTCATCAGCCGCTGCCGAACCGTCGGTTGCAATGATACCGATTGTCCCGGCCACGACAGGGCTATGTAACGCAACCGCTACTGTACTTCTGATTATCAATGTGTCGTATTCCGGAGAAGGTTGACGAATGGCTTTTGTCAGTAAACGCCATTGCCCCTTATAAGAACAGTCAATCCAACTGCCGTATGCGTTTAATAAAAAATTCGCCGCGCTGAGATTCAGGTCCAGAACACGCTCAACAGCGTTTTCATCATTCCGGAATGCCGACAGTACCATACAACCGACCCGGTGAAGTGCGTACAATTCCACCGCATCGTTTCCACCGCACAGCTGCTCAATCAGGATACTGCAGAATTCTGTCAGGAGTTCCCCCGCGATACCCGCTTTCTCTTCAAAGCTAAGTATTCCGTTACCATGACAACATGTAAAATCCCGGGCTGTCACGAGATACTTGTCGTCATATCGGAATATTCTCCTGATCAGATAATCGCCGGGGCCTGTCGGAAGCTCATTGCCACAGCAAGGGCATTTGCTGTATGCGGAAAACAACTCCTCAGCTTCGTCCGAAAACACAAGGTTTATCTGCAGAGCTGCAGCGCTGCTTTCCAGAAACCGGATCCATTTCTCAGACAGAAACAGATCCATCACCACACGGCTCCTATCCATAGCCAAACACCGGTATCACACCAATAAACATACCGTTCACCTTGCTCATATCAACTGCATCTACATTGCTACTAAATTATATCACAACGGCTATTTCTGTCAAATATTTATATAATTTTACTTTATATTGTTATTATTCCCTTGATTATTATGGCAATATTGTAAATCTTCTTGTTTTTTTAACTGTTATATATTATTCTAGTAACAATATAGAAAAGTGTTGGGATGATAGGAGTGATAACCATAATACAAACAATTCTGCTCATTGACGATAACAGGGCTTTTACCGAGGTTTTTGTTGATTATTTTAGGACATATAAGGAATCCGGCTTTGAGATTATCGGCGTGGTAAACAACGGTGTCGATGCAGTTGAAATGATCCGCTCACTGCAGCCTGATATCGTCCTGCTGGATATCAGCATGCCGAATTTTTCCGGTTATAACGTTCTTGAAACAATATCATCAATGAAGCTGCAGAAGAAACCCAAGGTTGTTATGCTGACCGGTATGCGCATGCATGACGCACTCCGGACGTCAATGGAACTTGGTGCCGTAGGTTTTATCGAAAAACCGTTTGAAATGGATAATGTCATTTCATTGTTATCCCGGGTATGAACTTAAATTGCATTTAGAAAGGACGAAGTTATGAACAAAGCGACAGAACTGCTGCAGCAATCCGGTACATTCTTCATCGCCACAATTGATGGAGATCAGCCCCGCGTACGGCCTTTCGGCGCAGTTGCCGAAATTAATGGAAAAACGTACATCTGCATGAACAACACCAAAGAAGTTTTTAAACAGCTGATGAAAAATCCAAAGGTCGAAATTTGCGGTATGATTGGACCTAAGTGGTTTCGAATGCACGGTACGCTGGTCCGTGACGACAGGTACGAAGCACGCGCCGACTTTTTGAAGATCAGCCCAATCCCCATGTATAAGCCAGACGACGGCATCTACGAGGTTTTTTACTTTTCCGAGGTCGCCGGCACTGTGGAATCCTTCACCGAACCTAAGGTAACCTTCTGACCCTTGAAACAAAATATGAACCGGACTGCAAAAAATCCTTTGGATTTCTACGACAGTCCGGTTTGTTTTTTATTAATAAGACTTCTTATTCTTATTCTTTCTGGCCGCTTCTGATTTCTTGCGGCGTTTCACACTTGGGCTCTGATAATACTCTTTTTTCCTGAGATCCGAGAGCACTCCTGATTTTGCACAGTTGCGCTTAAATCTCTTCAACGCACTGTCTAAGGACTCATTATCCTTTATGTGGACTTCCGACACTAACTTTTCCCTCCCTCCAAATACGCGCCTTCCGGCACGCTTTAAGGGCCATTCGTATGGCATTAACATTATTATTATAATTTGGCGGCGAAACATTGTCAAGAGCGAATTTGAACCGCCAGGTACGGCAGGTACGGCTTGGCGTCGGGAACGATCCCCGGCTCTCTTATTTTACTATCAAATTAATAAGCTTGTTCTTAACAATAATTGTGCGCAGTACTTCCTTGCCGTCGATCAGCCTTTTGATCTTATCGTCCGCTTTGGCCGCCTCGATAACCGTTGTGTCATCAGCATCATTGGGGACCATAATGGTCGTCTTCAGCTTGCCGCCCACCTGGACTGCGATTTCGCGCTCAGCCTCAATCATTTTGCTCTCATCATATGACGGCCACTCCGCCTGGCAGGCAAAGCCTCCGAAGCCCTGTATCTCCCAGAGCTCCTCGGCAATATGCGGGGCAAAAGGTGACAGCAGCGTCAGTAACGCTTTAACATCTGCACGGGAAGGGGCTTTATCATAAAACTCGTTGACCAGAGCCATAAGCGCCGCGATAGCCGTATTGAATTTCATGCTCTCAATATCATCGCTGACTTTTTTTATCGTGCGGTGAACAGCGCTTTCATTGGCGAGCGAATAACTGTTCGCGTCACCGGAAAGACGTGTCTCCGCCAGATTCCATATCCGATCCAGAAAACGCTTGCAGCCCTTGACGGCATTGCTTGACCATGGCGCTGCCTTCTCAAAATCGCCGATAAACATGATGTACAGGCGCAGCGTGTCAGCGCCGAATTCATCCACAATATCGTTGGGGTTAATCACATTGCCGCGGGATTTTGACATCTTCTGTCCGTCTTCACCTAAAATCATGCCGTGGCTTGTGCGCTTCATGTACGGCTCGTTGGTCGGGACAATACCGATGTCATAAAGGAACTTATGCCAGAAACGGGAATAGAGCAGGTGCAGCGTTGTGTGCTCCATGCCGCCGTTGTACCAATCCACAGGAGTCCAAAAGTCAAGCGCTTCTTTTGAGGCCAGCGCCTTGTCGTTATGCGGGTCGGCATAGCGGAGAAAATACCAGCTGGAGCCGGCCCACTGGGGCATCGTATCGGTTTCGCGGGTGGCTTTTCCGCCGCATTTCGGGCAAGTGGTATTGATCCAGTCCGTCATGGCTGCCAGGGGACTCTCGCCCGTGTCCGTCGTCTCGTAGTTCACAACCTCCGGCAGCAGGAGCGGCAGCTGTTTTTCGGGCAGCGCCACATAGCCGCACTTCTCACAGTGGACAATGGGAATCGGCTCGCCCCAATACCGCTGGCGTGAGAAGACCCAGTCGCGCAGCTTGTATTTGACGCTTTCCTCGCCGAGACCTTTATCCGTCAGCCATTCCGTGATTTTTTTGATCGCGTTCTCAACGGAGAGGCCGTTCAAAAAGCCGGAGTTGATCATGATCCCCGTCTCGCAGTCGGTGAACGCTTCCTTTTCGATATCGCCGCCGGCGACGACCTCGATGATCGGCAGCCCGAATTTCTTCGCAAATTCCCAGTCGCGGGTGTCGTGTCCGGGAACAGCCATAATAGCACCCGTACCATATGTGGCAAGAACATAATCTGAGATAAAGATAGGAATTTCATTTCCTGTCACGGGATTGACAGCCCGTACGCCCCTCAGCTCGACGCCTGTTTTTTCCTTGGCCATTTCGGTGCGCTCAAAATCAGATTTCCGGGCTGCCGCCTCCTGGTAATTGCGAACCTCGTCAATGTTTGTCAGCCTTGAAGACCATTTTTTTAATATGGCGTGTTCTGGAGATATGACCATATATGTCGCGCCGAAGAGCGTGTCGGGGCGGGTTGTGAACACGCGCAGCTTGTCGCCTGCGGTGGTCATAAAATCCACCTCGGCACCCGTGGAACGTCCTATCCAGTTCTTCTGCTGGATTTTGACACGCTCGATATAGTCCAATTCATCCAGGTCGTCAATGAGGCGTTGGGCGTATTGTGTGATCTTCAGCATCCACTGGCTCTTTTCCCGGCGGACCACCTCGGCTCCACAGCGCTCGCAGACGCCGCTCACCACCTCTTCGTTAGCCAGTACACACTTGCAGGAGGTACACCAGTTGACGGGCATAGAGGCCTTATAGGCCAGCCCGTTTTCAAACAGTTTCAAAAATATCCACTGGGTCCATTTGTAATAATCAGGGTCGGTGGTGTCCACGCAGCGGTCCCAGTCAAAGCTGTAGCCGAGCATCTTCAGCTGCTCGGTAAAACGTGCGATATTCCGCTTTGTGACGTCAGCGGGATGCACCTTATTCTTTATGGCGTAATTCTCCGTCGGCAGGCCGAAGGCGTCAAAGCCGATGGGAAACAGAACATTCATCGCCTGCATGCGCTTTTTGCGCACAATAATATCCATTGCCGTATATGGGCGTGGATGCCCCACGTGGAGTCCTTCACCCGACGGATACGGGAACTCGATAAGCCCGTAAAATTTCTTGCCCTTAACGTCTGTAGCCGCAGCAAAAACCTTTGACGCTTCCCACTTTTCCTGCCACTTTTTTTCAATACGGGCAAACTCGTACTTCATCAAACCAGTCCTTTTTCTGTTACCGGATCATCGCTGATAATCCATTTATTGATATCAATCTCAGGGGCGTCCCGCCATAACCGTTCGAGGGAATAAAACTCCCGGATATCCTTTAAAAATATATGCACGACAACAGAGCCAAAATCGATTAGCACCCATCCGCCGTTACGGTAGCCTTCAGTGCGGAGGGGCGGCTCACCCTTTTCCTTGAGCACCTTGTCGAGCTCGTCGGACAATGTTTTTATTTGCGTCGTTGACCCCGCCGTGCATATGACGAAATAGTCGGCCAGCACCGTGATGTCCATCGTCTTCAGCACTTTAATATCCTTTGCCTTCTTGCTGTCGAGAGTTTTTACGGCCAGTTCCGCTACTTCCAGAGATGTCAGCATTTACGCGACCATTCCTTTCAAACAATAAATAATACATATATTATAACACGTTTTTCTAAAAACGCGTCAATTCGATATCTGATTATCGACACCCGGATCATCTGTACCCGGTATAGGCTCGTCCGCACCCGGCGTCGGACTGCTTTCGGGACTCGCACTCGTGCCCGGCGATGCGATGCTGTCCGTCTCACCCGGACTGACATTGGGACTGCTGCCCTCGTCACCGGGGCTCGGACTCGGCGAAGGACTCGGGCTCGCCGAGCTGCTTCCACCAGAGCTGCTGCCGGATCCCCAGGATTTTTTACCCGCCCAATTGCCGTCCGTCACATAGAGCTTTCCGTTGGTGTCCCGGGTCAGGATGCTGACATCCTCAGGCCCGATTTTATGCTCAAAGGGATTGAGCTTCGTATTAATGATATTCAGCCACGCGTCCACTTTAATGGTGCAGTATGAACCGTTAATATAGTCGTCATACTTCGCCGGCAGCATTTCGAAACTGATATCCTCAGCATTTATTTTGAAAAATTCATCGGCAAACCATCCCAAATATGATAGCGTCAGGTCGGTTTTCACGTCATTAAAAATGATATCAATCAAAGCCGGTAATTTAATAGAACTCTTTTTTTCCAGAATCTGCTCGGCTGCTGCTTTCAGGAAGGCCTGCTGCATCTCAATACGGCCGATATCGCCGGTGGCCCAGACATCCGTACGCGCGCGCACCAGCTGAAGCGCTTTGTCACCGTCAAGCGTCTGCGGGCCTTTTTTTAGATCGATCAAGAGGTTTTGTGACGGATCGGGGTAATACATATCCTTGGGAACATCAAAATAAACGCCGCCGATGGCGTTGACAAGCTTTGAAAACGCCTCCATGTCAACCTTGATATAATAATCCGCCTTATAACCCAGAAGTGCCGTCATACCGTCGCTGACTTTTTCCATTCCGCCGTAAGCGTATAAGGAGTTCGCCTTCTTTATCGGCCAGGAGACGTTCACCAATGTGTCGCGCGGGATGCTGACAACATTCAGCGTGTAATTTTCAGAATCAAAAGTGGCAAGCATCATCGTATCGGTGTTGCCGAAACCATCGTCCATGCCGAGGATAATAAACGTAAATTTCGTCTTTACTCTGACGGGCTGCACCGTCGGTTCAGCGGAAGCACCTGTCTCTTCAGCGGCAGAGCCGGAGCTCGTTGGCTTCGGCACCTCATTTACGGGAGGCTGCTTCACCCCCAGCTTGAGTATAATATAAAAGACGACTAAAATCGCCAGGATAACAGCTAAAATGGCAATCAGTATCCTGAGGACTATAAAAGACCGCTTTCTTTTTATCACTGCTTTTTCATTCGGTTCGTTTTTACTGCCCGGATGAGGTGTTTGAGCCCCCCGATTGCCCGGAGCGTATCGTCCATTTTTCTTATTGCCGAAGAATTTCATATCTCTCTGTCCTCCCCGCCTGTGTCGCCTTCGAGTGCGATTCGGATAGTCTTACGGCATTGATACCTGAAAGTGTTTAAGGATTACCCGGATTGAGCGGCACATCGTCGCTCGGACTCGGACT
>CAZVLO010000077.1:0-3582 GCA_964628265.1 uncultured Papillibacter sp.
GCCGTGTCGCCGACCCGGACGCGTGGTACGGCCGCTGCAACGCGGATATATCCGTATTTCTCCAGTATCATATGCTACCTCCGACAGTATATTCACAACATTGGCGATGGGCGGACACGGGGCCGCCACTATCAGAACGCCTTAATTTGCAGGGGATGACCCCTGCGTCATCCCGATTTTTTGCGATTAATCGCCGATGGTCATGAGAATGAGCGCAAGGTCAGCAGCCCGGGTGATCTCTTCCACCGTTGTAAACTCATCGCAGGCATGTACGCGGCTCATGGCACTAGAGACGGCGATGCCGGCGATGCCGTTTTGGGTGATGACATTATTGTCGCTGCCACCGAATGTTTTAACGAGGGATGCCGCCAACTTCAGTCTGTTGCACGCGCGTTCAAACCGCGTGACGACAGGATGCCCAATCGGTGTTTCATACGCTTTGGAAGCAGTAAACACTTCGAATTCCAGCGTTGCGCGGGCGGCACTGCAGGAACGTTCAAATTGCTTTTTTACAAGCTCCGCCTGTCTTTCGGCTTTGACGTGGCTGAGGCTGCGCACCTCGCCCTTGACGATACATTTGTCCGGTACGATATTTGTTCCCAGCCCACCGGTGATTGTCCCTATGTTCATGGATGTCTCCTCATCAATCCGGCCTATGGGCATCAGGCTGATGGCGTCCGCGGCCACAGCAATGGCGTGGATACCCTTCTGAGGGGCAAACCCCGCATGGGACGACTTCCCGTGGATGGTGGCGGTAAAGGACAGGATGGACGGCGCCGAATACGCCGCCGTACCCACCGGGCCCGTCAGATCAAAGACATAGGCTTCTTCCGACATGACCTTGGCAAACTCAAATCCCCGACTGCCCATGCAGTAGGCTTCCTCGGCAACGGTAAAAAGCACTTCAATGGGATTATGGGGCAGATTCTGTTCCTTAATAACCGTCAGGGCCTCCAAGATTGCCGCAACGCCGGTCAGGTCGTCGGCACCCAGGACGGTATTGCCGCCGCTTCTGATCGTTCCGTCAGCGGATATCACGGCGGTCTTGCCCCTGGCCGGTTCGACGGTATCCAGATGAGCGCAGAAAAGGAGCGGTCTCCTGTCGGGATCGCCGTTCATAAAACCGTAAATATTACCGCAATCACCGCCGATTTGTTCGCCGGCACCGTCCTCAATGACGAGCATACCGAGCGACTGCAGTCTGCTTTTTACATAATCGCCCATCTCCCTCTCATTGCAGGAGGGACTGTCTATGGAGACAAGCTTTGTAAATTCATCAATGATGCGCACCTGATTGATACCCATCTTAAAATACCCCAAATACCCCAATATAATTTTCTCTCTATTGACATTAAATGATATCATAAATGTGTCAAAATTGACAGCGATTTTTCACGAGAATAAAAGGAGATTTTGAAATGGATATTTTTGAAATCAAGACAGCTCAGGCTCCGGCTGCCATCGGACCGTATTCCCAGGCCATCCGTGCCGGCGACTTCATCTACACATCGGGACAGCTCCCCCTGGACAAAAGCGGCGCACTTGTCGCCGATAATATCACGACGCAGACCAGGCAGGTCCTGGGCAATCTGCTGGCTGTCTTAAACGCGGCAGCCCCGGAATCCTTTGATGTCATTAAGACGACTGTTTTTCTCCGAGATCTCAACGACTTCGCCAAATTCAACGACGCCTACGCCGAATTCTTTAGCGCGCCGTATCCCGCCCGGTCAACTGTGGAGGTGACACGCCTGCCAAAGGACGTCCGCATCGAGATTGAAGCCGTGGCCGTTGTGAAGTAAAGCGTACGGCGTTACGCGGCAGGGGCAGACCCCTTTCCCTATTTGTATTCATTGATTTTTGTGTCCCAAAGGGTTAAACTGATAAAAAATAATGCAAAGCGGCATTTTATTATTGGAGTGTACAGCATGCCCAGACAAAAAAGAGTAGCGGCGATCCACGATATTTCCTGCTTCGGGAGATGCTCCCTGACCGTGGCGCTGCCGATCATTTCCAGCGCCGGGATTGAGACAAGCGTCATACCCACTGCTGTCCTGTCAACACATACAGGAGGTTTTACAGGCTACACATACCGCGATTTGACGGAGGACATCCTGCCGGTGGTATCACACTGGCAGACACTTGATCTGACCTTCGACGCTGTTTACACCGGTTTTCTCGGTTCTTTCCAGCAGATCGATATTGTTTCCGAGATATTTGATCGGCTGAAAACGGAGGACAATATGATTGTCGTGGACCCTGTCATGGCCGACCACGGGAAGCTCTACGCCATCTTCGGCGCGGATTTCCCCCAGGGCATGAAAAAGCTCTGCAGAAAAGCCGACCTTCTTGTGCCCAACATCACAGAGGCATGCCTGCTCCTTGACAGGCCTTATGAAGCCGGCCCGTACGACGTCTCTTTTATTGAAGAGCTATTGGACGGTCTTGCCGCCTTCGGGCCCAAACAGGTGGTTCTGACCGGCGTGACCTTTGACAATACGTACCTGGGCGCGGCAAGTCTGGACACGGCGACAGGCAAAATTGATTATTCCTTCTCAAGGTGCATCGACGGTTATTACCACGGGACAGGCGACGTGTTCGCGTCGACCCTAGTGGCCGGACTCCTCACAGGACTTGGGCTGAACAAGGCGTCAAGACTCGCCGTGGACTTCACGGTCAAAAGCATTTTACGCACAAAGGAAGCCGGCACCGATATCCGCTTCGGCGTTAATTTTGAAGCCGGTCTGAGAGAACTGGCGAATCTGCTGCAATAAGCATGCGCGCATATTGACGGGGCTGTCTCAAATAGCTATTTGAGACAGCCCCGTTTTCTTTTGATATCTTAGTAACTGCCGAAGGTAACCTTTCCGGTTTCGATGGCGTATTTCGCGCCGATAACCTCCGTTTTGCCTCCATTGATGAGATGCTTAATGAGCGGATTGTCTCTTATCACCGAAACCGTATTACAGATGTTCTCGTCCTCGCAGGCTTCATATGCATTACGGCTTGCACTGACCTTGCTGTAAGATTTTCCGATCCTGTCGGTAATGGCTTTAATGCAGCCGCTGACTTCTCCGTGCGCGTCTACCGTGGCTTTCACAGCGCCGCATTTCTCGTGGCCGAGTACAACAATGAGGGGAATACCCAGATGTTCTGCGCCGTATTCAATGCTCCCGAGGACAACGTCGTCCACGACGTTCCCGGCTGTGCGCACCACAAAAAGCTCGCCGAGCCCCTGATCAAAGACAATTTCCGGCGGTACGCGGGAATCGGAGCAGCAGAGAATCACCGCAAACGGGTGCTGTCCGTTCAGCGACAAATCCCGGCGTTTGCTGTCACCAAAGTCTTTAACGGTTGGGTTCCCGGCTACAAATCTTTCGTTTCCGAGGATAAGTTTGTTCTTCGATTCCAGTGCGGTCATACACATATCTCCTGTCATAAATGGTCAAGTTGTACTATAACAGCATGGTAAGATTTATTCAATCCCCGGTTTATCTATTGGATTTTTTTGTTTTTTAATGATAAAATGAGATAAATTTCGTCATTTGTATATACAGTCGAACAAAGAACGGGGGAATTCGCATG
>CAZVLO010000077.1:3683-12680 GCA_964628265.1 uncultured Papillibacter sp.
ACGTATCATTACATATCTTGTTATCTCTGTTTTATTGTTTTGTTTGCTGCCTCCGGCGCTTGCCGCTCATAACGAGAACGTCCTGACCTCAGTGAAGCATACCTATTCAGACAAATATATGCTGACCGGAAGCGGCCGCCTGATCACGTTGACCGTCCCCTACGATTATGCGGGCGGCGACACGCTCGACCTGTCAAACGGGCTCGATATATTCTGGGATGGAAACCGCTATAAGCAGGTGGTCGCGGAGCCTGCGCCTGCTTCAATCACAATCAATAATTCCGATACTGCCAAGCTGACTGTGAAGTATAACCTGGAGTCGGATCCCGAAGGTACACTGCAAGGGACCACAGTGTATTCCGTCCGGGTCAAAAAGGCCGCCAAGGTCAGCCCGACCTTTTCCGGAAGCATCAGTAAGGAAATTCCTTACACCGAGGGGGTCCAAACAACAGTTTTTACATACGGGGACTTTGAGTCAAAATATAAGAAGAATAACGGCGAAGACATTGGTTACATCGCCATCGCCGGCAGCAATCCGTCCTTCGGCACGCTCCAGGCCAAAAACGCTGATGGCATCTTCGAAAACTATAATTTAATCACCCGCCCTCTTATCAGTATCAACCCTCTTCTTGACGATACGGTCTTATTCACCTTTGAGGCAACGTCCTGCGGCACGGTCTCTTATAATGTCAGCGCTTTTGAGGGAAGTAATAAGACCCAGCCCATCGGCAATGTCGTCGTCACAATCACAATCTACGACACCCCGGTGATGAACACTAACAGTAACATATCGGAAGAGCTCAGCAAAGGTCAGGTGAAAACCTTTTCCGAAGCCTATTTCACAAGCCGCTGCAACCTGAACGGATTGCCCCTTTATTCTGTCGAGATCATCCCGGATAATACGGGCACCGGCAGCGGTGTCTGGTCGGACGGCGCCACACCGTTTACGACCGCGAGAACCATTCCCGCCAGCCAGCTCAGGAACCTGACTTTTAAAGCCAGTGCGGCAGGTACCGTCAATTTCAGCTGGAGCATAACCACAAAAGGCAGCACGACGTCACCGTTGCCGTCGGCGCAAGAAGACGGCACATATACCGTCATATCGCCGAAGCTGACCCTCTTCCCTTACGGCTCTGGCGCCTCAGTCCTCAGAGGAAAAACATGGTCCATGTCACCGGGGCACTTTGTCCATACGCCCTCCGGAGCGCTGTCGTATGTGAAAATCACATCAATCCCGGCTGCCGGCGACGGGTATCTTTATCTGTCAACGGCGCTGCCGAAAAATGATACATACGGTTACCCGGCCATCGCCGCGAATACGGCGCTGAAGGCGAATGACGTCATCCCCGCGTCATACCTCAATTATCTTAAGCTGGCAACGAAGACGACCGGTACAAATACTGCCGTCTCCTTCAGATGGACAGCCACGGCGGACGCCGGGGTTACCGCCGCCGTCTGGGCCGAGGACACGACCTACACGGTCGGCTTCATTTCGGGCGGTTCCCTTCCGCTCAGCGCTTCTTGCTATGAAACCGACATGAACATGCCGCTCCCGCTGGCGTCGGACGATATTACCGGCAATTTCAGAAGGCTCACGGGAGACAGCCTGTCCTATTTGACCTTTAAGCTTCCGGACAAAAATTGCGGAACGCTCTATCTGAATTACGATATCCTGAAGAAAACCGGTACGGCTGTCGGTGCGACAACAAAGTATTACGCGTCCAAGGAGCCGAACCTCTCGAAAATCACCTTTGTCCCCGCAAAGGACTATACCGGAACCTTTGCTGTATCCTACAACGCCTATACGGAGGACGGCGCGTTCTTATCAGGGCAAATCAACTTCAAGGTAAACAGCAACGCCGGCGGGACCTTCAGTTATATGACCGACAAAAACTCACCCCTCCAGTTTGACGCCAAGGATTTTCAGGCTGCGTTCCTGACTGCCACCGGAAAGCCTCTGTCTTATGTGCGCTTTTCACCGCTGCCCACCGCAAGAGAAGGGTATCTCTGCTACAATTACTCGCTGGCGGGAGATTTCGACTCGGTTGTGTCATCCGGACAAAACTACTACGTCTATAAGGCACAATACCTGTCGCTTGTCACCTTCATGCCGTATCGCAACATGACGGGCGATGTGGTGATATATTATACCGGTTATACCGAAAACGGCACCGGCTACAACGGCAAGCTTTACATCAGTATCGTGGACAGCCCGGCCGGCATCGTCCAGTATCCGGTCAGGGAAAAAGGCAGCGTGACCCTCAAGGCAGATGATTTTTCAACGGAGTTCATCAGCGTCACCGGCTCTGTCATGTCGCATGTGACCTTTACGCCCCCCGCCGCGGCATCCGGAAGCCTGCTGTTCAAGTATGATGCCGGTACGGAAACCGGAACGGCAGTGACAAGCGCGATCAAGTATTACAACGGAAAAGGCCCCGACATATCGGATATCGCCTTTATCCCCGCCAAGGATTTCACCGGCATATGCCTCGTCACTTATACGGCTTATTCCACAAGCGGCGCGTCATACGCCGGCAAGCTGAAGTTCAACGTATTCGATGGTACAAGCGTCGTATCATTTAATGCCGAGGCAGGCAGGCCGGTAAAAATGAGTGTGAGCGACTTCACCAGCGCGTTTTATATGAACAGCGGCGGAAAAAACCTCTCTTATGCCATTTTTGATCTACCGTCAGTCTCTTACGGCAGGTTCTATTACAACTATACATCCTCGGCCCGGTTCGATTATGCAGTCTCAGCCGGCAGCAAGTTCTATCTGACCGGGACGCCGTACTTATCCAATGTATCCTTTGTCCCGAGCCAGGGGTATAACGGCTCGTTTTCCGTCACATACACAGGCTATACGTCAGGCGGCAACAGCTATACCGGGAAAATCAAGATCACCGTAAGCGGATCCGCCGGCGGAACCGTTTCCTACGAGACCGATTCGATGACGCCGGTGGCTTTCAAAACAGCCGATTTCATCACTGCCTTCGCAGGGAAAACCGGCAACCCGCTCCACTATGTCCGGTTCACTCAGCCCAACGCATCCTTCGGCACTCTGTATGAACAGTACAACCCCCAGCTGAGCTATAACACGCAGGTTTACCCCTCGAATAACTACTATGCAAATTACTCCAAGTACATATCCGATGTGAGCTTTATGCCAAATCCGGGCTTTTCCGGGACTCTGGCCGTAAGCTACACAGCATATGACGCCTACGGCAACGCATTCACCGGAACGATACTGGTCTCGGTGCGCAGCAGCGCGCCCGGCACGATCACATACGGCACAAATACAAATACACCTGTTCTTTTTGATCCGGAGGATTTCAGCACAGCGTTCCTGAACAAAACCGGCTCACCTTTACACTATGTGACATTTACGCTACCGCCGTCATCCGCCGGTACACTCTATCTCGGGTATAACAGCCCTACATCCTACACATCGGCGGTATCCGCCTCCGCTAAATATTACAGGTCATACGCGCCGTTCCTGTCAGATATCTCGTTCGTGCCAAAAACGGGCTATTCAGGCTCCGTTGTCATATCATACACGGGATACTCAGCAGGCGGCACTGGGTATAACGGGAGAGTTATAATCAACGTTGGTGTGGACGTGCCATACATGGATATGGGCAAGCACGCCTGGGCACAGGAAGCCGTGGATTACCTGTACCGCCGCGGCGTCCTACCCGACGGCGGAGGCATACACTTCTATCCGGGAGCTGATATGACCCGGGGCGAATTTATGATGATGATCGCCAACGCGTTTTATCTGACTGGCAACGATTCTGGCAACTTCCCTGATGTCCCTGCAGGGAGCCCCTATTACGATGCGATTTCCGCCGCCAAGGCATTTGACATCGCAAGAGGCGACGATACCGGTCAGTTCCGCCCCGAGTGGGGCTTGACGAGACAGGACGCCATGGTACTCATTGTGCGGGCCTTTAAAAACACCGGCAGACCGCTGACACCGGGCTCCACGAACGACCTGAAGGGTTTTTCAGACGCCTCCCAGGTGTCAGGTTACGCTGCAGCCGACCTAGGCGCTCTCGTCAGGATTGGGTTCATCATAGGCACAGACGGTAACCTCAACCCAAGGACAACCTTTACCCGTGCCGAAGCCGCCATGCTCCTGTTCAGGATCATGAGCATGTAATCAGCAGGTAAGAAACGAAAGCATACGCAAAGGCGCGCCCACCGGCGCGCCTTCTTTTATCTGTTTATTGTCCTCAGCGGTAGTTCAGCTCGGCATACTGCAGCATATTCCGGCACAGTAACAGCCCGAGGACCGATATGGGTATATTGCAGACCAGCAGTGATACCAGCATCGTAATGTTCTGATTGAGCGACGGATTAAGGATGGTCATGATGGCTGCCAGTATGACGCCGGGTACTGCCAGTAAAATGACAACAGTAAAGTACAAGAGCATCCCGAGCGTCTTCGATACTCCTCTCCAAATGCGGTCGAGAATAATACTCCCCGCCGTAAATAAAAACGCGAAGGATACCCGGACCAATACGCACAAAACTGCCTCCAGCGGGCTAAGCCCCAGGATAAAAGCAATCGGCACAAAGACGGCAGCCGCCTCCGTTACGGCCGACGGCAGCGCTTCCGCGAGGCCGTACAGCATTTTTTTCAGCGGCGGTTCGGGCATCAAATAGATATACGGTTTTAAAAGCTCTTTGTTGAAGCGTCCCAGCACGACAGAGAAAATTTGCATTGCTGTGGCAGTGATGAATACGGACACCAGTCCGGACTTTTTCATAAAAATCGACATAATGATAATCATGACGGCAAAGGTTAGACTCAAAGGCTCGAGAATCAACACCCGGGCGCGCCTGTTCTCGATTTTATGCTTATAATATATTGTATTCGCACCGTAGCCCTTTCCGATTCCGATTTTACCGATCTTGACGTTTTTCGGCGCGGCGTCACCAATTCTGCCCTCTTTCTGGGCTGTGATGGCAGATTGGGTGATCTCCGAGCTTTTCAGGACATCCTCATAAAAATCCTGCTTGCCAAACGTTACAAGGCAGACGAGCAGGATAAGATAGCCGGCTGCCAGTGACAGGCCAAGGAGGATATCAGCGGTACTGCCCAGCAGTATTCCAGATACGGCCCTGCTGAACCAGGCAGATACCGGAAACAGCTTCACAACCGAGCCGTTTATGACTTCCACAGCCCTCTGCAGGAGCTGGGTCGTATCACCGAGGCAATACGCGGCGATGTACAGTAGGAAGACACCGATGACAGCAAAGTATGCGGCCTTTATCACGGTTTTTCTTTTGTCCTCTGCGCTTGTAAAGGAATAGATGACCATAGCCGTGATCTGCGCGAAAAAGACCGTCAGGGCATATCCGACCAGAATGACCAGCAGGTCACCGTAAGTGATATTGTACGAGTTGTGCAGCCATGTGTACTGAAACAGCAAAAACAACCCCATGAGGAGCGATGTCCAAAGCTGCTGGAACAGCCCGTAAAACAACACCTTCTGCTGTTTAAAGGGCGCTGTGAAAATCATATTGACATCCGCCATTGAAAACATGCTGGCGCCGTTTGAGAAGCCCCTGTAGGAAGTCATCACGAACATAAGCGAATAGAACACCGTAATAATCGCGGACAGCTCGCTTATATCCCTGATCGTGCGACCTGGGTTTTTTTCAGCACTGGTGCCACCCAGCAGCGTCACGCCGATCAGAGCCAGGACTATCACGAGATATATAATCTTCCCCGGGCTTTTAAAAAAGCTTTTAATATGGTTTTTCAGTTTGGTCAGCAGCAAATACGTCAGAGGGTTGCTCATCAGACGTTCACCTCTCCGCTTTCCTGTTTTCCCTCGGTAATGACGAAGAAGAGTTCCTCAAGACTCTCCGCCTTTGTTTCCTCCGGGATGTTAAACTTTGTCGCGGCAAAGCTGCCGTTCACCATGATGTGCGTCACATCCCAGTAATCCTCAACGCTGTCGATCATATGGGTGCTGATGAGAAGCGCCGCGCCCTCAGACTTCAGCTCCCGGAACAACAGCTTCAGCTCCTTGATCGCGTGGGGGTCAAGCCCCACCATAGGCTCGTCAAAAACGATGACCTTGGGTTTATGCACCAGCGCGCAGCATATGGAGAGCTTCTGGAGCATCCCCTTACTGAGCTCCTTGCCCAGCTTGTCTTTTTTATCCCACAGCTCAAAGCGCTCCAAAAGGTGCTGTCCGTAACCGTCGTCCTCCATCCTGTAGGAGCGGCGGATAAATTCCAGATGCTCACCGACAGTAAGCAGATCATAGACGGCCGGCATCTCCGGTATGTACCCCAGCAGGCGCTTGGCTTCCAGTGATTTATTCGGGTACCCCCCAACAGTGATTGTCCCATCAAAACGCAAAAGCCCCGAGATGCATTTAATGATCGTCGATTTCCCCGCTCCGTTAGGCCCCAGCAGAATGGCAATCTGCCCTTCAGCCACCGAAAAGCTGATGTCATTGTTGGCGATTAACTTCCCGTATTTTTTTGTGACATGTTCGATATTCAGCAAGTAATCTCATCCTATCCCTTATTATTAAATCATTAACACAATAATCAGTTGTATGCGGTATCAATAGAAACAAGCACTGAAAAGAGCGGCCGCATTGAGGGTTATTTTAACATAAAATCCATAAGATATCATTAATAAGTTAAACTATTTTTCCATAAACACCATTGTCAATTCTGGCGAATATGCTTTTTCCGTGATGCGGCGATAACCGTTTCCCTCGTAAAACCTGATGTTATTCAGGCTTTTGCTGCTGGTGAACAACTCGTATCGGTGCTGCGGGAACAGGCCTTAGATCTCATGGAGCAGGCACGTCCCGACACCTTGTTTTCGACACGCCGGATGCACAAAAAGCTTGGCGATGTAACAGGTGCCGCCCTCCTCCCGGCAGCGCACCGAGCCGATAATGCGCCCCGCGTCGTCAACAGCCTTCAGCATGATGCCGTTTCTAAATTCTTCTTCAACCTCCTCAAGCGTCTGCGTCAGCGGCTGGATCGTATAATCGTTTAAAAGTGCTGCTTCGCTCTGATACGCCAGGTACTGCAGCGCCAGAATCTCCCTCAAGTCACGGAGGTTTGCTTTCTCAATACGCATTATTCATTCCACCTTTTTCCCTCAAATTCAGCCCGCCGGCGCAGAGGACGCGGAACTGGTCCAGGTCCAGGGACTGGGCGCCGTCGGAGAGGGCATTTGCCGGATCGTCATGGGTTTCAATCATAAGCCCGTCGGCGCCGATGGCGACGGCGGCTTTGGAGAGCGCCGGGACGAGGCTCCGGATGCCGGCAGCGTGGCTGGGATCGACAATGACCGGCAGGTGGGACTTCTGCTTTAATAGCGGGACGGCGGAGAGGTCCAGCGTGCTGCGGGTCATGGTCTCAAAGGTGCGGATGCCCCGCTCACAGAGAATAACGTTGGGATTCCCCTCGGAGACGATATACTCGGCGCTCATCAGGAATTCCTCGATGGTATTTGAAAAACCCCTTTTAAGAACAACGGGTTTTCTACACCGGCCGACCTCCTTCAGGAGGTCGTAATTCTGCATGTTACGCGCGCCGATCTGGATGACGTCAACATCGATAAAAAGCGGCAGCTGGGTCTGGTTCATGACCTCGGTGACGATAGGCAGACCCGTGTCGCGACTGGCGGCCAGCAGATACTTTAAACCATCTTCCTGCAAGCCCTGAAACGCATACGGCGAGGAGCGCGGTTTGAACGCCCCGCCCCGGAGCATGGACGCGCCGCTCTCCTTCACAGATTGCGCCACCCCGATGATCTGCGCTTCGCTTTCAACGGAACAGGGTCCTGCAATGACCTGAAAATAGCCCGCGCCGACGGTCACACCGCCGACCCTTATATACGTATCGTCCGGGTGCACCGTCCTGTTGACGGCTTTGTACGGCTCCGTCACCCGCCGCCCGTACTCGACGATGTCGTTTGTCTGCGCAAAAAAATCCACGTCAATCTTTGCTGTGTGGCCGATGAGGCAGACAACCGTATACTCCGTCCCGGTGCTGAGAAACGTCGAGCAGCCGGCGGCCTCGATTTTTTTGATAAACGCAGCGATCTTTTCCTCGGACGCGTCATGTTTTAAAACGAAAACCATATAAACACCCCATTCAGCCGTGATACAGCAGACGCATATAACCGTTTACCAACCACGTTTTTCGTAGGGGGCGATGTGGGCATCGCCCCCTACAGTTTTAGTCATTTTTGACCGAGATTGCGCGCTTCATCTGACGCACATAGTCCCGCACCGGCTTGACGGAATCCTCCCCATATTGCTCCACGATTTTCACGATAGCGCTGCCAACGATGACGCCGTCGGCGGAGGCGGCGATATTTTTTGCCTGCTCCGGCGTCGAGATGCCGAAGCCGACGGCGCAGGGGATATCCTTTGACGCCTTGACAAGAGAAATCATTTCGTCTAAATCGGTAACGATTTCACTGCGGACACCAGTGACGCCGAGGCTGGATACGACATAGACGAAGCCTTCGGCTTCACGGGCGATCATGGCGATGCGCTCATTGGACGTCGGCGCGATGAGGGAGATGAGCGCAACGCCGTATTTATCGCAAAATGGCTTGATTTCGCCTTTCTCCTCGAAGGGCAGGTCGGGGACGATCACGGCGTCGATGCCGACGTCGCGGCAGTTTTTCAGGAATTTGCCGGATCCGTAGACATATATTGGATTGACGTATGTCATGAACGCCAGGGGAATGTCTGTATTCGACCGTATACGCCGAACTGTTTCAAAAATCCGGTCCGTTGTTGTACCGGCGGCGAGGGCGCGCTCGTCGGCGCGCTGGATAACGACGCCCTCGGCCACGGGGTCGGAAAACGGGATGCCCAGCTCGATGAGGTCGGCCCCCGCCTCCGCCATGGCCAGAACCAGCTTCTCCGTCGTTTCCAAATTCGGGTCTCCCGCCGTGACAAAGGGGATAAACACTTTCCAGTATTCAAAAACTCTCTCTAT
>CAZVLO010000078.1:0-4382 GCA_964628265.1 uncultured Papillibacter sp.
CCCTCAAGGAGAGCGGGCCAAGACGGTTCGGAACCGCTGGATTGCTTTCTTCACAGCAAGCGCGATCCTGGCAGCCATCATGTACGCGCTGAACAGCCACGACGACGAGAGCGCAAAAGACTATCAGCAGCTTTCCAATTACACAAAGAACAGCTACTGGTGCATTCCCCTGGGCGATGGAAAGTATTTCGCGATCCCGAAGCCGCGTGAGCTGGCAGTTATGACTTCGTTCTTTGAAACCTGCATGGAGAGCTACATCGGCGGAAACGAGCACGCTTTTGATGAGTTCTACGACTATGCAACAGATAACTTCTTACCAAGCGTGGTTTCCGACTTGGCACAGCTGCCCAGCAACATTGCACAAAGCGGAGCACAGCAGGGCCTGATCGACACCGCAGCGGGCGCCCTTGGAAGCGCCGGTCTATTTGGCGTAGGCGCATATATGGTTGCCAACCGCGACTTCCTGGGGAAGCCAATCGAAAGCGCGACCATGCGGTACCTGGAGCCGAAAGACCGCTACAACAGCAGCACCAGCAAAATGGCCTACTGGATGGGGCAGGCGTTCAATTTAAGCCCGGCGATGGTTGACTACTTCGGGAACCAGGTGCTTGGCTACGTCTGGAAAGTTCCGAGAGCATTGTTCCCCGTGGGGCAAGACCCGGACTACAGCCTGGGCGTGAAGTCTACCTACGTCAAGGACAACGCCTACTCCCAGGATCTTATCAACTGGATGTACGACCAGGCTGACGGATCTTCGCAGGCAAAAAAGAGCGACCCGGAGAACATGGACAAGGCCATCACTGCGAAGCTCGATAGCAGCATGACCGAGTTCTATTCCAGCTTCAACACTCTAAACAAGGACAAGCCCGACACCAATGAACGCCGGCACACCAGGCAGGTGGTACTGGACATGATCTCCGAGTATCGACAGGCAAGCGAAAGCGGGGAGACCACCAGGGCGCAGGACGCTGTTTACGCTGTCGTCCGTTCCACCGGTGAAACCTCCTATATGCCGTCCGTTATGAACACCTTTGTCAAGGACGGAGACGACGTGAAGCACACCCTCACAGACGAGCAGTATGTTACCTACCAGACCCGCTATCTCGCCTTGTACTGGGGTTACGCAGAGCAGAACCTTGCCACAGGAATGAGCACAAAGGAAAAGGCGGCCGTTCTGACCGCTGCAAAGGATGTGGCAAAGGAGGAGGCAACCAACGCCATGCTGACGCGGATCGGCGCCACGGCTACCGCCTATACCACCGACTATGCCGGCGTGGACGCCGGAGACGTGATTCAGTTCAAGTCCCAAATCGACCTGGCCAACGACGACGGAAGCCTGAAGCAGGACGAAGTGGTTGAAATCCTAAAGATCATGATCGACGATGGGCTTGACTACGAGGACGCCTACACTCTGTTCCGCTCCCGGTATTCCACAAGCGACAAGAACAACCCCTGGAAGAAATACGCACCGTAAAAAGAGACCGGCAGGCGCTACGCCTGCCGGTTTTCTCTATCTTGAAGCTATAATTAGGCACACAGAAAAAAACAGTATCAAAGCGACCGTAAACGGTATGATCGTTTTCCAGGGCAAATCATTTCCCTTGCACTCATTCCAAAAGATCGCTATCCCCAACGCAACTATCAGGAAAGCACCGATGATCGCGGCAATCGCTTCGTGTTCTGTGACGAAGCAATAAACTGCTGCCCCTGCAATTAGAACGCCGGCCGAAATCAAAATGGCTTTTCTCACCTTTCCTTTTCGCTCATCATGCCGATAGTACCACTTCACATACGGATCGCTTAAATCTCTATCGCGGTTCGCCATAGTTCACGCCTCCTAAAAAATATTCCTGTTTTGGGCGAAAAGCCAGCGTTCCTTTGTTATGCTTGGGAAAGAAAGGCTGGTGTTGGAAATGGTGCAGTACATTATTACGGGAGTATTCACGCTCCTGGTTGCCATTATAGAAGCGATTGCAGCAAAGGAGCGGAAGAACACGAAAAAAGAGAACGAGAAAAGAGAGCAGCGGGCTGCTTTACGTGCCGAAGAAAGCAGGCTCTCCATGCAAATGATGAGCGCCACACTTCAGCTCTCTGTTGTCACGGCAAACGCCTTGACCGGAGGGCACAACAACGGAAATGTGGAAGCGGCAAAAAAAGCTGCTGAGGATGCCATGACGGAGTACACAGCCTTTATCAACAAGATTGCTTCTAAAGAAGTGTCGAAATGAAAAAGCCGTCCCGCAGGAGAAAAAAGATCAATCACCTGTTTGCAAAGCTGACCGTGGCCTGGTGCGTAGCCTGGGGCACGGCTTGCAGCGTTTACGCGCTGCGCATAGTCTCCCGGACGGGGAACGACGCCACCGGCCTGCTGGGCGTGATCCTGGCATTCCTGGGCGGAGAGCTGCTTTTCATGTGCCTGCGTACCATCCTTGCGGAGAAGCCGGACGGAAAGACGAAAGAGACCAAGCCCCAGGAGGGGCAGGAAAATAAACGAGACTGTTAGGAGGAAACGCTATGAACATCACCCCGATCATCAACGCAGTAATCGCGTTGATCGCAGCTCTGATCTCCGCCTTTGTGATCCCCTGGGTCAAGAAAAAGGCGGCCGCCTGCGACCTGGAACAGATGCAGGCATGGACAAAGATCGCCGTCGCGGCTGCGGAGCAGCTCTACACCGCCTTGCAGGGCGACGTGAAGAAGCAGTACGTCATGAAGTATCTTGCCGAAAAGGGCTACAACGTGAACGACGAGGACATTGAAAACGCCATTGAGGCGGAAGTCCTGCGCCTGCACAATGAGCTTTACGGCACTACGAGAGAGGAGCAGCAGAAATGAGCAACAGCGCCCTGGTGTGCTATACCAAGCTCTCACCGCACAATTCCGGCAAGCGCAACCACGCCATTGACACCATCACAATCCACTGCGTTGCCGGCAATGCCAGCGTCGAGGCGCTGGGAAACCTTTTTGCCGCCGACGGCAGAGAGGCCAGCAGCAACTACGGCATCGGAAGCGACGGCCGGATCGCGCTCTATGTGGACGAGGCCAACCGTTCCTGGTGCACATCGTCCTCTGCCAACGACAACAGGGCCGTCACCATTGAAGTGGCGAACACCGTTGCCGACGAGCCGTGGCCGGTTTCCGACGAGGCCTACGCCGCGCTGTTGGATCTTGTCACGGACATTTGCAAGCGCAACGGGATCAAGAAGCTGGTGTGGTCTACGGACAAGAACGACCGCGTGAACCATCTGAACGGCTGCAACATGACCGTCCACCGGGACTATGCTGCCAAGGCCTGCCCCGGAAAGTATCTCTATGACCGCCACGGCGCCATTGCGGAGGAAGTCAACAAGCGCCTTTCCCCCGGCACCGGCGACAATCCCAGCGAGTGGGCACGTGAGGCGACCGAGTGGGCCAAAGCACACGGCATCTTCAACGGAGACGGAAAGGGCAACTACGACTGGCAGAAGCCCATCACCCGCGAGGCCGTCGCCCAGATCATGTTTAACGCGCTGCACGACAAACTGTAAAAGTTTTCTTTTATCTTATCACGGAATAACAGCAACTTCAACAATAAACGAAGAAAAAAGAGACGCCCGCTGGGCGCCTCTTTTTCTATATCTTGTTGGCATCAACAACACGCCAGCACAATACCTGCGTGTTGACGAAGCCCGAAACATTATTATAAAATTAAATCACCAAACAAAGGGGGCGTTAAATCATGCCAAGACTGACCTGGAACGACAAATTGCACATCGAAAAGATGCTGAAACAAGGGTACAAGGCGCCTGCTATCGCACGGAAGATCGGCGTAAGCGACCAGGCCATCTATGACGAGATCAAGCGCGGTCGCGTGGAAGTCCTCGACAGCGAGCTGCGCCCCTATGTCACCTACTCCCCGGAAATGAGCGCTGCCAGGCACGAGGAACGGAAGAAGAACATGGAGAAGCCCTTGAAGATCGGCAAGGATAGGAAGCTGGCCGCCTGGCTGGTGCACATGATCGGAGACGAGGGCTACTCACCGTCGGCTGCCTGCTCCCTCCTGGGCAAGACGCCGGAGACCACCTTTTCCTGCACCATCTGCCGGCAGACGCTGTATAAGTATATCGACAACGGCTATCTCTGGCCGCTGACGAACAAGCAACTGCGGTTTAAGGGCAGCAAGAAGCGCACCTATAAGCACGTTCAGCGGGCCGCCAGGGCCAGCAAGGGCACCAGCATTGAAAAGAGGCCGGACTATATCAACAATCGCGAGGAGCCGGGCCATTGGGAAATGGACAGCGTGGAGGGCAAGAAGAAAACAAAGCGCTGCATGAACGTCATGACGGAGCGCGTCACCCGCAACGAGATCGGCACCGTCCTGCCGGAGCAGAATTGCAAGAGCG
>CAZVLO010000078.1:4392-11747 GCA_964628265.1 uncultured Papillibacter sp.
TATGCTGGACAAAATGGAAATGAAGCTGGGCACAGATCGATTCCGGGAGCTGTTCAAAAGCATCACCGTCGATAACGGCCACGAGTTCATGGACGTGGACGGCATGGAGCGCAGCTTCTTGCACCCAGGTGAGAAGCGCACGACAATCTATTACTGCCACCCGCGTTATCCAGGTGAGCGCGGCAGCAACGAGAAGCAAAACCAGATGATCCGCTGGTTCTTCCCAAAGGGTACGGACTTCACCCACGTTACCAACAGGGCTGTTAAAAAAGTGATCGACTGGATCAACAACTACCCGCGCCTGCTGCTGGACTGGCACACGAGCAACGACCTATTTTCTGTGTTTCTTGCAAGCGTCGCCTGACTTTTCGCAGGTTTCACGGGGAACACAAAAAATATTTTCAAAAAATCCAAGTTTTACTCTTGACATTTGCAACATATTCTCATATGCAATTTATGGCTCTTAAGGTCCGCCGCTCCGGCTCCCCGCATCCTCTCTTGAAGACGCCCAGTTATATTAACACCCCCTTTCCTAACTGTCAACCCCTTTTTCACTCTTTTTTCGACCCTTATTTTCGGCCGGCACCGGATCATATCGCATATTGATTTTCATGCACCTTTACAATATAATTAAATATGCTTTCACCATGTGACGATGATATTTATTCCCTTATACAGCGCTTTTATTTATAAGGAGTACGGGTATGCCTATAAAAATCGCAGACTCTCTGCCTGCTAAAGACATTTTAGAAAACGAAAACATATTTGTGATCACGGAATACCGCGCCATCCATCAGGATATACGCCCGTTAAAGCTATTGATACTAAACCTCATGCCGCTAAAAATCATCACCGAGACGCAACTGTTAAGAAAGCTTGCCAACACGCCGTTGCAGATCGAAGTCGAATTTCTGCATACAATTAGTCATGAGGCAAAAAACGTCGATACAGAGCACTTGGAGTCCTTCTATACATCCTTTGATCAAATAAAGCACAAGCATTATGATGGTATGATCATCACAGGCGCACCGGTAGAAAACCTCGAGTTTGAGGAAGTCGACTACTGGCCGGAGCTCTGCAAGATCATGGAATGGACGTCACGCAACGTCCATTCCACGTTTCATATCTGCTGGGGTGCCCAGGCTGCTCTATACTATCATTATGGTATTAAAAAGATCCCTCTTCCTGAAAAGGCGTCCGGTGTTTTCAAGCATCGGGTATTAAAGCCCCAGTCGCCTTTTTTCCGTGGCTTCGACGACATGTTTTGGATGCCGCATTCCCGTTATACGGGCGTTTTGGAAGAGGATATTCTCGCCGTGCCTGAGCTGGAACTGTTATCCGTTTCCGATGAGGCCGGTGTCTTTGCCGTCAAATCGGAGGATAACCGCCGCTTCTTTATTACGGGCCATCCGGAATATGATGCCGATACGCTGGCGCTGGAATACGCCCGTGACATAGAAAAGGGGCTAAAAATCGATGTCCCGCAGAATTACTTCCCCTGCGACGACCCGACTCAGGCCCCCGTTGTCACATGGCGTGCCCACGCCCAGCTCCTTTATACCAACTGGCTTAACTACTATGTCTACCAGACGACGCCTTACGACATCGAGACAATCGGTAACTAAACAGCCATGGAGATATTACTGACCGTATTTCCCCGAGATTAAGGATGTCAGCTCTTCAGCCATGGTGTCAATGGCATCCTTATCTTCACCCTCCAGCATGACGCGAATCACCGGCTCGGTACCGGACGGGCGCACGAGAACACGCCCCTTGTCCCCCAAAGTCTGCTCTATCCGCTGGCATAGCCCGACGATTTCCTCATCATTCATGGCCTTTTCCTTGTTGCCGTTGGGTATGCGCGCCGATTGAATGACCTGAGGCAGGACCTTCATAATGCGGGCTGCCTCCGCCAGAGACTGCTTCATGTCCCTGAGTGCATTGAGCAGCCACAAAGCGCTCAGCAGGCCGTCCCCGGTTGTGGAGTGATCCAGCAGAATAATGTGCCCTGACTGCTCTCCGCCAAGGTTATAGCCGTTTTGCAACATGTGCTCCAGGACGTAACGGTCGCCGACTGCTGTTTTAGCCAGCTTGAGCCCTGCTTTTTTCGCATATATGTCAAGACCGAGATTACTCATGACTGTCACAACGGCGGTGTCCTTTTTCAGCAGCCCCTTGCTTTGCATGTACCGGGACATGATAGCCATGATCACATCGCCGTCAATACATCTGCCGCTGCCGTCAACCGCCAGCATACGATCCGCGTCGCCGTCAAAGGCAATTCCCAGATCGCACTTTTCCGCCGGTACCAGCCAGCAGAGCTTATCCATATGCGTCGATCCGCAGGCGGCATTGATGTTGATTCCGTCCGGCGACGTGCCGATCGCCACCACTTCGGCCCCCGCCGCGCGGAACAGCTCCGGTGCGATACCGGCGCTGGCGCCGTTGGCGCAGTCGATGGCAATTTTCATACCCTGCAGATCCGCGCCCGATGTTTTAAGCAAATGGTCTTTGTAGACAGCTGCCGCATCGGGGTAATTGATACGCTGTCCCACATGGCGTCCTGAAAGGCGGGGCTGACTGTCCGGCTCCGCTCCTGTTATGTAGTTTTCAATTTCATCTTCCACGCTGTCCGGGAGCTTGTATCCGTCACGGTTGAAAAACTTGATGCCGTTGAACTCAAACGAATTATGTGAAGCCGAAATAACGGCACCGGCGTCATACGCGCCAAGCTTTGTCAGGTATGCAATACCCGGCGTCGGGATGACGCCGCACACGACGGCATCTGCTCCGGCAGAGCATATGCCCGCCACCAGCGCCGACTCAAGCATGGAGCAGGATATGCGCGTGTCCGTGCCGATAAGAATACGCGCTTTATGCTTTGCGTGGCTAGCCAGCACCTGTGCGCCGTACCTTCCCAGCGAAAAGGCCAGTTCAGGTGTCAGCTCTGTATTGGCCACACCCCTAACGCCGTCGGTGCCGAAATATTTGCCCAAGGAAATCACTCCGTTTTAATAGTTAATCCAGTATGCGGTAATTCTGCTTTATGTAATTATACAAGATATGCATTCAAAGATAAATGCTTTTTCTTCAAGAAAAAACAGGACGCCACCAACAGAACTGAAAAAGGGAGACTTGCTATGACCAGCGGCATCGGAATTATAGATATGCTTAGCCTGAATGAAACAATCGCCGGGGAGATCTTTTCCGGCTGCGAATACCCGTGGGAGGTTTTACCGAAAATAAGCGCATTTATTATGAAACTGGGCGCGACGCTTTCTTCGGACGTTTTTGACCATCCCGCCGAGGATGTCTGGATTGCCCGGAATGCGACAATCTTTCCTTCGGCATACATTCAGGGCCCCTGTATTATAGACCAATACGCCGAAATTCGCCACTGTGCGTTTATTCGCGGCTCTGCGATTGTCGGTGCGCATGCCGTCGTGGGTAATTCAACAGAACTTAAAAATGTCATTCTATTTAATAATGTACAGGTGCCACACTATAATTATGTCGGCGATTCCATCCTCGGCTTCAAGGCACACATGGGCGCCGGCTCCATTACCTCTAACGTCAAGTCTGACAAAAGCCTTGTGACGGTTTGCGTCAATAAAGAGAACATTAATACTGAATTAAAAAAATTCGGCGCAGTGCTGGGTGATCATGTGGAAGTCGGCTGCAACGCCGTCTTGAACCCAGGCTCGCTCATCGGCAGGAATTGCACGATATATCCGCTGACCTCGGTCCGTGGCTTTATCCCGCAGGACAGTATATTAAAGGAAGACAAATTGATCATAAAGAAGACAAAATAGCGATGATTCCATACACATCAAAAGCACCCCGAACGGGGTGCTCTTGTCGTCTATTATTCCAGCGCTGAATAGATGATGTTGGCCACCCGGCTCTGGTTATCATAGGCCATCTCTTCCTTTTCAACCAGATACATACTTACCACCAGTTCGTACTCCGGGTCGATCATAAGGCGCGCGCCGCCCAGACCCGCGTGGTCGAAGGCCTTCCGGGAACGCAAAAGTCCCATGTCATCCTTCTTGCCGTAGCACACGTTCCAGCCGAGCCCCCAGGAACTGGACAACCAGCGTTTACCCCAGTATGAGGCAGGCAGCTCCGCGTTGTGGTCAGCAGTTAATAAGCGAACGGAGGCCGGGGAGAGGATTTTCGCCGTGCCAAGCCTACCGCTGTTTAAGTACATCTGTCCGAACAGCGCCAGGTCGCTGACTGTGCTTTTTAGGCCGCCGGCGCCTGACGTGTTCTCCAGTATGAATTCACTGTTGAGCCATTCCGCGCCCTGCAGCGCAGGTTCGCGCTTGACAACACGGGGCCACTTTTCCTTAGGCAGGATAAAATGCGTGTCCATCATCCCCAGGGGCAGGAACAACCGACGTGATGCGTAGCTGTTGATATCCTCGCCGGTGAGCCGCTCAATCAGCTTTGCGAGCATAGAATAGGCGTGGTTGCAGTAGGAGAAGGCAGTGTGCGGGTCCGCAGCCAGAGGCGCTTTCAGATAGAGATACTCTTGCGTTTCCTCACAGTCCCGCGCATAGTCACCCGTCATCGGCAGCCCCAGCTTTTCGCTGATTTTCAGAAGAGCCGCGTCATAATCCACATATGTGAAATTTTCCGGGAGCTCAATTCCATTTTCGCGCACGCTCTGAATAATGTATTCCATTTGTGCCTCGTCGGACATCCCCGAGGAGTGGGCCATCACCTGCCAGATTTCCACCTCGTCCTTTTTACCCCCGGTAAAACCGGGATAATACTTGTTGAACTTCTCCCAGAGGTCAATGACCCCATCCTCCTGCAGCATGGCCAGGAGTGTTGCGATGATGGGCTTTGTGACAGACGCCATCGGATAGATCGTGTCAAGCTGCAGCGGCGCGCCTTCGGGCGCGGCAACACCGTATGCGCCGTTGAAAATTTCTGTCCCGCCCCGCAGGACACAGACACCGCAGAAGGGATACCCACCGCTTGACGTCAGCTCCGTTAGAAACCCGTCAAGAAACCGGAGCCGGGTGACATCCACTTTGAGCGCTTCCGCGCGGCCGTCTGCCGGCAGAATATGTACCATATAAGTCACCTTCCAAACGCATCGTTATTTCAGCGCGGAGTATATGATATTCGCCACACGTCCGTGATTGGGGTAGGCGTCGAACTGTTCCCTGTCCACTAGGTACAAGGCAAAGACGAGCCCCGCGTCCGGGTCGATAACGAGGCGCGCGCCGCCGGCGCCGCCGTGGTCGAAGGTTCTGTCCGAGCGAAGAAGGCCCAGATCATCCCTTTTGCCGCAGCGCACGTGCCAGCCGAGACCCCATGCGCTGCCTAATATCCGGCCGAACCAGAAGGAGTCGGGCAGCTTTGCGTTATGATTGGTCACCATTAGCCGCGAGGTAGCCGGGGAGAGAATCTCCGCCCCCTCCAGCGCCCCCTCGTCCAGATAAATCTGACCCAGCCGCGTCAGATCATACATCGTCGTTTTCAGGCTACCCGCGCCGTTTGTATCGGTCAGCACAAAATCACTGTTGAGCCACTCCGCAAAGCACAGGGCCGGATCGCGTTTGACGACCCGCTGCCATTTCTCCTTAGGCAGACTAAAATGCGTGTCCGTCATACCCAGCGGGTCGAAGAGCCGCCTTTTTGCAAAGCTGTCGATATCCTCGCCGGTCAGTCTCTCAATGAGCTTCCCGAGTAAGCCATAGGCCGTGCTGCAATAGTCGAAGGCCGTATGCGGATCGCTTCGAAGAGGCGCTCTCAGCTTGATTATTTCCTCAACCTCTGCCACGGCCGCCGGTCCCTCCGCTTTCGGCAACCCCAGCAGCTCCCGCGCCTTTTGGGCCGCCGCGTTAATCTCCTCGGGCGACGAGTTTTCAGAAAGCGCAATGCCGAAATTGTCCCGTATGAAGTCCTGTCCATACGTGCTCATGGCTTCGTCCGACATGCCCGAGGAGTGGCACAAGAGCTGCCAGAGCTCCACGGCGTCTTTTTTATCGCCCTTGAATTCGGGGTAGTATTTATTCAGCCTGTCGCAGAAGTCGACGACGCCGTCCTCCTGCAGGATCGCCAGAAGCGTGGCCGTCACGACCTTCGTCACCGACGCCACCGGAAAAATCGCATCTGTCGCAGTCGGTGCGCCCCCCGGTGCGGCGACGCCGTAAGCGCCGCTGAAAATCTCCTTCCCCCAGCGCAGGACGCGGATGACGCCCGAGGGATGGGCACCGCTCTCCGTCACTTCCCTTAAAAACGCGTCCAGACGCTCCAAACGCCGGACATTGACACCGAGTTCTTTCGCTTCCGCTTCCGGGATGATGCTTGCCATATGTACGCCTCCTTTACTGACTGAAAAACTCTTCCTCCAATATCGAATACTGATAACCATCGTGCCACAAGGGCTTTCCCTCAGGGGTTTTCGTGAAGAACGCGGGTTTTTTGAAATGCCCTTCCCTTCTCATGCCGAGCCGCTCCAGCAACCGCCACGACGCGGTGTTTTCGGGATTGCAACTGCCGATAATCCTGTGAGCGCCGAGCTTCTCAAAACCAAATTGCAGAATTCTCCGGCAGGCCTCCGTGGCGTAACCTTTGCCTTGGTAACAGGCGTTGAAGACATAACCGAGCTCCCATGTCATAAACGCTTTCGGCTCCTGCTGCTGAAAGTAGATATTCCCAATGACCTTGCCGCTGTCCGTCAGGCAAACGGCCCAGAACGCGTCGTCATTTGAACGCCGGGCCGCCTCGCGCCTGCTCTCCTCCTCGGAAAAAACGCCGTATGGCTCATATTTCATAACGCTTTCCTGCGAAAGATAATCATATAAATCTCGCCAGTCCCCGCTTTCAAATCTTCTCAGTATCAATCTGTCAGTTTTCATATAACTCCTTTCAGTCTGGCATTCTTATGCCTCATAAAACGTTTTAATGGCCTCTTCGATGGGCGGCTCCTCAATGGCAATATCCGTGATGCCTCTTATTTTGCCGAGCGCCGTCATCAGAGCGTCAAAGCCCTGGGACGCGTCAGACAGCTCGAAAACAGCCTCAAATTCGGACGGCCGTGCAATAAGCTGCAGCGAATCAACGGGCACCTCCTTCAGCGGCGTTTCCGTCGTAATCCGGACAAGCTTTTTGTCAACCAGATGATGCCGCAGCTCAGAAAGCGACCCGTCGAAACCGATCTCCCCGTGGTTGATGACGACGACCCGCTCCGCCAGCGATTCCACATCGTCCATGTCGTGGGTCGTCAGGATGAACGTCACACCCTGTTTATTGAGTTCGGTCACGCAGTCCCGGACCTTGCTCTTGGCGATGACGTCCAGGCCGATGGTGGGCTCATCGAGAAAGACGATCTCCGG
>CAZVLO010000078.1:11757-12674 GCA_964628265.1 uncultured Papillibacter sp.
CCCAAGGGACAGTACCCGCGTCGGCTTGCGGGAGACCTCAACGACATCGAAAAGCTCTGTCAGCTCTTCGAGCCTTTTTTTATAAACCTCGTTCGGTATGGCATAAATCTCCTTGTTCATCCGGAAGGCGTCCGCGGGGGGGATATCCCAGATAAGCTGCGATTTCTGCCCGAACACCGCACCGATATGCCCCACATACCTAAGGCGCTGCTTCCACGGGACATAGCCCAGAACCTGAGCCGTACCGGCCGTGGGATACATGATGCCGGTCAGTATCTTGATGAGCGTGGATTTCCCCGCGCCGTTGGGCCCCAGCAGCCCGACGATGCTGCCACGCCCGACACTGAGGCTGACGCTTTTGAGCGCCTCCACCGTGACGTACTTCCGGTAAAACATGCTTTTGACCGCATCGGCGAACTTATCACCGCGCAGATGGGTTTTGTAATCCTTGCAAAGCCCGCTGACCGTGATGATGTTTTCTGTTTCTTTTGTCATTCGTGTTATCCTCCCGTACTTGAATAGGATTTCAGCATCAGCCTCCAGACCGAAAACCCGATCCCGAGAAAAACAAAAGCGAAAACGGCAGCCAGCAGCAGCCCACCGACACTACCCGGCTTTAACAGCACGGACGCCGGGATCGTGCCCAGCAGTGCCACAGGGACGGCATAGGTAATGACCGCCCGAAACGACCTTGAGTAGATGCTGACAGGATACCGCCCGAACTCGATGATCGACTCATACACCTCAAATAGTCTGCTGTTGCCGACCCATTTGAAAAGCGTCGCTACGATGATAAAGGTTATCCCCAGCAACACGGTGATTGCCAGAAGGAAAACAAGGATAAACTGAACCCAGGCGAGGGCGCCGGGCGCCGGCAGCGCGGTCATCGCAAGGATAAACAGCGCCAGGCCGCCCAA
>CAZVLO010000079.1:0-1974 GCA_964628265.1 uncultured Papillibacter sp.
TGAGGTCCCATGCTCAGCTTTTGCTAAACATGGGACCTTTGTCTACAGTCTGAAAGGCAGCGGAATATTTCCGCTGCCTTTCTGCATGTTATAACATAAAAGCTGCAGCCGTTCGTTTGAGCTGCAGCTTTCGCTGTTATTCGTTTCCTACGATTCGAAATACTTCGCGTGGATGGCCTGAACCGCCCGGTCGGCTTCGGCCTCGTCAACAAGAACGGAGACCTTGATCTCGCTTGTGGAGATCATATGAATATTGATCTTGGCGGCGAAGAGGGCCTCGAACATAAGGACAGCGACACCCGAAGAGTTCATCATACCGGCACCGACGATACTGACCTTGGCGACTTTATCTGTAACGCTCATCTCCCTGAAGCTAATGCTCTCCTGCTGCTCCCGGAGAGACGCCACAGCCAGCTCCATATCACTTTTGGCAACTGTAAAGCTGATATCCTGCGTGTTGTCATGGCCAATAGACTGGAGAATAATATCCACATTAATCTCCTGTTTTGCCAGCACTCTGAAGATCTTGAAGGCGATGCCGGGTTCGTCCTTCACACCTATGAGTGCGATCCTTGCGATATTTGTATCCTTCGCTATGCCGCTGATTTTAGTCTGTTCCACTTTTGCGACCTCCTTGACTATAGTGCCGGGTTTTCTGACAAAGCTTGACAAGACCTCCAAATTGACGTTGTATCGCTTTGCCATTTCAACGGAGCGGTTATGGAGCACCTGTGCGCCCAGCGACGCCAGCTCCAGCATCTCATCGTATGTGATTTCCTCAATTTTCTTCGCGTTGGGGACTTTTCTGGGATCGCATGTGAAGACGCCCTCAACGTCCGTATATATCTGGCAGAGATCGGCGTGCATCGCCGCGGCAATTGACACGGCTGTGGTGTCGGAGCCGCCGCGTCCGAGGGTTGTAATATCATCATACTTATTGACGCCCTGAAATCCTGCCACAATGACGATACGGCGTTTGTCCAGTTCGTTTCTGATTCGCTCGCATGATACTTTCTTAATCCTGGCATTTCCGTAAACCGAATTCGTTTGCATCCCAATCTGCCAGCCTGTCAGAGAGACGACCGGAAGCCCCATTTTTTCAAGCGCCATTGCCATTAGAGCGATGGATATCTGTTCGCCTGTAGACAGCAGCACATCCATCTCCCTTTTGGACGGGCGCGGATTGATCTCCTTTGCTTTCTCAATGAGATCGTCCGTTGTGTCTCCCTGCGCCGATAAAACGACGACCACATCGTTATCCTCGCTGTAGGTATCCGCAATAATTCCTGCTACACGCCAGATTCTTTCAGCATCGGCTACCGAGCTTCCGCCGAACTTCTGAACAATTAACGCCATATTGAATCCTCCATTGTCAACGCTTCATCATTGAGGTAATAAGTTTAAACCGTTACCGATATGATATAATGTCTGCTATGCAGACATTATATCACGCATGCAGGCGCTGTGCGCCTGCGCGCTTAAATTTTTTAGGCCTTGCGCGCGGAGCGCACAAATGGCCATATATCATAGCCCTTAAGGCTATGATATATCATATCGGACGCCATCAGTCAATAATTCTGAATGATGATAAAACCGGTATCTTCGACAGCAAACCGTTCATCGTTTTAAGGCTCATAACAGCCGTTGTGAATACCGTTTCCCCTTCCCTGCACCCGCCGATGAAGGAGACGTCACCGAATATGTCCTTAACCTGCTCAGGAGACGCTGATGTCCGAACATACCATGCGTTTTCAAGCAGGTTGATATCATAGATTATATCCGGCCCTCCATCAGCCCAGCTCAGCCATTTTCGTGCGTTTTCATGCTTGGCCGCGTCAATGATATCAGCAACGACGGCACTGGCCGTCGGCAGTTTGCCTGCGCCTGCCCCGTAAAACATCACGTCTCCGATGGCATTGCCCCGGACAACGATGCCGTTCATCACGCCCTCGACACCGGAGAGCAGATTTTCCT
>CAZVLO010000079.1:1984-2375 GCA_964628265.1 uncultured Papillibacter sp.
GGCGCGACATACACTGCGATTTTGTCATCTTCCTTATGGATAGCCCGGCCCAGCAGCTTAATCTTGTATCCGATACCGGATACATAGCTGATATCTTCCAGTGTAACAGCCTCAATACCCTCCGTCGGGACAAGGTCCGGGTAAACATGGCGGCCGAAGCAAAGTGCCGAGAGAATGCAAATTTTCCGGCACACGTCATAACCCCTGATATCGGCTTCCGGGTTGGCCTCGGCATATCCGTTGGCCTGCGCCTGTCCGAGCGCCTTATCAAAAGCGACGCCGTTTTTGACCATCTCGGTAAGTATGTAATTTGTCGTACCGTTTAATATCCCATATATCTCGTTGATTTTATTGGCAGCCAGGCATTGAGATATCGGCCGGATAATAGGAA
>CAZVLO010000079.1:2437-2772 GCA_964628265.1 uncultured Papillibacter sp.
GTTTGAGGTTACGACGCTCTTACCGGCGAGCAAACTCCGGCGCGTAAAATCAAGAGCCGCGCCGACACCGCCGATTGTTTCAACAACCGCCCTGATGTCCGGGTCATTCTCAACAACCGCAAAATCCTTAACAATTAAATGCTCATAAGGGGTGCCGGATAAATCCCTGACATCGACAATATATTTCACCCTTATTTCCTGTGCTGCATTTTGGGATATCCTGTCGGAGTTTTTTTCGATGACTTCCATTACACCCGACCCGACCGTACCAAATCCCAATATTGCGATATCAAACATCCTTCATGCCCCCAACCTTATGAAATGCGTTTTTTTAA
>CAZVLO010000079.1:2785-12582 GCA_964628265.1 uncultured Papillibacter sp.
CGTGCATATACCTTTTCGTAATTAAGTATACTACCATAGGTTGTTTTATAGTGCAACAGTTTTGGCGGTTGATGGCCATTATTCGTTAAAGTCAAAAATCGGAAAGCAGTTGATAACAGTTTTTCTGTGTGGTGATATCAATGCCTGAAAACATACACCTGCGCCGGGGGCTATATTTTCTTTATGGTGCCGTCACTATCGTACTGCTTTGGCTTCTTCTCAGGTACGCTCTGCCCTGGCTTCTCCCGTTTCTCGTCGCCATCGTTATCGCACATCTCATCGAGCCGGTCGTGCTGCATTTGACAGAACGTTATCAGTTCCGGCGCGGTATCGCTTCTGCCGCATGTACAATCCTCATATTTACCGCTTTGATCGCGTTGACTGTCTTCATTATCGGCCGCGCGGTCATTGAGCTGACGGCGTTTGTCAACGACCTTCCGGCTCTTCTGAAAAACCTTTCAAATACCGCCTCAATCATCGGAGACAGAATCAACGTCTATATCAAGTCTGCCCCACCCGAGATTCAGGATTACCTGACGCATGTATTTGACGGTTTCGCGGCCAGAAGCGCCGAGCTGCCCGCTGTGCTGTCCGGTAAAGTCGTCGGGATTTTGGCAGGCTTTGCGAAGCTGACGCCAAAGCTTGTTCTGTTTTTCTTTACGTGCGCGTTAAGCGTCTTCTTTATGAGCTGCGGTTATAAAGAAGTCACCGGTTTTATCCTTCGCCAGATACCAAAAAAACGGCATAAAACACTGAACGACTTTAAAACTGACCTCTTTTTCACCTTCGGCAAATGGCTCAAAGCGGAACTGATGCTGGCGGGCATCACCTTCGCGGAGATGACGATCGCTTTTATATTTATGCGTATCGATTTTGCCGTTCTGCTGGCGCTTCTCGTTGCCTTTGTCGATCTGCTGCCCGTTCTGGGTTCAGGCGCCGTCTTAATTCCATGGGCAATTGTAATCATCATCGGCGGCAATATTAAAAACGGCATCGCGCTTATTGTCATTTATCTCATCAATACAACAGTCCGCAACCTTCTCGAGCCCAAAATGATCGGACGACAGATTGGCCTGCCGCCCATTATCACGCTGATTGCCATGTATGTCGGCTTCTGTTCCGTAGGCGTCATGGGTATGGTTCTCTTCCCAATAGGCCTCATTATGGTGAAGCAGTTGAATGACAGAGGGTATTTGAGGCTGTGGAAGAACTAAAAACATCAGCGCCCGGGAGGACAAGCCATGTCACCAAAAATCAAATGCGCCGTCGCCGGAGCCCTGGCCGGTACCCTGAACGGCTTTTTCGGCACTGGCGGAGGTATGTTCCTGGTACCGCTCCTCCTCCGGTGGATTAAAATGGACGAGCGCAAGGCGTTTGCGACATCCGTTTTTATTATCCTGCCGCTTTGTGTTGTGTCCGCGATTGTCTATCTTTTGAAAACCAGAGTCGACTTTTTGCTTGCCCTGCCTTATCTGATCGGCGGATTATCCGGCGGTTTCATCGGGGGCTGCTGCTTCAAGAATATCCCGACAGCACTCCTGCACCGGGCTTTCGGGCTGCTGCTCATCTACGGCGGCATCAGATGCCTGATACAATAGAATGCGGAGCTGTATTATGCGTTTTATCATTCCCGCCCTCGCCGGGCTTGTCACCGGCATTCTCTCTGCCTGGGGCATCGGCGGCGGATCGCTGCTTGTTGTTTACATGACGACTTTCGCCGGTGTTGCGCAGCAGGCCGCCCAGGGCATCAATCTGGTGTATTTTCTTCCCACTTCCCTGTCGGCGCTTTATTCGCATAAGAAAAACAAGCTCGTTGAAACGAAGCTTGCTTTATACGCCATCATCGCCGGTGTCGTCACTGCTGTCGGCGCGTCCTTCCTTGCGACCGGTATCGATACAACCCTCATGCGTAAAATCTTCGGCGTGTTTATTATATTAATCGGCCTGTCGGAGATCTTCAATAAAAGCAAAAAGGGTACGTAGACATAGGGTCACGTCCGCGCCCTGATTTTCCCTCCTGAAGTTCGTCATCTGATACTGTTCAGATACCCTTCCAGTATCAGTGTCGCAGCGACGGCGTCCACCGTCCCTTTGCGCTTCTTCCCGCTGACACCCGCTTCGGACAGTATCCGGTGGGCGTCGACAGTGGTTCGGCGCTCGTCCCACAGGACGACGTCCAGGCCATGCTGATCGCGGAGGAGCGAAGCAAGGGCTTCACTTTTTTCCGCACGGGGGCCGAGGGTCCCATCCATATTCTTCGGGTAACCCAGAACGACCAGATCGACGCTGCGTTTCCGCGCTTCGTCGGCGATTTTGCCTGCCACCCGCTCCGGCGACCATTCGGAGATAATAAACGCTTCTCCGGCGAGGATACCCAGCTCGTCGGACACGGCAATCCCCGTCCGCGCATCGCCGTAATCCACGGCCATAATTCTCATGTGTTTCTCCTTATTTTCTGTCGAAAAATGGATTTTTGCCCGTCGCGCTCAGGGGGATGCCATAAACGATCTTCGCTTCATCTCCCAGCAAATTGAGCGCTCTGACAGCTTTCCCGACGGAGAACATAATCCTGTTATCCACCCGTGCGTCCATGGCGACGCCTGCGGCTGAGCCGACGGCGATGCCCAGATCGCCCGTATTGAACGCGCATGGATGATTCGGGTACTCCATTTTATCCTCACAGTTTTTGAATCCGCACAGCCCGCAGTTTTTCAAGCCGAGGGGTCTGATCTTTGTCGCAAGCAGCACCAGAAAATCGCTTTGGAGAATATTATTCGCGTCACGGTTGAAAAACGGCGCCGCTTCGCCTGTTTGAACCATATCCTTCATCTTCGCGGCGATTATCTCGATGATATCCCGCTCCGCAACGGCGATGATGAGATTGTCCGTTCCATGCCCTTTCGGCGCTGTCCGCGCCGCTGTCATCATCCTTTTCGCGACCTCGTATAAGGCGTCTTTTCTGACGCTTTCCTCAAATACTAATGACATAAACTACTCCTTCTCTAAAAGATGCTGCCATTCCCGCCTGTTATAAAGGACGCGGATAATATGAACTGCCTTTTTATCCTCATCTACAATGTAAAAAACCGTATAATTTTCGACAAAGAGCTTTCTGACGTCGACCTCTGCAAACGGCTCCTCGTGGACGATGCCATGCCTGTCCGGCATATTCCCCAGGGACATGATTATTGCTTTTATGGCATGGTATGTTCGTTCAGCAGACAGAGATTCTCTGAGCGTGACGGAAATATACTGCACAATACTCAGGATGTCTTGCTCCGCCGCTGCGCTGACAAGCACCTTATAGTCCGCCAAAGCCGAGCTTCCCCTCCATATCTGAAAAAGCATTCTCAGCGGAACGGTTTCTCCCGGCTTTAACGTCTGCCAAACCCTCATTCAGCAGTCTGTGCAGTTCCGCCTTCCCGCTCAGCTTCTCGTATTCGGCGTTTGACATTACCACAAGATCGCCCGCACCGTTCTTTGTGATAAAAACCGGCTCATGATGCGTATTGCAAAAGTCAGAAATTTCATTGTATTTATTTCGTAAATCCGAACTTGGCCTTATCGTTGCCATCATATCACCTCCGCACTATTATATGCAAATTATATCAGAATATTGATATGTGCGCAAGGCTCTGACGGCTTATTTCAAATGCTTGTCGAAAAACGCAAACGCCTTGTCGATCTGTTCTTTTTCCATCCATCTGGGGTCAAAGCCGCCGTGATCCCAACCCTCGTGGATTTCCACGGTGATGCGCTCCGGGCCGCAGATTTCCTGTACTTTTTCAAGAAGCAGGCGTGCTTGAATGCAGGGGACCGTATGGTCGTCGGAGCCGTGCTGGGCGAAAATCGGCGGAAATTCCGGCGCGATAAAATTCAAAGGGTTTGTAAAATGCATCAGCCCGGAAATCTCATCGGATTGGGCACCCAGCCAGAGCTTGTTGATATCCGGCATATTGGGGTCGCTGAGACCGTATTTTTCAACTTCCCTGTCCTGTGCCGGAATATCAAAGACACCGTACCAGCTGACAACAGCCTTGACGCTGCTGGAATAAGCAGCATTCCCCATCGTCAAATCCTCGAAGGCCGGATTCCTCTGTGTCGCGGCCGCCATCACGGTGTAATACGCGCCGGCGCTGTCGCCGCATGCGGCAAACCGGTCGCCGTCCAGCATATACGTCGCCGCGTTGGCTCTCAAAAAACGGATGGCTGCTTTGACATCAAAAAGCGCGCTCGGAAATTTCGCTTCAAAGGCCAGGCGGTGACCCACGGAGACGACGGCATAACCGCGGTTGATGCCGTCAAGAGCGTGCAAAAGCTGCGTATCCCGCTTGTTCCCGAAGATAAAAGCGCCCCCGTGAACGAAGATAATCGTCGGAAACGGGCCATCCCCCTCACCCGGCAGATAGATATCCAGCTTCTGATTGGGCGATTGGCTTGCGTACGGGATATCGAGAGATTTTCTTCTGATGCCGCTGACGTCAATGGTCGGGACCTCCATCGACCCCTCCGGGGGCATAATGACAGACCATGTATCCACGATTGTTCCTCCCTACGTAATTTATAATCAGACCGGCGCGGGCACAATCCGCGTCCTGCGTTTCACAGCGCGGCCTGTTTTAAATGCTTATCAAAAAACGCGTAGACCTTTTCAATATTCTCCGAGTTGTTCCAACGGGTTTCGAAGCCGCCGTGATCATAGCCCTCCATGATTTCCAGCTTCACGCGGTCCGCACCGCAGGTAGTGCGTACCTTCTCCTCCATCAAATACGCCTGAGCCGCAGAGACCGTATGGTCAGCCGTGCCGTGCAGGAGATACAGCGGCGGAAAGCCGGGGGTGATGTGAGGGAGCGGATTGGCAAAGCGCATCAAACCTTCGATATCCTTGCACCGGGCGCCCAGCCATATCAGGTCAAGGTCTGCAAAAACAGGATTCCCCCAGCCGTTTTTTTCGATGTCCGCATCATTCGCCACTATATCAAAATCTCCGAACCAGCTGACGACGGCCTTCACGGCGCTTGAATAGCAGGCATTACCCATAGTTAAATCCTCAAAGGCGGGATTGCACTGGGTCGCCGCCGTCATCACGGCGTAAAAGCCGCCGGCGCTGTCGCCGCACACGCCGAACCTGTCACCGTCAAGCAAATATGTCGCCGCGTTCGCCCGCAGAAAACGTATGGCCGCTTTAACGTCGAACAATCCGGCGGGATACTTCGCTTCGGTGGCCAGACGGTACCCGACGGAAGCCACGGCGTATCCGCGATGAATCCCGTCATATGGACAGTGCAGCTGCGCATCCCGCTTGTCGCCCATGAAGAACCCGCCGCCGTGGATATAAACAAGCGTTGGAAACGGCCCCTTCCGGCGGAAGGAAGATATCCAGCAGCTGGTTTGGCGACTGGGACGCATATGGGACATCGAGGTATTTCCGTTTGATTTTATCCACGTCAATCTGAGGGACTCCGAAGGTGCCTTCCGGCGGCTTGATAACGGGAACTGCCATGACAAAACCCCCTTATTTTAAATGCTTGTCAAAAAACGCGAACATTTCATTATTAATATCCGGTTCGTTCCATCGCTCGTCAATGCCGCCGTGGTTATATCCTTCCCTGATCACAAGCTCAAATCGCGCCGCGCCGCAAACGGTGCCAAGCTTCTCAGCAAGTCGATAAGAATGAACGACCGGTACGATGATATCCTCCGTACCGTGCTCGATAAAAACCGGCGGGAAATCACTGCAGATGAAATTCAGCGGATTCGTAAACCAGACAAGACTGCTGATATCCTCGGAGTGAGCGCCCAGCAGGTGTGTCTCTATATCAGGGAAAAAGGGGTCCGCCTTCGGGGGCGTTTCGCGGCCCATGCGGCTCTCCAGGGCAAAATCAAAGGGACCGAACCTGCTGGCGACTGCTTGGACCGCACTTGAATACGACGCGTTGCCCTGTGAGAAATCCTCGAAAGCGGGATTATTCTGTGTCGCGGCCGCCATCACGACGTAATGAGCGCCGGCGCTGTCACCACAGGAGGCAAACCGGCCGCCGTCAAGCTTGTATTTCGGGGCATTGGCGCGCAGAAAACGGATAGCGGCTTTGACGTCGAAAACCGCGGCCGGATATTTTGCCTCAAAGGCCAACCGGTATTCGACGGATACGACGGCATAACCACGCTTGACCCCGTCTATAGCCTGCAGCAGCTGGTTGTCGCGCTTGTCGCCGAGGATAAAGGCCCCGCCGTGGACGAAGATGACCGTCGGGAACGGCCCGTCCCCCTCGGCGGGTAAGTAAATATCGAGCTTCTGGTTCGGTGACTCGGATGCATACGGGATATCCAGGTATTTGCGTTCGATATACGAAACATCAATAATCGGTTTTTCCATCGACCCTTCAAACGGGTTAAAGCCTGTCGGGATGTCCATATTAAGCCTCCCTGTGCGATCATGTTTACGGATTTTTTGCCTTCTCCGAAAGGTCCTTGAGTATCCCGCCGAATTCATCGTAATATTGCTGCTTGCCCTCATGGGACGGCAGATGATGCTGCATGCGGGACAGATTCGTGAGCACAGTCGGAATCCAGCGATACGGGATGCTGATCAGCATTGTGTCGGATGGCCAAAGCTCGCGGCCGCGGGGTCCGTGCACAAGCGCGGGCAGGATAAAGTTGACCTCCCCGGTTTTATACGGATGAACGAGAAACCAGGCGCACCCCATCACGGCCGTGCTGGTGGATTTGTATAACTCCCCCGTCGAATATGTCACTGCGCGCATGACGATCTCGGCGGTTTCGATCTTCGCGCTGATAACCAGTACATCCGGTTCAAAACTGAGCTGGTCCGCCGGGGAGAACGCAACGTAATTGGTAGTGCCCAAATCCAGCCTTGGGACATACTGATAAAGGTTCTGGTTGGCGCGCGCCTCCTCGAATACACCCAGCCGCTCGCCGATCTGGCCGCTCTTTTCAAATGGTTCGAAAGACTCCATACCCACGATGATTTTGCCGATGCACGTCTCTTTATTTTCTTTTGAGAAATAAAACGGCCTGTTTTCAAGCTGTGATTTCCTCAGAATCTCGCAGAGAGAGAGCGCCGCGTCGGCTTCCAGCGGCGGAATACCCTCCGGACGGAAATAATTGAATTTAACACCGATAGGCGGCGCGTCAAGCCCCAGTTCAAGGAGGGGTGAATAATCGTTTCGCAGCGCGTTTGGCATATCAAAATCTCCTTTGCTCAATTTTTTCTTAATGTGCAGGGCATAGGTTTTATTGTCTTTTTCATGACAGTTGGACACGATAAATTATATCATTTATGGAGGATGAAGGCAAAGCTTAGTTCTGTTATTTCATCCACATCCATTCTATTTTGTCTGTAATACTGAAGTACCATGCCGCAGCATACAGAATAAATATATCCCTCTTCTTCTAAAATTTCTGTGAATTCTGCCGATGAATACTATATCAGCACTTACAGCGAAAGAACGGTGATATTTGATGAAGACTGAAAAAACCACACATTTGGGCCTTCGTGCGAAAATGGTTCTTAGCATTATCCTACCCTCGTACATCAGCATCTCCATATTGGCTTTCTATTTAATGGCAAACCTGTCTAAGGCATACGCGAATCCGGACCATGCCGCCAAAGTCATGCCGCTGGGTATTGCACTATTCATTGCCTGTTTGCTGATCCTGACTGCCGCGGTCCTGCTCATGACAAACAGCATCGTCAGGCCGATCAAAAAGCTTAAAAAGTATTCGGAGAACCTGTCCTCCGGAGACACGGATTTTAAGGTGGACATCGTCGGAAGAAAGGATGAGATCGGGCAGCTGGCGCGCGCTGTTCGCCAGATTCAGATCTCTCTTTTAAAAGTCACGATGATTCTTGACAGGGCGTCAGGCGACATACTCAAGGGGAATCTGTCAGTGCGTGCGGATGTCAGCCATTACCCAGGCGATTTCGGCAGGATTATGGATAACAACAACAAGATCGATGATTCCATCTGCGATATAATCCGCAGCATACGGGATACTGCCGGCAATGTTGCCTCGGCGGCTGAACAGATCAGTTCCGGGTCAATGACGCTCTCACAGGGCGCATCTGAGCAGGCTGCGGCCATCGAAGAAATCTCGGCGACTGCATCTGAAATACTGGAGCGAACCAGGATAAATTCCGATAATGCCGTCACTACAAAAGAACTGTCGGAGAAGGTCAATGCAGAGGCAAGAGCCGGCAGCGAAAAAATGAAACGTCTGAAACGTGCGCTTAATGATATTAATGAGGCGGCAGCGCACATATCAAATGTAATTAAAGTCATCGAGGACATCGCGTTCCAGACAAACATCCTGGCGCTCAACGCGGCTGTTGAGGCGGCACGCGCCGGCATCCACGGCAAAGGCTTCGCGGTCGTGGCGGGAGAAGTCAAAAATCTCGCCGAAAAAAGCGCGAAAGCCGCTCAGGAGACAAATGAACTTTTGAGCGACAGCATCGGCAAATCAAAAGACGGCCTGGGTATCGGTGAAGACATGGAAATGACGCTGAACAGCATCATGACCGGCGTTTCGCGTGCGGTTGACTCTATATCAGATATTGCGGTCGGCTGCATGCAGCAGGTGGATGCGATCGAACAGCTGAACGCAGGCCTCACTCAGGTATCCCAGGTGATTCAAAGCAACACAGCCGCTGCTCAGGAGTCAGCGGCGTCAAGCCAGGAGATGTCTGCCCAATCGACAGCAATGATGAATATGGTCACCGGCTACGTCATCGATGTGCAGCGCATTATTGCGAACCCTTCGGGCTTTAGAGAAGAAGACTATTAAAACCCGTAATCAAACAGCCCCTCTATAAAGGGCGTTCGTCTTGGAAAGTAAAGACTTCACCGAGGGAAAAACCCTTCAGTGAAGTCTTTACTTTATGCGAAACAAACGTCATCGAGGTTGTCTTTGGGCAAGGAAAATGACCGGCTTTTATTTTATGTAGTGCAGTATCCCCGCCTGGGCAAATAAAGACACAATAACTACTGAGGTGTCTATGATAACCCCTGCAATCATCTATCCGGTAATGAAAATTCATATGTCCGTTGCGATTACACAGATTCTGCTTGAGCGGATGAACAACGGTCAGTTGGATTTTATTGTTGTGGAAGGGCTGTTTGATAAATCAAAATACGATTCCTCACTTTTCAGCCTTGAAAAGTTTATTCCCGTGTGCTCACCGAAATCGGGTTTTGCATATGAGGAGGTGGGTTTTCAGGAGATTATAAAAAGCCGCCTGATTTTGCGGGAACGAGGATCGGGCACACGGGAAATCTTTGAAAACATACTGCAAAAAAAAAATTATTCGCTCCACGCATTTGAAAAGGTGATTGAAATAGGTAATATGGCTGCCATAAAGAAAATGGTTTCGAATGGGTTAGGCATCACATTTCTGTTTGAAGTGGCGGCGAAAAATGAAATAGAAGACGGAAGTCTTGCGGTTATTAATATACCTGGTTTTTCTGAACAGCGTGAGTTTAACTTTGTTATGTTAAAGGACAGCTTTTTTCATGAGCGGTATATGATAATCTATGAACTTCTGAAACAGACATTTAATGAGATGATAGATTGCTGCTGATATATTCACCAGAAAAATCGGCATAGCCGGTAATTCATACCAAGCTATGCCGACATTATTCCGGGATTAAAAATCCCCGGCCCCGCCATAAAGGGCGGTGCTGTCATTTTTACAAAACGATATCCCCGTCTTTAGACGGGGATATCTCAGACTGTAGACAAAGGTCCCATGTTTAGCAAAAGCTGAGCATGGGACCTCA
>CAZVLO010000080.1:0-1448 GCA_964628265.1 uncultured Papillibacter sp.
TGGGCAAGGAAATGTATATTGCGACGACAACAGGCTCCTCAAGCGCAGACCGGACGGAGGGCATGGTAAAGAATGCCCTATACGGCATAATCACCGCCAAGGCCTGTGGTAACCCTAAGCCTACCGTCGGTATCCTCAACATTGACGGGGCGCGTGTGACAGAATCTGCACTCAGACAGCTATCCGAAAACGGTTATCCTATTACGTTCGCCGAATCGATGCGACATGACGGCGGCACCGTCATGCGCGGCAACGACGTGCTGCTCGGCACGCCAGATGTGCTCGTGTGCGATTCGCTTACCGGTAATGTGCTTATGAAAATGCTTTCTGCCTTCACGTCCGGGGGAAGCTTCGAAACGGTCGGCTGCGGCTACGGCCCCGGCATTGGTGATCGCGAGCGCGGAAGGCTCGTTTTAATCGCCTCCCGTGCGTCCGGTGCGCCGGTCATTGCGGGCGCCATCACATACGCAGCTGATCTGATCCGCGGTGATTGGTGGAGCATTGCGAAAATGGAACTTGAAGCCGCAGAAAAAGCCGGTCTTTCAGCCATCTTAGCCGCGCGAAAAAGAAAAAGCAGTGCGACACTCGCCCCGGAGGAGATTCCCGCACCGCCGGCGGAGCCCGTTCCTGCCAGCATCACTGGCATTGAAGTCATGGACATTGAGGATGCCGTAAGGGTTCTCTGGGATAACGGAATCTATGCTGAAAGCGGTATGGGCTGCACGGGACCCCTCGTCATGATGAGCGAGAAGAACCGCGATAAGGCATGGAAGCTCTTAGTATCTGCCGGATATGTGACCCCTTAACAGATTTGTGAAGAAAAGTATAGTTCAAAAAACAACCAAAATTGATTTTGCTCAGTAGCGGTACGGTGTCGTCAGGAGCAACAGCAGAGCTGTGGGTAAAGTGGTAAAACCTGTTTTCCGCTTTACCCACAGCCGGTTTGGAACGCAGCCTTTAGGCTGTGCTGCCTAAAGGCACTGATGTACGGCTTAAAGATACCGCTTCCGGTAACATCCAATAACCCTTGCGAGTGTTCTTTTTCCGGCTAGCCACAAATATACAATTTGTAACATATCCACGCGGCCCGTTAAGTCGTAGGACGATACAGATTGGCAGCCTGTTTTTTATAGAAATCAATATATTTAACCAATTCGGGGTGCTGTATAATAATACATAGCAAGGATGTATCACTTTGCGTGAAAGGGCAGGTATCGTATTATGTATGGATACAACGGCAAAGTTCTTATCATTAACCTGACAGATTATTCGTATGAAATACAGGAGCTCAGCCCCGAATGGGCGTATTATTACATTGGCGGCGTTACACTGGGCGCCAGGTATCTGTACGAGCTGATGCCGGCAAAAACACATGTTTTCGCGCCGGAAAGCGTCATCGGCTTCGTCGCCGGCCCCATGACGGGGACAAAGGCCTTACTGAGCGCCCG
>CAZVLO010000080.1:1458-5688 GCA_964628265.1 uncultured Papillibacter sp.
TCGTATGCAAATCACCTGTCAATGATTTCTGGAACGATTCCAGCTGCGGCGGCTCCTTTGGTCCCCACTTCCGGCGATCGGGCTTCGACGCTGTATTCATCAGGGGCAAATCCGAAAAACCCGTCTACATATACCTCTGCGACGGAAAGGTGGAATTCCGGGACGCGACACACCTCTGGGGTAAAACAACCATCGCGGTTGAGGAGCTTATACGCGAAGAGCTTGGCAAAAACCTGAGCATAATGCAGATCGGGCCCGGCGGAGAGCACCTATCCTACATGGCAGCCATCATCAACGAGGGGCATCGGGCTGCCGGAAGGGGCGGCTCCGGTGCCGTTATGGGCTCAAAGAACCTGAAAGCCCTCGTCTGCAGCGGCACTGCAAAGATTTCGGTATATGACGAGGCGGCGCTTGTGGCCTGCAATAAGGAATGCCTCGCCCACGGTGCGGAGGGCGGCAAAGGAGCGGGCGTTGTCGCGCAGTTTAAGAACACCGGCACCTCCGCCGAGTATGATTCCTGCGTTCTCCAGGCGGACGCCCCCATCAAAAACTGGGCAGGCGTGCCGGAGGAAATGACCGAGGAAGAGGCGGAAGCGCTCACCGGCATGATCATGAACCCGAAATACAAGGTCGGCAAATCCGGCTGCGACAGCTGCTATATCAAATGCGGCGCCGTCTATAAGCTCAACAAGGGCAAATATCAGCTGGAGCACGCCAGCCGCCCCGAATACGAGACGCTGGGTGCCTTCGGCAGCATGCTCTTAAACGGGGACTCCGCAACAGCGGTCATACTCAACCATCTGTGCAACGAATATGGTTACGACACCATATCCTTCGGCAATACAATCGCCTGGCTGATGGAGTGCTATGAAAAAGGCATCGTCACCATGGAGGAACTGGGCGGCGTCGACCTCAAATGGGGAGACCCTGACGCCATCGTCGCCATCGCCGAAAAAATTTGCGCCTATGAGGGCATCGGCGTCCAGCTGAACCTGGCTTCCCGCGGTGCGGCGAGGAATGCCTCGTCACCGCCAGCGGTATTGAGCTGCCGATGCACGGCGCGCGCTTTAACCCCGGTCTGGCGCGCATCTTCCAGTACGATCCCACACCGGGCCGTCATATCAAGGGAGGACGCGGCGTGCCCTACGGACACCTGCCCTGGGAGGCTAGATATAATTTTGAAAACACCGGCAAGGACGATGCGGCAGGTCTTCTCGAATGGGAATTCACCAACTGCGCCGGTGTCTGCGGCTTCGGCAACTTCCTGCTGGCGCCCATGATCGCCATAAAGATGGTGGAGGCCATTACCGGCACCCATTACACGGAGGAGCAGCTGACGCATTTTGCTTACAGGTCCTTTACGCTGCGCCACGCCTTTAATCTCCGGGAAGGCTACCGGCGGAAGGATTTTAAAATCGACGGCCGAGCTGTCGGCAAACCGCCGCTGGAGGCCGGTCCTCTCAAAGACCGTACCGTGGACAACGAAAAGCTCGCCGACAACTTCTACGGTTATCTCGGCTGGGAATTGGAAACGGCAATGCCGTCGGCGGATTTCATCAAAAAAGTGGGCGGTCTGGACTTTCTGCTTCAGGACCTGCATCCCGAGACAGTGGGGGCTTAAGCATACCGGGGGGCAATTCTTTTGCCTCCCGGTTTTTTAAGAATAAGTACGAACTTGCAAAAAAGGAACAGATTATTATAGCGGATGAGCCTTTCTGCGGTTATAATGTAGTCTGCCGACTGCAATTTTCGTTATAGAAAGGTGAGATATCATGACTTTGGCACTTATTATATTTGCGGTGACGTACGTATTGCTGCTGGTTCTTCCGAAATACAGGGCGTATGTGGCGGTGGCATCAGCCGCGGTATTCGTCATACTGGGCATTCTGCCCCTAGGGAATGTATTCTTCGCTGTCGACTGGAATGTCATCATGATGATTGCCGGAACCATGGGTGTTGTGTTTTTCTTCATCGAGTCGAAAATGCCCGCGCTGCTGGCTGATGTGATCATCAAGAGAATGCCGAACGTGAAATGGACGATCATAGCGCTCTCTCTTTTCGCCGGAATCATTTCCGCTTTCGTGGACAACGTCGCCACGGTCCTGATGGTGGCGCCCGTTGCCCTGACCATATCCAAAAAGCTTAAAATCTCTCCTGTCTTAAGCATTATCGCCATAGCGATTTCATCGAATCTGCAGGGCGCCGCCACCCTGGTCGGCGATACAACCTCGATTCTGCTGGGCGGCTATGCCGGATTGGACTTTCTTGACTTTTTCGCCTATAAGGGGAGACCCGGCATGTTCTGGGTTGTCGAAATCAGCGCTGTTGTTTCAGCTCTCGTTCTGCTGTTCGTATTCAGGAAGGATACGCAGAAAATCGAACTCAAGGACAAAACGGTTGTCACGGATTATTTCCCAACAGTGATACTTTTAGGTACCATTGTCCTGCTTATTCTCGCCTCTTTTATTCCCGGAAAACCACAGATAACGAACGGCCTGATCTGCATGGTATTGTTCGTTGTCAGTCTCATCAGGGCGTTAATCGTCAAAAAGGACTTTCATGTCGTTAAAGAAGCGCTTTTGTCCATCGATTACTTTACCCTGTGTCTGCTGGCGGGGCTCTTCATTGTCATCGCCGGAATTACGGAAGCCGGCGTCGTGGACGCCATCGCACAGGCGTTTGTTAAAATCAGCGGCAGCAATCTGTTGGCGATGTATTCCCTTATCGTCTGGGCCTCGGTGCTCCTGTCGGCGTTTATTGACAATATACCCTATATAGCCACCATGCTGCCTGTGGTGTCAGGTATAGCCGCCATACTCGGCGTCGACCCGACGCTCCTGTACTTCGGACTGCTATCCGGTGCCACCCTGGGCGGAAACCTTACCCCCATCGGCGCCTCCGCAAACATCACCGCCCTGGGCATCCTGCGAAAAGAGGGGTATGAAGTCAGTGCCGGACAGTTTATGAAGGTGAGCGTACCGTTTACCTTGTCTGCCGTTATTACCGGTTATATACTCGTTTTTATCATCTGGTACAGATAGCTGCCGGGGGATATTACATAAGAAAGAGATTTTACATAGATTTAACGTAACGATACTTTTGAATTTTACAGGAAATGCGTAGGATTAAGTCGACGCAAAGAGTAAAATATCGATAACGGTAAAATTTCCGAAAAGCTAATAATCACGGCGCCACGGAGGCGGACGTGCGTCCGCCTCCGTGGTGCTTTAAGCGTCCGGTACTCACATAATCGGTATGTAAATAATACTGTATACTGTAAGCTTAATGTTTATAGAAGTGGGTGAACTGATGCTTGAAAAGAATGAAGAATCAAATATGTCTGCTGAAACCGCGCCGCCTTCTCAGAAAGTCGGTGAGCCGGCTGCGGGATATAAAGCGGAAGTCATTCGGCTTATCAATCTCGAACGCCAAAAAAGCGGAGTCGCCGACCTTAAAACGCTGGATACGCTGGGTGACATGGCCGATACACGAGCGAAGGAAGCGTCTGTCCTCTTCAGGCATACCAGGCCGGATGGTACGCGCTGTTTCACGATTTTCGCCGAAAACGCGCTTAAATACAGAGCGGCCGGTGAAAATCTGGCGTACGGCTTTAAAACGCCGGAGGCGCTTGTCAGGGCATGGATGAACTCGGAGGGCCACCGCCGGAACAATCTCGACCCCGATTTCAGGTTTAGCGGGGTCGGTTATCATATGAGCGGGAAGGGCACGCCGTATTGCTCAATATTGTTCTATACCCCGAAATAAGGAACGCGGTTTATTCTCATATTTTTGTAAAAAAACGAAGCCCGACCGGCAGGTCGGGCTTCATGCTGATGGACGCGCTCAGACGATGGTACCGCCTCCGATAACGGTATCACCGTCGTAAAATACGGCGGCTTGCCCGGGCGTGACGGCGCGCTGCGGCTTTTCAAACAATACGGTCATCCGGCTGTCCTCAGGCGGATACAGCGTTGCGGGCGTTTCCTTCTGACTGTAACGCGTTTTAACCGTTGCTGCAATCGGTTCTGTCAGGGATGATACCGATATCAGATTCAGGTCCTTTACCGTCATAGCTATGCTGTACAGTTCCTCTTCGTTTCCGATGACTACGGTATTTGAAGCTGCGTCTTTACTGATGACATATTTCGGTCTGTCAAAGCTCATGTTCAGACCGCGGCGCTGACCGATGGTGTAATGGATCAGACCCCTATGCCTGCCCAGAATCTTACC
>CAZVLO010000080.1:5698-12193 GCA_964628265.1 uncultured Papillibacter sp.
GTCAATAAAATCACCCGGCGCACTTTTATAGCCCAGTGCATTTTCTATAAATGCCGCGTAATCACCGTCCGGCACGAAGCAGATGTCCTGGCTGTCCGGCTTTTTTGCGTTGATGAGATTGCGGGCTTCTGCCAGTGCGCGCACCTGGTTTTTGTTCAGCTCGCCCAGCGGAAAAAGCGTTCGCTTGAGCTGCTCCTGGGTGAGCGCGTACAGGACATACGTCTGATCCTTTGAGGCGTCCGCAGCCTTTTTCAGCAGATACCGTCCCGTCGCGTCGTCATATGTGATTCTGGCGTAATGGCCCGTTGCAATATAATCCTTTTCCATAAGCAGAGAGCGTTCCAGCAGCTTGTCAAACTTGATAAATGTGTTGCAGCTGATACACGGGTTCGGCGTATTACCCGCTATATAGGCATCGGCAAAGACCCGGATCACGCGTCTCATGAAGTCGTCCCTGAAATTGAATACAAAATGATCGATACCGAGCCTGTAAGCGACGCTCTGTGCATCCTCCACATCGGTCAGCGAGCAGCAGGTTTTTTTGGCATTCGCCAGACCGATGTCCTCGTTAGCGAAAAGCCTGAGGGTTGCCCCGCATACCTCATAACCCTGTTCGACCAATAATGACGCCGCAACGGAGCTATCCACGCCGCCGCTCATTGCCACCATAACTTTTTCCGACATAACGGTTCTCCTAAAGCGCCTGCGTCAAGCTTTGCTTTTTAACCAGATCCTCAAGTGTAATGTTGTCTACGACTTGACTCACCGCGGTGTCAATCTGCTTCCACACGTCCAACGTTACGCATGTCTCACAGCGCGGGCACTGATTCGGCTCATCATCCATGCAGGCCACCGGGACAAGGCTGCCCTCAATGAGCCTCAGAATCGAACCAATCGTATATTCTGAAACCGGCTTTGCCAGTTTATACCCGCCCTGGGAGCCGCGCACACTTTTCACAAAGCCTGCCCTGCTCAGGGAGGATATGATCTGCTCCAGATATTTGCCGGATATTTCCTGACGCTCGGCTATACTCTTGATCGTCACATAACGGTCGGAAGCATTCTGCGCCAAATCAAGCATCAGCCTGACCGCATACCGGCCTCTCGTCGAAATCTTCAAAACGAATCGTCCTTTCCGCCGCGCCTGTTTCTAAGTATTTTCAGTAAATGAATTATATTATAAATCATATATGCATTATATGTTTATATATATTATTTGTCAATCCGGCAGGCCCCATCCTTGGATGGGGCCTGCCGGGTCAGCTTGAACTGATACTGTTAAATTTGTTGTCCTCTGTGGCCAGGCCGGCGCTTTCGGCTTTGAGTTCGTGGTTTTCCATCATTTTTTCAACTATGGGGCTGCCGGTCTGTTCGGCTTTGATTTTTATATCGACGTCGTCGCCCGCGCTTTTTTGCTGTGTCGCGCGATTTTTACGGATCATGATATATCTCCTTCGCATTTTTGTGATAATATTGTGTGCAGAGAATATTACAGGTATGAGTCTGTAGGGGGCAACAAATGGTCATTGCCGTATTAAAGGTCAAGCTGAACGCGCCCTGGGTGCGTTCGCTCAAGGAAAAGCGCAGCGTATTGAAAAGCCTGATGGCGAAAATCAGGAACAAATTCAATGTTTCAGTCGCCGAGACGGATGCGCAGGATATTCATCAGACGCTCGTTATTACCATTGTCGCCGTCGCCGCCACCCATCAGCTTGCCGACAGCATCATGGACAATATCCAACGGTATATTGAGGGAAACACCGACGCGGAGATTGTCGGCATTGAAACGGAATTCCGATGAATAACTCGATCCACGGGCAGGCTTATTCCGAAGATGAACCGATATCTATCCATTCTCCAAAAGACGGCTTATCTGCTGTGATAAGCCGTCTTTTGTTATTCATTGGTTACTGGCTACCCGCGGCATTATCTTCGTAGGACTGTATCATCTTTCTGACCATGTTGCCGCCGATATGACCGGCGTCCTTGGATTTCAGGTCGCCGTTATAACCCTCGTTGAGCTGGACGCCGACTTCATTGGCAGTTTCCATCTTCAGGCGGTCGAGCGCGGCGCGCGCGTTGGGATTTACTATTCTGTTATTGTTTCTGGCCATAGCGTCTGTCTCCTTCGTCATTTAATTCAGCAGCGCTTTGTCGCCGCTTGTTACGATTTTATTATGTGCGGCGAATAAATGAATACTCAAAGCAAATAATATATGTTTAAAATAAATTTGACAGCGCGGCGAAAATTTTCATTTTTTTATGATCATGTTCTATCATTCTTATAATGGCTGTGGTAAAATTTAATCAAATTTATACGATTGGAGATGGACTGACGATGACGGTTATGAATAGTGAGGGCGAATACGGCAAGTATTATATCACGGAGCTCAAGGAGCCGGAATTCCCCGCTGAATTCCTTGAGAGATACAAGAAATTCGGCAGGCGCATCCTTTGGATGGACGGCAATCTGATTCCCGGCGCGTTCCAGATGAATACCTCCTGGTACCACACGGCCGTAGAAGGCTCGCTCTTTGAGGAGCATGTGCACCCCAACGACGAGATGGTCGGCTTTTTCGGCAGCGACCCTGAAAACCCGGACGCATTGAATGCCGTCATCGAATTTGCCTTAAACGGCGAAACACACCGCATCGACAAAAGCTGCATGATCTTCGTCCCCGGCGGGATGAAGCACCTGCCCCTTCGTCTCCTGCAAGTTGATAAACCGGTGTTCCACTGCTCCATCTGCCTGGCCGAAAGCTACATCAGCACCGACGCCGAAGGCAGGGGCATCTACGACAAATAAAGACAGGGGCGAACCGTGTGTCCGCCCGTCTGACACGTGAAACCGAGGACTGCGTCCCCTACTTTTTCAGGATACCGCTTTCGTCTATGAGGCGGACGGCGTCTTTGAGCGTATCCTCTTCCTGGACGAGCGCCAGGCGCACATAGCCTTCACCCTCCCGGCCGAAGGCGGAGCCGGGGGTGACCAGCACGCCCGATTTGTCGAGGAGTTCCTTTGTGAACTCCTCGCTGTTTTTATAAGTACCGGGGAGCTTTGCCCAGACGAACATGGTGGCGGGCGGTTTGTCCATAGGCCAGCCGATCCCGCAGAGGCCCTCTACCAGTACGTTCCGCCTGGTCTCATAGGCGCAGCGTGTCGTGGTGACACAGTCCTGGGGGCCGCTGAGGGCGGCGATGGCCGCTTTCTGAATCGGCAGGAACATTCCGTAATCCAGATTCGACTTGAGAGATTTGAGCATGGATATGATTTGACTATTTCCGACGGCAAAGCCGATGCGCGCGCCGGCGAGGCCATAGGTTTTGGAAAGGGAATTGAACTCAACGCCGATATCCTTGGCGCCCTCAAAGGAGAGAAAGCTGCCGCAGGTCTGTCCGTCAAAAACAAGCTCGCTGTAGGCGTTGTCATGGAGGACAAGGATATCATATTTTTTCGCAAAGGCGACAAGATCTTTGTAAAAGGACGGGGGCGCAAGGCTCGTGACGGGGTTGTTGGGGTAGGAGACGATCATGAATTTCGCCCGCCGCGCCACATCCTCCGGGATGGCGGTGAGATCGACAAGCCAGCCGTTTTCCGGCTTCTGGGGCATTTTATACAGCTCGGCCCCGGCCAGCACGGGTCCGTCGCAGAAGATGGGGTAACCGGGGTCCTGAACGAGCACCGTGTCGCCCGCGTCAATGACTGCCAGCGCGATATGGGCCAGGCCGTCCTGGGAGCCCAAAAGCGATGTGACCTCCGTCCGGGGGTCCAGCGTCACCCCGTATCTGCTTTGATACCACGCCGCCGCCGTGTCCTGCAGATCCGGCGAGTCACTGAGGGCGTATATGTAGTTACTCCGGTCCCGGGCGCTGTCCACCAGGGCGTCCACAATATGCTGGGCGGGCGGTATATTCGGCGTCCCGACGCTTAAGTCGATAACCCGCTTGCCAGCCTTGAGCCGGTCGTTTTTCATCTGAGCCAGCACGGAGAAAATACCGGGTTTAAAATAGTCCATTCGTTTTGAAAATTGCATTTAAGGCCACTTCCTATTGTTAAATATGCTATATCGGTCTCATATTATCATAAAAGCATGTCATATTTAAGACGTTTTATCAGATTTTAACCTCTAAATAGTTACAAAGGCATTGATATTTATGCGGAAAATACTGTATCATCGATATCTCGTCAGGGGTTAAACCGTTGCCGTCACTGGATTCCTTGATTTCTTTTATGCAATATTACATGCGTGTGTATATATATTTTTCGCGGCGTCCCAGGGGAGCGCCCCGCGCGAGGGTTCATTTTTTACACTTCCTCCGGCGCAAAGAAGTCTCTTTGCACCACCTCCCTCAGGAGGGAGGCTTTCGGCAGGTTCATTATAACATAAGGCGTGGGTTATTGGGATGATAAGCAGCTTTCTGTCTACCCGGACGTGATGTTTTAGGGTCTTGACATGGGTCGCCGGGAAGGGCGCGGAGGTTGGCGGCGCTCTCGTCCGCCGCGCCGTCGTCTTCCTCGCTGATGAAATATTCCTCCGCCGCCTGCTGGGCTTTGACGAGCGTTTCCTTCGCCTGCAGGTAGCCGGCGCCGGTCTCCATACATTCAATCGCGTCGGTGATGCCGTTGAAGATAATCTTGTAGAGCTTTTGGTAATCCAGCATTTTTATGGCCTCCCATATAAATCTCAATGAGGGAGAGCGCGGGGGCTGCGGCGCAGCCCCTCGGGTCCCTCATCGAGAAATAACAAATGCGGTGGTAGGACGTATCCTAACACCGCATTAAAATGCAAACACAAGATTATAACGCCTTGCCAAAATGAGGAAGGGCCGTTATAATACAGAGTGGGTGCAGCTTATGCTGTTGTGTTGGATGCGCTGTCATCCTGCACAGGTCATGGAGTGCTCGCAACACTCCATGACTGCCGCATTTATTATATTCTCGATGGGTTAATATTACTATATTTGGAATAAAAAAGCAATAGAGATTTTGAGGGGCTCCCGTCGAAGGACGGGGGCTTTTTTATGAGCAATCTCTTTACAAATGACATGTTTCAATATTTATGGAGAATATACATATATTCACTTTATTTACAACGAAAAGTATAATATAATGATAAAAAATGTCACATGCAAAGGAGATTGATAGTTTGGCTAAAAAGAAGAAAAGCTCAAAGGCTAATAATAGTGGTGCTATCTTTTTTGCATACCAAAGTAAACAAAAAAGCGGAAATGGTGATAATGTTGATGCTATTCAAAGTGTAGCAAAAAGTCTAGGAACTAAGGCAATTACTTGGGAAAGTATGAAAGTCAATGGTAAATTAATAAACAGACAAATATTAGCTGAAATTGATAAGGCAGAAACTTTTGCTTGTGACTTAACATATCTAAATGCGAATGTTTTTTTTGAATTGGGATATGCCATTGGTAGAAAGAAACCTCTTTTCTTAATGCTTAATGCAAATGTTAAAAATGCTGTGCAGAATTATGAAAAAGTGAATATCCTAAAAAGTGTAGGCTATTCAGACTTTAGTAATGCTGAAGATATCAAGAGAAAAATACAAACTGATGTTGATAAAAAGAGTATTTTAATTGATCAATTACATCAACTATCGAAAGATAAAGAGAATAGTATTGATGTTTTCTATATCAAAAGCAGCGCTAATAGTCAAGCAGAAATGGACACATTGGATTTTATTAAAAGTTCAACATACTCTCAAATTTGTGATGATAGCTCTGAAATAGCGTATCAACCATTAGAATGGTATCTTGATTCAATTTATAGTAGCACACATATTGTTGTTCATTTATCTAGCATAACCAAGACTACAGCTGAGCTAGATAATTCAAAGAATTCATTATATGCTGGTTTAGGGTATGCTTTAGGGAAAAGAGTTCTTCTTGTAGCACCTAAACCATACAATGCTCCTGTTGATTATAACGAAATTCTACTTGAATATGATTCTGCAAAAGATTGCGTTGAAAAAATATCACAATGGTTACCAAAAAGAAAGAAAACACTAAAAACATCATTAAATGAAGCTGAAAAAGAATTGAATCTACTTAAATTGGGTATCGGTTATTCAGTAGCAGAAGATGAAAAGAACGACCTGTTAAGTTATTTTATTGAAACTTATGCTTATAAAATGGCTCTAGAGAAAAGAAGCTCAATTTTCTATGGAAGAAAAGGCACCGGGAAAACAGCTCTATATATCAAACTTTATGATGATTTTTATCAAATGGATAGTACATATGTTATCGGTTTAAAACCGGAATCAACCGAATTAACAGAAACCATTCAAGCAGTAAACTTATATCAGGATGCTGCAAGTAAGAAGAGTCTTTTCCATTCTGTTTGGAAATATGTCATTTATTCGAAACTCATCATCGAACTATTTAACGATATAGCTAAGCCGAAGTATGAATATACTTCAGAAGAACAAGATGAATATTCCGCGCGAGATTGAGCGCCTTGACCGGGCGAATTGTGCACTGTAA
>CAZVLO010000081.1:0-1285 GCA_964628265.1 uncultured Papillibacter sp.
AGGGCGGGTTTTCCGCTGGCATAAGCAGCCTTGACCATTCCCGCTCCTCCGGTGGCGATGACCACGTCCGCCATAGACATGGCCTCCGCGGAGAGCTCCACGGTGGGCTGATCGATGGCGAGGAAAAGGTCTTCCGGCGCGCCCATTTTCCTCAGCTCTGCGTGGTAGAGCTCCGCCAGCCGCGCGACGGTTTTTGTTCCGCGGGGGTGAGGCGCTATGATGACGCTGTTGCCGCACTTGACGGAAAACATGGCGTTGCACATGGGCGTCACGACAGGATTTGTGCATGGGGTCACCGCTGCGACGACCCCGATCGGTTTGGCGATCTCCGCCAGCCCCAGCTCCGGATATTCGGCCAGAATGCCCACGGTCCTTTTGCCCTTCAAATCGCTCCAGATCAGCCGCGATTTGCTCCTGTTTTTCGCGACTTTATCGGTATAAACGCCCATCCGGCTCTCCTCGACGGCAAGCTGTGCCAGCGGCTCGGCGTTGTCGAATACGACCTTGGCAAACATGCGCACGATCGCATCAAGCCGATCCTGCGAATATGTTTCAACGACTTTCTGCGCGGCCCTGGAGCGGGCGAACAAAGCGCCTGCGTAGCTGTTCCCATCCATTGTCCAAACTCCTTTTAAATGATCTTGAGCTCATTTCTTCGCGGCCCGTTCCCGGCCGGGAAACCCGCTCCGTCCCGACAGGGCCGGCCCGGGCTTTTTCACCAGACGATCGCCATAACCTGGCTGAATATTACCATACAGATCAGGGCAAACGGATACGTGGCCGCATAGGACGCCGCCACATCCTCGGTCTCCGTGACCGTGATCAGCGCCCCCAAAGCAGGGGTGGAGGTCATCCCGCCGCAGACCGAGCCCAGCGTGGAAAGCGTATCCTGCTTCAGGAGAAACCGGGATACCGGGCAGGCGAGCAGCATCGGCATCAGCGTGATTAACATTCCCACACCGAACAGGGTCCAGCCATATTCCATAAGAACTTCGACAAAGCCCGCGCCCGCCTCCGTTCCCGCGCCAAGCAGGAAGAGACAAAGCCCCAGTTCCCGCATGAGTTTGCCAGCCCTCTCCGGCACTTCTATTGAAAATCTTCCGATGTGTCCGAAATGCCCCGCGACAAGCCCCGCAAACAGGGGGCCCCCGGCGACGCCGAGGTTGAAGGACATGCCGCCGGGCAGGGGAATCGTGATGCCGCCCAGCAGCAGCCCAACCGTCAGGATGGCCGAAAAGTTCATCAGGCCCGAAGACTCCAGAACCTTAAAACCGTTGGTCTTTTT
>CAZVLO010000081.1:1295-5161 GCA_964628265.1 uncultured Papillibacter sp.
GCAGGTGAAGGCGGGCATGCAGCTTCTCCACCTCCAGAGGCATATCGATTTTCATGATCTTGGGATACAGCTGCACGAACAGCACGACGCCAACCACGCCGAACGGATAGGCGATCCCGTAGCCCACCGAGGCCAGCGCATCCCCTGTCGCTTCCATGGCGGCCGCTAGCCCGGGGGTGGAGGTGAGCGCTCCGGTAAACATGCCGATCGCCAGGGCGGGCGGGATCTCCAGCGCCTTTCCCGCAACAATCGTGATAACGCAGCCCGCGGCCGTGATCATTACCCCGAGAATCAGATAAGCATAGACCCTTTTCCTGAAATTGCGGAAAAAGACGGGCCCCGCAATAATGCCGACGCTGCCCACAAAAAGCGCGAGGCCAAGATTTCGCACAACGGGGGCTATTTCAACGCCGAAGTGTCCAAATACCAGGGCAGCGATCAAAACGCCGGAGGTTCCCAGAGACAATCCTTTGATTTTAATGCTGCCGAGCCCATAGCCAACGGCAGCGATCAGAAACAGGTACAGAATGGTCTGCATGGCTTTTCTTCCTTATCTGTGATTCCGGCGGCGCGCCTTTTCCACACCTTTTTATCCTTTTGCCGGGGGGAGGCTATTTAATGGGAATGCATACCAGACCCAAAGGAAACTTCGTGAGAAGCTCAAGCTTGTTTTCCTTTACGCAGGCAATATACTCCAGCGTGAATGCAAAGTCCTCCTGCAAATTATAGATATGGGAGTTGACCGAAAGAAGCGTGTTGGGCTTCAGGATAACATCGTTGTCGTCCGTAAAGAACGGGGGAAGGTGCCCCGTGCCGATGCCATGCCCCAAGGGCACGGAGCCTGCATCGGGATAGCCGACCTCCTCAAGCTTTGCGTGATACCAATGGTCGGCTTCCTTTGTCGAGCAGCCGGCGACAAGCCTCTTGTTCAGCTCGGGGATGATTCCCTCGATCGTATCCGTCATCTTGCGGATTTCATAGCTTCGCTCGCCAAAGCACCATGTGCGGAAGGTGTCCGTACGGTATTCATGCCACACCGGGTGGAAATCCGTGTAAAAAACTTCGTTTCTGCGCAGGATTTTATCTGTGGGCAGATGATCTCCCCCGCCGATGCGGGCGCCGAAGTTGCACTGGTTGGGCGTATAGTACCAGGTGGCGCCAAGGCGGCGCATTTCCTGTTCACAGTGCCCCATCAGCTCCGCTTCGGTAATGCCGACGCGGGCATATTCAATGATCTTCTGCTGGGCCGCATCGCCCATCGCGCACACGCGGCGCGTTATTTCCAGTTCCTCCTCATCCTTGATCATCATGAGCTCGTCCATCATCTTCTCGCCGTCGATAATGGTCGCGCCGGGGAAATTTTGTTCCAGACAGTGATAGAAGCGGTAAGGAACAGACGGATATTCAACGGCAATCACCGCCTTCTCGCACTCATGCTCGTGCAGGATCTGCGTGGCAACGTCCAGAAAGCTGACGGGTTCCATGCAGGAATACGGTAATTTCCAGAAGCGTATATCCTTGATATATCCCTCATATTTCAGGCGGCGCCATTCGGCAATGGCCACGAGCAGCGTCGGCTCCTCGTTCGCCCATACGAATATGCAGTTGCCGAGGTTAAAATCATTGTGGTAGTTGCCGGAAACATAGGAGTATTTCTGTTGGTGCGTCAGGATCATGACGTCGATGCCGCGTCTGCGCATTTCGGCCCGGACCTTTTCGGCGTTTCTTTGAAAGAATGAGTAGTTCATCATTTCCTCCTGGCAAAAAATTTTGTTATAAAGGATTTCGTTCAGACAGTTGCCGATATTTCGGGATGCTTTTTCATCCGGAGAGTATTAAGGACAAAAATCACAATAACAAATGCAAGCCCGATCAAGTCGGTAAGCGTTCCCGGTATAATGAGAAACAGAGAGGCGCCAAACAGGATAATGCGCGAAATAATATCCAGCCTCGTACGCATATAGCCGATCAGCGACGCCGCCAACGCATAGCATCCGATTGACGCGGAAATGATTGCCTGAATAATCTCCGGAACCGGAGCCTGCATCAGCAGGGGCGGGCCATAGACAAACATGTACGGCACGATGAATCCGCAAAGGCCGAGCCGCACGGCCTGCCATCCGCATTTGAACGATGAACAGCCCGCGATGCCGGCGCCCGCATAAGCCGCAAGGGCGACGGGCGGCGTAATGCAGGACAGGCATGCGAAATAAAAGCAGAACATATGCGCCGCAAGCGCGGAAACGCCCATATCGGTCATGGCGGGGGCAATCAGGACAACCGCGATAATATAGCAGGCGGAAGTGGGCAGGCCCATGCCCATAATGATGGAGCAGATCATCGTGAGGACCATCAGAACCAGCAGGCGTCCGCCTGCCAGTTGGACCAGCATGCCGGTAAGGGAAGCACCGAGGCCGGTGCGCAGCACGATACCTACAACAATGCCGGCGCAGGCGCAGACAGCAGCGACCTCAACACCGCCAAGCGCGCCTTTTATCAGACCCATGAACAATTTCTTCAAATTAATCCGGGTATGCTGACGGAACAAGCTTACAGCCAGAGTGCAGAGGATGGTGATGCCGGCGCTCTTCTGGGGGGAGTATTTCACAACGCCAAGCAGATAAATAAGCACCGCGATGGGAATAAGCAAATGCCAGCCCTTTTTTATGACTTCCCTGGCGTTGGGCAGCTCCTCCTTTGGACGTCCTTTGAGATTGGTTTTTCCCGCTTCAAAATCAACCATAAAGTAGAGGGCCAGATAATACAGCATAGCCGGTATGAAGGCGGCTTTGACAATCGTCCAGTATGGGACTCCAAGGAAATCCGACATGATGAACGCCGCGGCGCCCATGACGGGCGGCATGATCTGCCCGCCGGTGGAAGCGACGGCCTCCACCGCACCGGCGACTTCGGGCCGGTATCCGGTTTTCTTCATCAGCGGAATCGTAAAGGTGCCTGTCGTCACAACGTTGGCAACCGCGCTGCCGCTGATCGTCCCCATCAGGCAGCTGGAAGCGGTGGCCGCCTTGGCGGGCCCGCCGCGGGTACGGCCGAACAGCCCGTCGGCAATATCGGTAAAAAATTCGCCGGCGCCCGTAGCCTCCAAAATCGCTCCGAAGATAATAAACACCATGATAAAATCTGCCGCGACCTGACAGGGTGTGGTAAAGAGTCCTTCTTCCGCAAGATAAAGACTGGAAATAAAGGTTCTGATCGGTATACCCTTGTGCATGAGAGCCATGGGCATATAGCGTCCGAGAAAGCCGTACGCAATAAATACAAGCACGATAAGCGGCAGGGCCCACCCGGATTTTTTCTTGGTTGCGAATATGACAACGGCAATGCCGATAAAGCCCAGAATCATATCGATATCGTTCGGTTTCCCCATACGCCAGCCCACTTCCTTCTGAATGGCAATGACGTATATAAAAGATGCCAGCGCCGCTATCGAACAGATAACATCAAAGCAGAAAGATAATTTCCGGTATTTGGGGAATGTGGGCTTCGCCATGATAATGATCGGGAGTACCAGGATCAGCAGCATGGCGCGTTGCGAAATGTTCGGCAGCGAACCATAATAGGAAGTAAACAGGAAGAAACAAGATGATGCCAGACCGAATAACGCGGTTATGTATCCACGGGCATCCTTCTCCAAGCCCGTCATTTCAAGCACATCCGCAGTAAATCCGCGAAGTTTATTCAATGCACTATCCCTCCTTGGCATAATGACATCTAAATTTTGCAGCACGCCCGTCAGGCTTCCGAACTTGTTGTTCTGTATAGAAGCCCAACGGGCTTTTGTACGTCCTGCCGACTGTCTATCCGTTAAGCGGAGCGTTGCCGCGCTTCGTTATCAGTCAAAGGTC
>CAZVLO010000081.1:5171-11906 GCA_964628265.1 uncultured Papillibacter sp.
GCATACTGATTTCCCAGCCGACCTCTTTGTAATAACGCTCGGCTCCGGGGTGCAGGGGGAACGGGCAGTTTACGGCGGCGGTTGCCTCATTGGTGTCTTCCCAGGCCGGCGCGACGCCGTCCAGTTCTTTCTTATTTTCAAACATGACCTTGGTAATCTGATACACCAGCTCCTCGTCCAGACTCTCGTCAACCATGAAAACACAGCCGATGACGATTGTGGGGACATTCTCAGTCATGCAGGAAATGTATCCGGCCGGAGCTTCGCCAACCATATAAGCCGGGCAATCCTCGCTGACCTTTGCCAAAGCATTGACGTCAAAATCAATGACGACCATTTCTTCGGTGGTATCAAGTTCAAGCAGGCCGGACCCCACGCCCCCCGCCGGGTGCGTCATAATATAAGCGTCGATGTTGCCGTCCTTAATGGCTTCGACCTGCTGGCTCTGGCCGCCTTGATAGATTTGAATATCTTTCTCGACGTCAATGCCGTGGGCCTCTAAAATATCGCACGCAAGGTTATACGCATTGCTGCCGGCAACGCTCATGCCCACCTTTTTGCCGATAAGGTCCTGCACCGACGTGATGCCCGCGCTCTTCTTGGCAACCAGGAGGATGATGTTGTTCGAAAACATGCACAGGGTACGGAAGCCGGTATACTGCTCAAACTCGTCGGAGGTTCCATGATGAACGGCATAGGGGATATCGCACATGCACATTGCAATATCGGCCGTACCGTCCAATATTGCATTGATGTTCTCCACCGTGCCGCCGGACGGAGCCGCGCTCGCTTTGCAGTTTTCAATATGGTTCGTCAGTGTGTTGGCCAGGGCGGTGCCCATGGGGTACCAGCCGCCGCCGACAGTCGACGTGTTGATTGTCAGCAGCGCAATGCCGCCGGAGGGCTTTGCTTCGGGCTGAGGTTCGGTATTTCCCACAGGGGTCGCCGTGGAGTTCGGTGCAGTTCCGGTCGTGCCCTGTGAAGCACAGGCAGCACAGCCAAACAGGATAAACGTTGCAAGTATCAGTGCAATTATTCTCTTTTTCATGGTGGTCCCCCTTAATATTAATAATTTTAGAGAATCTTCAAATGATACCGTCCCCGTATGGCGCTCAGGTCTTTCCGGCCGCCTCTTCAAGGCGGCGTAAAACATTGTCAAAGCTGTCTTTTGTGTGGACCACGAACAGACAGCGCGTTATCTCCTCCTCTCCGGCCTCCATGGCGTCAACCATTCGGGTATGCTCGGCAATGGATTTTTCGATCTGGGCAGTGTTGGTGTAATACTGCGGGTATCTTGTGGAGTAGGAAAGCACTTCCTTCATCATGCCTGCAAGCCGGGTATTGTTCGCGAAGCTGTAAATGTAATTGTGAAAGCCGTGGTTATGTTTCAGATACCCGACATAATCCTTTGTTTGAATGTAGGCAAAGGAATCTTCAATGATCCCGCGCAGAACCTTGATCTCCTCGGGCCCGATATGCTTTACGGCCAGCGTTGCCGCCAGGGGCTCAAGCACCATACGCAATTCAAAAATCTCGCGGACGTCTTCCGCGCTGATCGGCTTGACGCTAAGGCCGGCCTGCGGCTTCACTTCGAGATATCCTTCCTGTATCAGCTTCTGCACGGCTTCCCGCACCGGAATCTCGCTGACATTATACATTTGAGCAATCGAGCTGACCGTAATGCCGGAACCTATTGGAACAACGCCCTTCCGGATATCTTCCTTCAGCTTGCAGCAAATCAATTCTTTCTTTGATCGATAAATTCTTCCTGCTTCTACAATTTTCATCCGGCGTTTCCTTCCATATACACATAAGTTGTCAATACCCAATAAACATATAGAACCCCAACGATGTGAATGCCAAAAAATATATTATCTTTTCACAAGAATAAACTCCGCCAGGCATAGCCCTGGCTGAATTTTTACTTTAAAAAAGGTCTGCTCCTGTTTGCCCAGACACTTTTTGGTAAAAATAAATATATTTTTTTCTTTATCATTAAATCACACCATGTAGTTATTTTCAATATCTTTTAATTATAATATAAATATTTATACATACTGCATAATTATTTTTCCTTTTTTTGTTATGCCCCATCAAAAAAATATCTTTTATAACGAAGGTCTTTTATTGCGCAAAAGAATATGTTATATTGATCGCATAGTTTTAAATTGCAGAGTGCTAAATAATGGGTAGTGAAAAAATATATTTTTGGAGGATTTTGTGATGTTGCCTATCGACTTTGAAAAAAGGCGCTCAAGGGTTGCCGAAAAGGTGCGCGAGTACGGTTTCGACGCCTACCTCGGCACCAGAAGCGCCGCGCTCCATTATCTCGGGGGCATTTTCATGCCGTGGCGCGGTGTGGTGCTCGTCACCCGGAATGGCGAGACATATTTCTTCTATTGGTCCGGCGACTCCGAGCGCGTGCGCCTGGAGGGCCCTCCGATGCAGCTTGCCGTATACTCCGGGGACGATCTCATACCGATGATCGCCGAAAAAATCACCTCGCTTGGTCTGGCTTCCGGTAAGATCGGCGTCGACCTGCAAATGCCCGGAAACGCTCAGGTGGCCCCGGGGATGCTCACCGCCTCCGAATACATATGTTTGAAGGAGGCCCTTCCCAACGCGGCAATCGCGAACGGCGTCGATATTCTCAATGACGTAATCCTGATCAAGGATGAGGCTGAGATCGAGCGCCTCCGCCTGGCGACGGCCGCCGGCGATTACGGATTTGAATGCGGGCTGGCCGCGTTGGAGGAGGGCATCACGGAAAATTACATAGCCGGCGTCGTTGAAAAGGCCGTCCGGGAAAAAGGCAGCTATTGGTCCTGGTCCATTACGGCGGGCACGGAGATCGGCGGCGGCGAACGTACGGCCTTTCAGGGCGGCGTCACGCAAATAGCTACCGAGAGGAAATTTAAGAAGAACGAATACGTCATCATCGATCTCCATCCCGCCGTCGACCTCTACTATGCGGATATCAGCGTCCCCGTTTTTTATGGGAAACCCACGCCTGAGCAGAAACGCCTCGGCGACTGCTGGGAGGAGGTCGTCGACACCGTATTCAACGCTATCAAGCCGGGAGTCGCCATTTTGGACGTCTATCAAAAAGGCATGGCCGTATACGGGAAATATGGCCTGTCTGAATACGGCGTAAACGGATTCGGACACGGTTTGGGCGTCTGCGCCCGGACCGCTCCGGGAATTAAGAGCTTTTCAAAGGGGGAGTTTTTGCCGGGTATGGTCATCGCCCTCGGCGCCCACTTATATGTCCCCGGCGTCGGCGGCCTGCGCCTTGAATACCCCGTCATGGTCGGCAAGGAAAAGGCCGAATCCCTTGGCAGAACCGAATTTAAGGTTCACTACAAGGATTAAATCGATGATCACGGCATGGCGCATATCGCGCGTTCTTCACACTGATGCCGAGGCCGAAAAATGCCCCGTTGGTATAAACCAACGGGGCATTTTTACGTTTTGCACACGGTTCAGCCGGCGCGCCTTCTTTGCCTTACACCGAGCGCCAAGTACGGGAACAGAGGCCCGCGCCACCGCATTTTGCGCCCGGCGGACGGTCAAACCGCTTACGCTAGAGCTTCAGCCTGAGTATGTAAATCCGTCTTTCGCGAACGGAGGAGCGTGCAAGTGAGCCTTATTTACGAAAGCGGGAGTATGCGCTGCTCCGGGGTCAAAGTATCCGTAATATACTGCTCCGACAGCCACCGGTGTCCAACCCCCGCGGGCCTCCCTGGGTTAACGACGTCCGGAATTCGATACCAAGTAAACGGCTCGTTCTAAAGAAATAAAAGACCTTGTATTTATTGCAGATACAAGGTCTTTTGCTGATAAGGGAAAAAGGCTTTAAGGTTTGTTGTTTCCGCTGCAGCAAACGGCTCGCCGAAAAATTTGGTATGCGGCAGTAAAAACCATAGAGTTCTTGAGCGGACGTTCCGCATTTATTCCTCTGTTTTGTTTTGAGAGGTCGGATTAAAGGTATAATTTAATAAGCCTTATGGCCTTATTAATCAATATCTGAGGGGTCTTGAGCAGGCATGCCGCTGTTGGATCAAGTTAACATAATAACGGTGTTCACCATCTGCTTGTTCCTTTTTCCGATGATTATGGGCGTATTTCGCCCACTCACAGCCAGCAGGATTTACAGAACCTTCCATGTCACCATCAAGGCGGCTTTCTTTTTCTTATCCGCGGCTTTTTCAGTCTATGCGATCAACTATATGTTTTCCGGCAATGATGAAAATGTCTTTCTGCACCTTTTTAAGAGCAACCCGTTCATATGGAATATCATCGTCAGTCAGGACATTTTAGCCTACACGCTGTTTATTTTGATTTTGCTGCTTATACTCAACAGCGTGCTTCAGCCGCTGTCGGATCTGCTGCTGCAAAAACTTTTCTCACCGCTGTCGGAAAAAGCCGCGGATGCGCTGGAATCAATGAATACAGCATTAAAGCGGCCGATCAGCAGTTTGTGGTTTCTCCCGAAATCGTTATGCCTTGTATTGTTCTTTTCATTTTTGTTCAATTTATATGTGACTTTATCCAATAACAAGGTACTCGGCTCGTATATTAATGACTCAGGCGTATATCGGCTTATTGAGGAAAAAGCCGTCAATCCGATCCTATCGTCAGACACTGTAAAGCAGGTTTCGGACCTTGTTGACGGTGAGGTCGGCAAAGCGGTTGAATGTCTGTCTCCCGAAGGCAGAAAATTCTTCTTTAAAGTATATATCAACGGAGTAAAAGTCGACGACGCGATCAAATCAAATCCGGATATCGACAATCTGGCTGTGGAGCTTGCCGGCGGGGAGAATGACGATTATAAAAAGGCCGAAATTCTATATACCTGGGTCAGTCAGAATATAAGCTTTGATTATGAAAAGGCCGAACTGATCGAAGCCGACTCATTTTCCGTTTCCTCCGGCTCGCTCGTTGCATTTCAGGAAAGGACGGGCAACTGCTTCGATAAAGCATGCCTATATGTTTCCATGTGCCGTGCCGCAGGGATAAAAGTCCGCTTGGTGACAGGCGAATCTTTGAACGACAAAGGGTGGCTGAACCACTCATGGAATCAGATCCACTGCGGAAAAGAAGACCGATGGGTCAACGTGGACACGACTTTTGGAAGCGCGGAAAAAAGCTATTTTGATCCAATCAATTTCCATGACGACCATCGCGGCGATGAAATTCAAGGCGAATGGTAAGCAGGAATCCCATCCATCGCAGAATTTTTTCCTTCCAGTCAACGCAGAAACCGTCACGATCATTTTGGGTTTACGCAATGAGAACGTCTCGGATCGGCGCGGATGCCGCACAGAGCTTGTCCTTAATCTCAGCAGCCGGTCCAGGAATATTTTCTCAGCCGCCCGCCGTACGATTGCTCTCCGCAGCAGGTCGGCAAATCTTTGCGATGGGCTGTGTTATCATTTGACAGCAAGCATTATTTAGCGTATACTGAGACTAATGCCCGGCGCAGGGCATAATTTACTGAACGAGGTATGTCAATTGATCCATCAGGACAAAACAATCGTATGCAAGGATTGCAATCAGGAATTCACATTTACAGCGAGCGAGCAAGATTTTTTTGAAGAAAAAGGATTTACCAATGAACCCCAGAGATGCAAATCCTGCCGAGACGCCCGTAAAAATGAAAGGGGCGGAAGATCACAACGAGAAATGTTTGATGCTATCTGCGCTTCCTGCGGGAAACCCTGCAAAGTTCCTTTCCAGCCCAGAGATGATCGTCCGGTTTATTGCAGCGATTGTTTTTCTACCCAAAGATAAAGCCTTAACAGCATTCCTAAATACGCCCTTTAGGGCGTATTTTTATTCCTGCTCCATTCTTTTGCTCCTCAAGGCTGAAGGCGCAACCCGTATAAAATGCTGCTGTTTTGCATTATTCATCAAATTATGTTATACTAATCCTATCAACTACGGGAGGTGTGTTTAGATGACCACGGAAAATTCCATCAAACTCCTTATAAGCAAGTCGCATGCGTATAAATCCGGCTACGATAGGGCCGTCGCCCAAAAGGATGCGATTGCGGCCGCCAAGTGGAAAGATGGATACAACCGCATAAAAGAGACCATCGACGAGCTGAGGGAAACCCTGTAAATCCGGATTGTTTCTTATGCCGCTTTACGGCATCAGGCAGGGCGTCTTTTTCGCGCCGCGTCAATCAGCCCGATATCGTCGGCAAGCCCGAGGGAGTACCGCTATGCATCTTCTCACTATGCGCGAATAACTCCCTCCGACCTTTTTATTTTATCAGCGTTTTTGTTAGCAAAATGATTGCTTTAAACGGGCTGACGACTGTAACTTTTATTACGGCGGCTGTACCTTTTCGGAAGCCGCGAAATACGCGCATGCACTGATAAAAAAGAAAATCCCGCAATCATTGAGATTGCGGGATTTTCTTTTACATGGCAGGGGCAGAAGGGATCGAACCCTCGGCCTACGGTTTTGGAGACCGCCGCTCTACCAGCTGAGCTATACCCCTTTATCACGTCATTTTCAAAAGCGGGACGGAATGAGAGCCATTCCGTCCCCTGAGCCGCTTTGGTGGACCGTCAGGGACTCGAACCCCGGACCGACCGGTTATGAGCCGGTTGCTCTACCAGCTGAGCTAACGGTCCTTACGAAATAGGGCCACCGGCTTGCGATGGCCCTATCTGTGGCGCCCCCTGTAGGATTCGAACCTACGACCCTGCGGTTAACAGCCGCAT
>CAZVLO010000082.1:0-10763 GCA_964628265.1 uncultured Papillibacter sp.
CTGAGCTTGACGATCCAGCGGAGCGGGTCGGAATTGTCGATGCTTGTCGCAAGCACGAACCGCATATTCTCATAGTCCTCGTCAAATTCCCAAAGCGGTTCGTACACACAGCGCATGCACTGCTGATTGTCCCAGCCGACAGTGTACAGGGGATCCAGCGTCCCTCTGTCCTGGGTAATGACGAGCGTGATGCTGTCCCTGGCGGAGACTTTAGGGCCGGTGTCCGGTGTGCTGCTCGGCGTGTTGTCCGGCGCGCTGCTTTGCGTGTCGCTCGGCGTGCTGCTGGGCGCACCTTCCTGGGTTTGGCTTTTGCTGCATGCCACAGGAAGAGAAATAAGTATCGCTAGACACAAAAGAGCTGCTAGTAGTTTTCCCATCTTCTTCATTGCCGATTTACCTCCTTAATTTTTTGAACATCTTCATATTTTTGGATATCTTTATATTTACAACACGCGACAAAATGGCCCGGAGAGGTTTCCACAAGCGTTTGCGGAGCGCTGCATGCCTCCGACGCATACCGGCACCGCGCCATAAAGCGGCATCCGGGCTTGGGGTTTATCGGCGACGTGATTTCACCTTGCATGAGGATGCGTTCATCACTGACGTGGATGTTCGGGACTGGTATGGCGCTCAGCAGTGCTTTCGTGTAGGGATGCAGGGGTTTGGCGAACAGTTCGTCCGAAGCCGCCATTTCCACCATGTTTCCGAGATACATGACCATGACGTTGTCTGATATGTACTTAACGACGGACAGGTCGTGTGTGACGAACATATACGCAAGCCCCCGCTCCTCCTGCAGGTCGAGCATCAGGTTGATGATCTGCGCCTGTATCGACACATCCAGCGCCGACACAGGCTCGTCGCAGACGATGAACTTGGGCTTCAAAGCAAGAGCCCGTGCGATGCCAATGCGCTGGCGCCGACCCCCGTCGAGCTCGTGGGGGTATGAGTTCTCAAAGCGTTCGGACAGCCCTACCGTGTCCATAATGTCACGCACTTCTTTAAGCATGTCGGCTTTACTCAGCTTGCCCTGTATAATGAGCGGCTCCATGATGGCCTGGCTGACGGATTTGCGCGGGTTGAGCGACGAATATGGATCCTGGAAAATGATCTGCATTTCTTCCCGTACTGCTCTGAGCTCCTTCTTATTCGGATTCGTGATATCCCTGCCCTCAAAGGAGACCTGGCCGCTCGTGGCATCAGTGAGATGGATGATGGTTCTTCCAAGCGTCGTTTTTCCGCAGCCTGACTCGCCAACAACACCGAGAGTTTTGCCAGAGTCGAGCGTAAAGGTAATGTCGTCGACGGCATGGAGCGGCCCCCCCGGGGTTTTGAAGTATTTCTTCAGATTTCTAACGTCAAGGAGCGCCGGCATTATTTCTTCACCCCCGTGTTAAAGCATTTCACAAGATGACCCGGCGCGACCTCCGTCACATCGGGCGGCGACTTTGCGCAGGCTTCTGTTGCGTCCGGGCAGCGGTCACAGAATCGGCACCCCGCCGGAAGCTTCGTCGGATCAGGCATCAACCCCTTGATCGGCTTTAAGCGCGGATCCGTCGAGTCAAGCTTCGGAAGCGACCCGAATAACCCGAGTGTATAGGGGTGCGCCGGGTAATCAAATATATGCTCAACCGTGCCGTATTCTACAATTTCACCCGCATAGACAACAGCCACGGATTGACAGAACCGCGCCACAATTCCGAGGTCATGCGTGATCATGACAACGGATGTGTTCAGCTTTTTCTTGAGGTCACGCATCATCTCGAGTACCTGCGCCTGGATCGTGACGTCAAGCGCTGTCGTGGGCTCGTCGGCCAGCAGCAGCGTTGGGTTGCACGCCAGCGCGATTGCTATAACCACGCGCTGTTTCATGCCGCCGGAAAACTGGTGCGGGTACTCGTTGTACCTTTCCATCGGTATGCCAACCATTTCAAGCATATCGCACGCCCTGCGCTCGGCTTCCGCACGGGATATCTTATTGTGCAGCCCGATCGTCTCGGCGATCTGCCAGCCCACCTTCTCGATCGGATTGAGGGCTGTCATCGGATCCTGAAAGATCATTGATATCTTGTTGCCGCGGATTTTTCGCATCTCTGCTTCGGACTTTGTCAGCATGTCTTCGCCCTCGAAGATGATCTGACCGCCCATAAGCTTTGCCGGAGGCGTCTGCAATATGCGCAGTATCGAGCGCGCGATCGTCGTCTTTCCGGCGCCGGTTTCGCCGACAAGGCCAAGCGCTTCACCTTGCCTGACGACGAGGCTGACGCTGTTGACGGCGTGAATAATCGCAGCGTCGGTATGGTACTGTACTGTGAGGTTACGTATTTCAAGAGTATTTTCAGCCATATCATGCACCACTCTATTCCTAAGTTTTGAGCTTCGGGTCAAGGGCGTCTCTCAGCCCATCCCCAAGCAGGTTGAACGCGAGCACAGAGATCATGATGCATATCCCCGGATAAACCGACAGCAAGGGATAGGCTCTCAGGTAGTTTCTCGCGTCGGAGATCATGGCGCCCCATTCCGCCGTGGGCGCCTGCGCGCCGAGACCGACAAAACTGAGTCCGGCGCCGACAAGGACAGCGGTGCCCAGTCCCATCGTCACCGAGACGATCATCGGTGCGATGGCATTGGGGATCATGTGCCTGAAAATGATTCTGGCACTGGAGGCGTTTATTGACCTTGCGGCTTCTATGTATTCCATGTCGCGTACCGACAGGATGCACGCGCGCATAAACCGGGCGTTGCCGGGAATCAGGCTGATGCCTATGGCCAGGATCGCGTTCTGCAGGCTGGGACCCAGCACCGCCGATAATGTGACGACGAGCAGGAACATCGGGATGCCCTGATAAATATCAAGAAATCGCATGAGCAGATTATCGACCCATCCGCCCCAATATCCGGAGAACGCCCCAAGGATAACGCCTATGACCGCAGAGAAAAGAATCGCCGTAAAGCCCATCTGCAGCGATTGGCCCGCACCATACATGAGACGGCTCAGAATGTCGCGCCCGAGCCTGTCGGTTCCAAGCAGATGATCCGGACTGGAGCCTTCCAGCGGCCGGTTTGTATCCTGTACTTCGTATGAGTACGGCGCTAAGACCGGCGCCAAAATTGCGACCAGGATGAGCAAAACAATGACGACAAGCGAGACGACAGCGACTTTGTTTTTCCTTAGCCTGCGCCACACCTCGCCAAGCTGCGACTGTTTTTTTCTTGGCTTTTCCACTTTTACGCCTCCTTCGCCTTGAGTCTCTTCGGCTTAATATACATTGACCGTATGCGCGGGTCGACAAACGCAAACAGGATGTCGATCAGCAAAATGATGACGCAGAAGATGGTGGACATGAACAGGACGCTCGACTGGATCACCGGGTAGTTCCTGTTGATGAGGCCGCTCAGTATGTATTGGCCAAGGCCCGGAATCGAGAATATGACCTCGGCAATCAGCGCGCCGCCAAGCTGTATACCGAACAGTCCGCCGACGAGCATAATGAGCGGAATGCCCGCGTTCTTGAGCGCGTGACGGTACTTAATGACGCCTTCTGATTGGCCTTTTGCGCGCGCGGTCGTAATATAGTCCTGCCTGATAACCTCAAGCATGTTCGATCTTGCTTGCCGCGCAAAGCTCGCGGCGGAGGCAAGCGCGGTCGAGACTGTGGGCAAAATCCAACCGGTCCAGTTTTTGATGCCCGAGACGGGAAGCCACCCGAGTTCCACCGAAACAAGCCGGACAAGCAATAAAGCAAACCAGAAGGCCGGCATTGAGACAAAGACGAGCGTCAAAAGAATTGCCAGATTATCCTTCCATGAGTATTGGTGGGTCGCGGCGTAAACGCCTACCGGTATACCGACGGCGACAGAAAGCACGGTACTCAAAAAGGCAATTGTCAGCGTGTATGGGAATCTGGCCATAATATCGGGTCCGACGGGACGTTTTGTGTAGAAGTCCCGCCCAAAGTCGCCCTTCAGCGCGTTCCCGATGAAATTGACGTACCGCACGACAAACGGGTCGTTAAGACCCAGTTCCTCCCGAACGGCATTAACTTTTGCCTCATGATCTCCTTCATTGTCCTGCATTCCAACAATGATCTCTGCGGGGTCGCCGGGTGCGATGTCGATTAATATCAGGCAAATGAGCGATATCCCCAACAGGATAGGGATGAACATTAACAAACGCTTGAATATGTATATAATCATACGACGGAATCCTCCTGTTTTTCATTTTGACGAATCCGCCTTTCTGCGAAAGGCGCCCACAGCGTTGCTTCCAACCTTCCTCTCCCTCCTCCGATTCCATTTGTTGAGATTGTTATTTTACACAAAAACGCATACCCGGTATATTTTATGAGTGTAAAAAGTAAATAATAATGTAATGCGCGTTAATTAATATGCGGCTTTAATGAAAAACCGAACCGCGGGGTGTGATTATAAGTGGTTAGATACATAATCAAACGCATTTTCCTTATCATACCGGCAGCACTGGTGGTTTTATTTATCCTGTACGCGCTCATTTATTTCCTGCCGTCATCCCGTATGACGATGATGCCGATCCATCGCGGGGGTGACGCGCTCGACGCTTTCTTCTCGGTAATAAATGCCTCCAACAATTTTTTTAACAAATTCGTGCGGTACATATACAACATCGTCGTTTATCAGGATTTCGGGAGATCGACAGCGACAAGAGCCGGCTTAATAAGCGATATTTCGTACCGCATTCAAAATACGCTTTTTCTGCTTTTGAGCGGCGTTGGGGTCACAATGATCGCCGGGATTCCCATTGGCATTTATGCGGCGCTCCGTAAGGGACGCACGGGAGACCGTGTCGTCAGTGCCATATCGCTGTTTCTTTCGGCGATCCCCCCTTATTCGATTGCAATGATACTTGCGCTTGTCATCTGTGTTTCATTGAGGTTGCTGCCGATCCTTCAGAGCTATACGAGCCCGAAAGCGTATATCCTGCCGGCTGTCACGATTGCGCTGGGAGGGATCGCGTCTGTTGCGAGAATGGCGCGGTCGAGCATGCTTGAGGTGCTTGAGCAGCCCTACATAACCACGCTGCGCTCGAAGGGCCTGGGAGAGGGGAACGTCGTTTTGAAGCATGCGCTTAAGAACGCCCTGCTTCCGATTATTTCGACCCTCGGGGGATTTGTGGCGCAGCTTCTTTGCGGAACGCTTGTTGTCGAGCATTTCTTCAATGTTCCCGGTCTTGGCAGTTTTATGTTAACCTCGCTCAGCTTCAGAGACCATTTCGAGATCCTTGGGTGTGCGGTGATACTCACCATTATTCTTATGTGTATGAATCTGACGTCAGATATACTCTATGCAGCCGTTAACCCGAAGATCAGATTGCGATATGCCGGGAAACCGACCGGAAACGCGCGTGTGCGGAACAGAAAAGAGGCTGCTGAATGAGGGTAACCCGATACAAAGGGATGAGCGATAGCAGCGTATCGTGCGCGGAGCGCCCGGGAGGAATCTGGACAGATGCACTGCAGCGTTTTGGCAGGAATAAGGCTGCGGTCATTTGCCTCGCCATATTTTTAATCATCTGTATTTCCTGTGCGCTGGCGCCGCACCTGACAAAATACGACTATTCCGCCATAAATGCGAACGACAGGCTTTCCAAGCCTTCTTGGGCGCATTTGCTGGGTACGGACAATCTGGGAAGGGATTTGTTTACACGGATTCTATACGGCGGAAGGATGACGCTGCGGATTACGTTCACATCCACTGTTATCGCACTGCTTATCGGCAGCGTTATCGGGCTTGCCGCCGGGTATTTCGGGGGCAGGGCTGATTTTATTATCTCGCCTGTTCTGGATGTTCTTACAGCCATTCCGGTCATACTGCTCGCACTGGTTTTTGAGGCGATGCTGAGTTCGGGGAACGGTAATTTCATATATGCGATAGCCATTGCCGCAATTCCGCAGTTTGCGCGGCTTGTGCGTATCTCTGTCATTCATATTATGGGGAACGAGTATATAGAAGCAGCCCGGGCTTTGGGCGTCGGCCACCTCGGCGTCATTTTCCGTCATATTGGACATAATATTGCCCCGGCGCTGATCGTCCGTTTTACAAGCGCTTTGGCGGAGGCAATGCTGACCTGCACAGTGCTCGGATATCTCAGTATAGGCATAGGCCCCCCAACCCCTGAATGGGGCAATATCGTTTACCTGTCCAAAAACTTTATGAGGCTGGCGCCGCAGCTGATGATCATACCGTGCGCCGTCATTTCTCTCACTGTGATCTCTATCAGCCTTTTAGGTGATGGGCTGCGTGATGCGATGGATCCCAGGGGAGAGCTTCCGAGAAGACTGACCTTACCGGCGAGCATTCTTGCCTTCTCGTCGAAAAAAGCTGGAGAGACGAATTGAAAATCGGGGTGGTGCACGATATTGGAAAACAACGCTTCATCTGAGATATTACTTGACGTCAGGGCACTTGACGTTTCTTTCCACACCCCTGCCGGTGAACTTCGTGCCGTTAACGGCATCAGCTATACCGTCAGGGAAGGGGAGGTCATGGGGCTTGTAGGGGAATCAGGCAGCGGGAAAACGGTTGGGGCCTATTCGATTCTGGGGCTCCTAAAAGCGCCCGGGAAAATAAACAGCGGCAGCGCGTTTTTTAAAGGGCGGGATATTCTCACCCTTTCAAAAAAAGAGGCGGCGATGTTCAGGGGCAAAGAAATCAGTATGATATTTCAAAACCCCATGACCAGCCTTGACCCGGTGTTCACGATCGGCAGTCAAATGATCGAGACCATACGCGCCCATGATAAATCCGTATCAAAGGCTGATGCCAGGGCGGCTTCGATCGGTATGCTCCGCGAAGTGTGCATCCGCAATCCCGAGCAGCTTATGCGGCAATACCCGTATGAGCTGTCAGGAGGCATGCTGCAGCGCGTCATGATTGCCATCGCGCTGCTGTGCAAACCAAAGCTGCTGATCGCTGACGAGCCGACAACGGCACTCGACGTCACAATCCAGGCGACGATCATTCAAATCCTTAAAAAGCTGCAGAAGCAGCACAATATGGCGATGCTGTATATCACCCATAATTTTGGAATCGTTGCGGAAATCTGTGACCGGGTTTCGGTTATGTGCGGCGGTTACATCCTGGAGCAGGGTTCAACCGAAGATATATTCAACAGCGCCGCGCATCCCTACACGCAGCTCCTGCTCCGAATGGTACCCCAAATGGATACAACCACATCAGACCCTCTCGTCTGTATCGAAGGACCGCCGGCTGACCAGTACGAGCTTGCCGCCGGCTGTATCTTTCAGACAAGATGTCCATCCTGTATGGATAAATGCCGCAAAGAAGCCCCGCCAAATGTCGTTCTGGCTCCCGGCCACACCGCATGCTGCTGGCTGCTGGCAGAGCAAAACGCAGATGAGAAGGGGAGGATACAAGCGTGACAGATGACCTGCTTACGATTGATAGACTCACAAAAAATTATCATATCCGCGATAAGATGGGACGCACGACGATTCTCCGTGCCGTTGACGGCGTCAGCTTCTCGGTGACGCGCGGTGAGACGCTCGGGCTTGTGGGAGAATCCGGCTGCGGCAAGACGACGCTCGGCAGGACGATCCTTCGCCTGGCTGAGCCGGACAGCGGGAAGATCGTCTATGACGGGGAGGATATTACGCATGTGAGTATGCGTCCTTACCGCCGGAGAATGCAGATCGTGTTTCAGGATCCATACGGAAGCCTCGATCCCCGCAGCCGTATCTTCAATACGGTCGAGGAAGGAGTCAAGGTGAATTATCCGATGTTCAATTCAGCCGAGCGCCGCAATATTGTTATGGGGCTGCTTGAGAGCGTCGGACTTGATAGGGGTCACGCATACCGCTACCCACATGAGTTTTCAGGCGGGCAGCAGCAGCGGATCGGGATTGCCAGGGCTCTTTCCGTTGAACCGGAATTCATCGTATGCGACGAGCCTGTTTCAGCGCTTGACGTGTCCTGTCAGGCTCAAATACTGAGACTTATTAAACAGCTGCAGGATGCGCTTGGGCTTACATATCTTTTCATATCTCACGACCTTACGGTGGTGCGCCATATATCAGACAGGATCGGCGTGATGTATCTCGGCAAGCTCATCGAGCTAGGGACGAGCGACGATGTAACAAAAAATCCAGCGCACCCGTACACAAGGGCGCTGCTCAACGCTGTTCCCCGCACCGACCCGAAAGGCAGATGCGCATTGGAGCACAAACTCATTGAGGACCCCGCCGACTTCGGTATCCCGGAAAGAGGCTGCCGACACTGCCGTTTATGCGAAAAAACGATCCCCGCGTGTTTTGAGGAGGAGCCAGAGCTGCGTGAGGTGGCACCCGGCCACAGCTGCGCCTGTCATGTGCTGTAAGACCGGATACAACACTGCTCTTAGCTGGTGAAGCGTCATTGTTTATGTACAAAATTGTTCATCGAATGCCCCTTTTCCTGCATTTTGGTAAGCGTAAAACAGCCGGCACCCAGACAAGGTGCCGGCCGTTTTTCGCTTACTTAAGGCTCAAATATTTGGCGACAGTGTTGGGCATTAATATCATATATCGTTTAAACAGGTGAGCTAAAATGATATTTTTTCGCAAAAAACAGCCTGAAGCTGCTCGTGGGTCCGATGAATCGGACGGCAGCGGCAAGAAAAACCGGATCAGCGATAATCTGGATGTCAATATAGACAACGTAAAGGCCGAGCTCGGTTCCGGCGATCTGATTGTCAACGTGTCGGAGAGCAGCTCCGACAGACACATACGCTTTGCCTGCGTCTATTTCGACAATCTGATCAGCAATCAGGTACTCAGCGGTTATTCCGCCGAATTAAGCGAGATTCTCTCATCCGGCGACAACCTAAAAACCCGAAACCCGTCGGATTTTTTTGGCCTGCTGAAAAATCAATTCTCCAGCGTCAGGAAGGTTTCGCAAGGGTCAACTCTTGAGGATCTGCTGGATGACCTGCTGTCCGGCACGCTTGTTTTTGTCATAGACGGACATCGCGAGTTTCTCTCCGTTGACGCGTATTCGCCGGAAGGACGGGCCGTGACGGAGCCGACCTCCCAAAGCATCATCAAGGGGCCCAAGGAGGCCTTCACGGAGAAGCTCGGGATCAATATCGCCCTGATCAGAAAGCGGATTCGGGACAAGGCGCTCAGATCGGAATACCTGACCCTCGGGACCCGGACAAAAACTAAGGTCGCCCTGATGTATATGGATGGTCTGGCTAAAAAGGAAATTATTGATGAAGTGAGAAGGCGTCTCAACGCGATCCAGATCGACGGCATCCTGGAGACCGGATATATCGAAGAGCTAGTCAAAGACAACAGGTATTCCATCTTCCCGACTTCTCTGAACTCCGAAAAACCCGATACGGTCGCGGCCTGCCTGCTTGAAGGGAAAGCGGCGATTTTTGTCGACGGCACGCCGTTCGTTTTGACCGTCCCCGCCCTTTTTGCCGAATTTTTTCAGGCGAGCGAGGACTATTATCATCTGTATCATATTTCGACACTCGTACGCTTATTCAGGTATATGGCGCTTGCCTTATCCATGTTTGTGCCGGCCTTATATATTGTACTAGCCGCTTTCCGTCAGGAAATGATACCGACCCCGCTGCTGATCAGTATGCTGGCGCAGCGTGAAGGCGTCCCATTTCCAACAACCGTCGAAGTGCTGATGATGGAAGTCGTATTTGAAATCCTGAGGGAAGCCGGTATCCGGATGCCCCGTGTCATCGGCCCGGCCATCTCCATCGTCGGCGCGCTTGTCTTAGGCCAGGCCGCTGTGGAAGCGGGCATCATTTCCGCCGTGATTGTCATCATCGTCTCAATTACCGCAATCTCAAGCTTTGCCATACCCAATTACGGCATGGCAAATGCCGCCAGGATCGTCCGGTTTATCATGATTATTATCGCCAGTGAATTCGGATTGATGGGCATTTTTCTGGGGACGATCGCGCTGTTCCTGGAATTATGCCGGCTGAAATCGGTTGGCGTCCCGTACATGTCGCCGTTTGCGCCAAAAGCAAAAGCTGCCGTGAAAGACACGCTCCTGAGATTCCCCATGTGGAAAAGCGGTGCGGGACCGGAAGGGATCAGTGCCGACACTTCCCCGCGCGTCAATGCTCAGGATATCGTCACGGCTAAGCAAAAACAGCAGCCTGAATTCAAGTGAATTAGAAATTTACAGGTGATTAAGTTGAAAATAAAAGCTCTGTTTGTCCTCCTGATGCTGCTTTTATTCCCGCTTTTGAGCGCCTGCACGACCATAGAACTGAATACTCTCAGCCTCGTCACCGCGCTGGGGATCGACAAGGATGAGGAGGGTTATATGGTGACGTACCAGATGCTCAATCCCAAGGCCATCGCTTCCAAAAAAAGTGTCAGTGAAGTGCCTTTTTTCCTCTACTCGGAAAAAGGAAACAGCCTGGACGAGATCGAAAAACGCGTCACGACGCAGGCGGCCAGAAGCATGTACACCGCGCACCTCAGATCTGTTGTCATCGGTGAAGACGTCGCCAGAGACGGACTCAAGGCAATTCTGGATTATCTGTTCCGCGGTAAAGGATATCGTACCGACTATTATTTTTTTATCGCTAAAGGGACGACGGCAAATCACATCCTCAGCACGGTGACGGCGATTGAATCGGTATCGGGCATGAAAATATACGAGTCGGTTGAAAACTCGAAAAAATGGTGGGCGCCGTCAAATTCCCTGAAGATTGTCGAGTTGATCAACAGCATCAATGCCAAAGGGAACAACCC
>CAZVLO010000082.1:10774-11662 GCA_964628265.1 uncultured Papillibacter sp.
AAAAAAAGCTGCCCAGGAAAACAAAGTTTACCGCGCAGGGTGCGTTTCATGACGATAAGCTGGTCGGTTGGCTCGATAAAAACGAAAGCATTGCCTATGCACATATTGTAGGGAAAGCCAAAACCACATCGGATTTTATCGATTACGATGAAAATACCCATGTGTCTCTGAATATTGTTGCAATAAAATCAAAGATCAAGGTGTCCCTGTCTGACGGTAAACCTGTCATCAACGTGACGCTATCGAGAGAAATGAGTATCTCAGCAGAGACGGACGACATCGATTTCACGGATCAGGAAAACCTGGATAAGCTAAAGAGCAAGATGGATGAAAAAATAATCGGGTTATGCAAAAAGACACTCGACAAAGCGCAGCATGAATTAAAAACGGATATCTTCGGCTTCGGTGAAAGCATCCACAGAACGTATCCAAAGGTGTGGAACGAGCTGAAGGACAACTGGGACAATGAGTTTTCGGCGCTTCAGGTAAACTTTATGACTGATACGAAGATTATGGATTTAGGGGAAAGCCTGAAATCGATCATCAGGGAAAAGGACTAATACAATGGCTTTGATCGTTATCCTTCTGGTATTGGGCTTTGCCGCTGTGCTCTGTATCGTCGAAGTTCCAAAGCTGCTCAAAGCCAGATCGTTCAAGGAGCTCTGGGCCTTTTTGCTGCTGCTCGCCCTGGGCGTCGTTTTGTCGATACTGAGGTCGCTTAAAGTTGAAATAGGAAGTCCCTCGGATGTGTTTGCTTGGATATATTCGCCGCTTGAGGGCGTGATGGAATCCCTGCTGACGAAAGGGTGAAAGGCTGCTTCGAATGGTAAAAACAAAAGTGTCGCCCCGCCAGCTCATGATTGTGACGTCGGGCTTTTCGTTCGGCAC
>CAZVLO010000083.1:0-11594 GCA_964628265.1 uncultured Papillibacter sp.
CCGTAGGAAAAGCCCACGCGGTCGCCGGCACGAAAGCCGGTTACGCCGGGGCCGACCGCCTCAATGACGCCGCTGCCCTCATGGCCGAACACCGCCGGCAGCGGCACCGGTATGATCTGCTGCCGCGCTACCTCGTCGGTATGGCAGACGCCGCAGGCCGCGACGCGAACGCGCACCTCGCCTTGTTTCGGTTCATCCAAATCGAGCTCTGTCATTTGAAAGGGTTGCCCTTTTTCAAAAACCACCGCTGCCTTAATTTTCATTTAGCTTCTCCTCCGTTTTAACGAGCTTGTGAGCGTTACGCATGCAAACCGCCGTATCAAAATATCCGTTGCCGATCCTGTGGAGCGGGTGAAACGGGTATAAGACTTTCTCTGAATTTTGGATTTCTTTCATCCGCCGTTTGACGGCGGCATAGTCCTTTCTGTCCATGCCCGAAGGCCGTTCAGACAATTCAAGGTCGTTCTCCCGATAGTCCCATGTAGTCCCGCGGCCTTCAATGACGCCGAAGGGCGTCACCGTGCTGACGGTAATGTTATGGCCCCGAACGTCGACGCGAAAGCCGTCCTCTGTCTCATAGTCGATATGATAACGCTCGAAAAAAGCGTCATATCCGTCTTCGCAGTAGTATTCCAGCGTCTTTTTCGCCAGCATCCGATGCAGCCGGTCCAGCGCTTCCTGATGGCGCGGGTCTCGTTTGTCCCCGAGCCTCATGACCAGGCGCAGCTGCGCTTCTTCCGCAGTGAGGTCCATCTCTTTTAGTATTTTCATTGCCTGCTCCCTGTTATGCTGTATGGATTTTTACCTCAACAGTATATCACAGCGGTCGGGCGGCGGCTTAATTATTTATTTTTCAATATGATTAAATGCAAGGAATTGGCATTTTAAATCGTATTATCAATATAGGACATGTGCAGAAATTCAGCACCTGTAAACGAAAGGAGCATTTATTTGAAGAAGTTTAAACGCGTTCTAGTGTTTATCCTGGTCATGGCTTTGTGCGCCTCCCTTTTCACAGTCGCTTATGCCAAGCACGATCACAGCGAAGACGATGACGACAACGGGAAGCAGCAAATTCTAAGCGCCGATATCCAAACGCTCGTTGATCTCGGGCTCCTGGTTGGGGCCGATGAACACGGTGTCACAGACGCGTACGCCAAATCCAAACCAACACGCATACAGGCGTTCATTGTTTACCTCCGGCTCATGAATGAGTCGGAAAAGTTCGAGTACTATCTCTGGCACGACGACGACGACAACTTTGACGATCATCACGGTCATTCGCCGTTTGTTCAGAAAGGTATGGCCTTTGCGAAAGCGCATCCCGAATATAACTGGATTGGTTCAAACGGCAAATTCAATCCCATGGCGCATCTCACGGCAAGACAATACGCCAAGGTCCTGCTGACGGCGCTCGGCTATGAATACAACGCGGATTTCTCCTGGCAGACTGTGGAGAGCTTTGCGGAGGAACTCGGACTGAATGTTCCCGAGGGTGCTTTTACATTTGAAGAGTTCGCAGCGATGACGGTTCAGGCGCTCGATATGTACGTAACGGGCAGCACAACCCAAAAGCTCATTAAAAGGCTCGGACTCGACCCGACGGCGGATACAATAAAACCCGCAGTGACCGACGTTGTTTTAAGCACTGCATATGTCGCCGGGCCTCCCCGCATCGCAGGAAAGGTCACCGTCTATTTCACTGAAGCGATAACGGTGGATACCATTAAGAATCTCGCAAATTACGCCGTCGATTTTGACGGCTCCGCCGCAGCCTATACGAGCACGCCGCTTTCGCTGATATCAGGCGCGTCCGCCGTTCCGGCCGCCGACAGGAAAAGTGTGACGCTGGCAATCCCGGGCAGCGCGCTGAACGGCGGGACATCTGCCGGCGCCGGTGTCACCAATATCACCATCACGAACCTGAAGGATGTTGCCGGCAATATCCTGGATACGACAACGGCGTTTGTACGGAAGGCCGCCGGCCTGACCGTCACGGCAACACCGGCTGCCATCGCCGCAAATAAGCTGCAGGTGACCTTCAGCGAGCGGATAAAAACCATCGACGCCAAAGAGTTCAGGCTGTACAAGCCGGACGGCGTAACGCTCGTTACCGCCGGCACAGGGTGCACCCTTGATGCAACCGGGAAGATTGCCACCATTACCCTCCGCGGCAGCTTAACGGCAGACGCGAAAGCAAGCGCGTCTGATACGGCGCCGGTGAAGCTGGCCATCGGTACGGTCAATACGAAAGACATTTTCGGAAACACCGTTTCCGGTGATATCGCGGTTGCAGCTGTCAGCGACGCGACCCCCGCGAAGGTGACGATCCTTGACAAGATAGCACCTGCCATCCTTACCGGAGAAACGCAGGATCTTGACGAGGACGGCTATCTGGATGCCGTCAGGCTGACTTTTAATGAACCCGTCAAGGACAGCACCGTCACCGCCGCCAATTTCGACGTGGCCGGATACGGCGATGAGGCCTTCAGTTCCGTTACCGCGGGAGATACGGCGGACAACGCTGTCGTCTACATCACGTTCAAGCAATCGACCACACCGGATACAGGTGCGACACCGACGATCACCTACACACAGGGTACGCTTGAAGACAGCGCCGGGAACAAGCTGGCGTCGACCGGAGCCCTTCCGACAATAATCAAGGCGGCAGCTGACTAAGTAATCAAACAGTACAGTAAAGAATAGTTTTTGCTTCTCTCTCCCCACCACAAGCGAGGACCGGGTATGCCATCAGGGCATATCCGGTCCTCGATTGATTCAGCCCGCCAGCCACTTTTCGCCGCGGCGGTAGAGGTCCTCCAGGGCTTTGCCGCCGCTCATGCGGAGCACGTCCTTATTAACCGTATAGCCCGCCTTTGTCTGGAGGTAGGCCAGATGCCGGTACTCAACGGGGAACTGGCTTAGAATACTCTCGTCCGGATGGATCTGCTCGTTCGTGTTGACGGGGTCGAGCCTGTCCTTGTCGCAGATGGTCTCCCGGCTGACAAAGCCCCAGCGGCCGTCACGCTGCTCCCACATGTCGAAATGGCGCGCGTAGCTCGTCACGTCGCACAAGACGCCTTCCAGCTCCGCCCGCTGCAGGATGATCATCTTCGTCATGGACGTGGCGCGATGGCCGTTCACCTCAATAGCGCTGCCGCCCAGGATGTGCAGGATATTAAGGCCGTGCTTCACGCCCTCCTCCGTCATGCGGATGAAGTCCTCGAAGGACCCCTCCGTCCAGGTCGCCTTCATGCGCCCGTCTTCATGCCAGACCGTCCGGAACCTGTCCCAAAGGAGCGCGTCCCTGTAAACGGCCTACCGCTCAATCAGGTCCCTGATTTGTGTAACGTCCGATATGTTTTGATTAATTGTCATATACCTCCTTATCACCGGCCCGGCGCTCTCGGCGCGTCGTCCGGACACGCGATAGGGCTCGACATACCGGCACAGGTTATCCATGAACTGCAGCCCACTTATCACCCGGTATTTACTTCTTTTGCTCTATCAATTCATTTTAGCATTGCCGGAAGGCCGCGGCAATAGCGGACATAATACACAGAAGATTGACAACAAATAGGAAACCGGATAATATTGGAATACAATAAAAGGCGCATATTAATATGACAATTCACATAAACATCTTCCAAAAGGCTTGAAGTTCCTTGTTTACGGGCTGATGTGGCTTTTGTCCGCTGCGATGTTCAGCAGGAAACACGAGGAGCGCGTCACCTCCGCCCGGATCTTATTATGCCGCCGGGCGATATTTCAGATTTATTTTTATTTGGGAGGCTGCAGTCATGGATCAGGCACTTGAAACCCGTCTCAGCAATCTCGAAGCAACGGTTCAATCGCTTTCTAAGCAGCTGGAGGAAAAGGACCGGAGAATCCGGGACCTGGAGGATATCGAGGCCATCGGGCGGCTCCAGTGCGCCTACGGCTACTATCTGGAGCACTGGATGTCCGACGAGATCATCGACCTGTTCGCCGACCGGCCGGAGACCTCCGCCACCTTCGTGGAGGGCACGTATCTCGGCATCGAGGGCGTGCGCCGCTATTTCGGCAAGATGAAGGTCGCCCCGCCCAGCTTCCTCCACATGGTGATGCAGGTTTCGCCCGTCATCACCCTAGGCGGCGACGGCGTCACCGCCAAAGGCCGCTTTTACGGCTACGGCACCGTCTGTTCCGCGCCTGTGGAGGGCAAAATCGACCCCATGTACATGTGCGTTATCTATGAAATGGAATACATAAAGGAGGACGGCGTCTGGAAAATCCTCAAGCTGGCCTTCCAGATGCACTACGCCTACAAAACCCTCATGCCGTATACGGCCCCCGCGCCCCCGCCCGCCGCCGAAGCGCCCCGGAACGCAATGGCCGACATGAAGCTCTCCCCCGACATCTGGGCCGAGTACAACACCCAGTACCCCTCCGGCTACATCTACCCCATGCACTTCGTCCACCCCGTCACCGGCAAGGAGACCTCCGAAAACGCCGTGAATGCCACCCTGAAGCTGGAACCAAGCCCCTTTAAGCCGAAATAGAGAGAATGTAAATAATAAAAGCTGCGGGCTTCAAAGGCTCGCAGCTTTTTTTGTTGGGTTAAGCCAGTAAATGTAGGGGCGATTATCGTGGCGACGGAATGTCGCTTATGCCCGCTATCTTGTGACGGCTGCTTTTTGTTTTCAGTTGGGTTAGCGGTATGGCTTATTGTTGTCCGTGAGACCGACAAGATAATCAATGCTTGTACTGTAGAGTTGAGCAAGCTTCATCATGATACTCAGGGGTATGTCACGCTCGCCCCGCTCGTATTTTGAATATAGGGATTGGTCGCACATGAGATATTCCGCAACCTGCTGCTGCGTTAAATCTCTGTCTTCCCGCATATCACGTATTCTCGTTTTCATTCATATCACCGACACAAGTATATCTTAGGACAATACGTCCTATTGACATATTGGACTATTTGTCCTAAAATGATACGGGGTGATATTATGGAAAACTATAAAATGATGTATACAAAGCTGTTTAATAAAGTAACCGATATTATCGAGGAGCTTCAGGCCGTGCAGCAGGAGACGGAGGATTTGTATATGCAGGAGGAGGGTGGAAATGTGGTTGTGTTGGAGGAGGAGGAAAGGACACATTGAGGGCAAACCGTAGGGCGTCACGACAAGAGACTTCAAAGAAGTCTCTATGCACGCCGTTGTCATTCCCGCGAAGGCGGGAATACACATCCACGTCCCCGTCCCATGTAACGCCGTATAAAAAATGTAGCGGGCGATTAATAATCGCCCCTACACAGACGACAAATAACAACCTCTTTCCTTACCTCCACCTTGGGGGAGGTGCCGCCCGCAGGCGGCGAAAGGGGTGTCGCCGGGTAGCCAGAAACCCAACTTATCACACCTTCAATGCTATAATAATGCTGCAAAATTCTGTTTGTGGAGGCGTCCATATGGAAAGAGTACCGGCGACGGAAAGGCTTTTAAAAAAGTTTGCCAGGAAATACGAGCGGGGCAGCGGGCGCGCGCGTTATATTGCGTCGTCTCAAATGGAACTGTTTATATCGGATTTGCTCGGGCAGTTTTCAGGGACGAGCTTCGCCCTGCGCAAGGACAGGGGTAATGGCGTCACGCTGTCCGTCAGGCTGCAAGCGACGCGGGAGGAGCTTTATTTTACGCGTATCTATAATACAAATAACCGCGGGCTTGAAAGATCGCCCGTCACGTACAGCCTGACTTTTGAAAACACCGATGTCAATTTCGAGGTCGGCTGAAAAAAACATATACATAGCGAAAAAAAGATTTTCAAAATCGAGTTATCCTTCAATTGCAATGCTTTGACGCCTGTTCGGGCGGAAATTTCTTAATACTTTTGTAACAATTAAGCGAAAATACAAGGCAAAAATACGCTTTTTGGAGAAAATAGAAGGCAAAATTTCCGGAAAACCGATGAAAATCCATTAAAGCAGCAGCCTTCTCCATTATTACCTGCCCTTTTTCAGCGACAAAGCAGACCGCCGGAGGTTAGTCCGGCGGTCGGGGGAGGTTATATGGCTGCCAATGATTTTTCAAATTGTTCGGTTTTGAACTGGGTCATGTAGAGGTCATAGTATCGGCCTTTTTGCTTCATCAGCTGGGCGTGGGTACCCTGTTCGACCATTTCACCGTCGTCGATGACGAGGATGCGGTCGGCGTGGCGGACGGTACTGAGCCGGTGGGCGATAATGAAGCTCGTGCGGTTATGGAGGAGCGCGCCCACGGCGGCTTCAATCTTCATCTCCGATTCCGTGTCGATGGAGCTGGTGGCCTCGTCGAGGACGAAAATCCTCGGGTCGGCGAGAATGGCCCTGGCGAAGGAAATCAGCTGCTTCTGTCCTGTGGACATCAGGTTCCCGCCTTCGCCGGCCTCGGTGTCATAGCCCTTTTCCAGCTTCATGATAAATTCATGCGCCCCGACTGTTTTTGCCGCCTCCTCAACCTCTTCATCCGTCGCCGAGAGCTTGCCGTAGCGGATATTCTCCCTTATGGTACCGGAGAAGAGGTGCGGCGTCTGGAGGACGTAGCCAAGGGAGGACTGGAGCCACAGCTGGCTGCGCTCCTTGATATCAGTACCGTCAAGGAGGATCGCGCCCGCATAGGGCTCGTAGAACCGGCAGACGAGGTTCACAATCGTCGATTTGCCGCCGCCGGTGGCGCCCACGAGAGCGATGTTCTCGCCCGCCCGGACCTTGAGGTTAAAGTTCTTCAGAACAGGCTCGTTTTCCTTGTAGCAGAAGGAGACGTCGCGGAACTCCACTGCCCCGGTGATGGGCTCCCAGTTCTCGCGCCTCGGGGTAAAGCTGTCGCCGTATTTCTCCAAAACCTCCGGCGTGTCGGTGATATCGGATTCCGACTGGAGTACCTCCACGACGCGCTCGGCAGCCGCCTGGGACTGCTGGAAGCCTGCAAAGAGTCCGGCGAAGTTGCGGATCGGCTCGAACATCATGTTGCCGATATTGACGAAGAAGTTCAGCTGTCCGATGGTGATGAGGCCATTCATCACGTCGTGGCCGCCCTGCAGGAGGACAAAGCCGACGGCGATGCTGATAATGAAGGAGGCAACCGGCAGGTAGACGGCGGCAATGGTAGCCGCGCGCATGGTGGACCGCTTCATCTGGCCGGTGACGGCCGTGAAGTCCTCGTAATTGAGGGTTTCGCGGACGAGGGTCTTTGTGGTCTGGGCGCCGGTGATGCCCTCGTTGAAGCCGGAAGTGATCATGCTGTTAAATTTGCGCGACTCGCGCTGATATTTGAGCATCTTCTTCTGGAAGTAGACGGAGACGAGGGCCAAAAACGGCACGGAGGCCGCCGTGATGAGGGCGAGTTTTAAGTTAACGGCGAACATGGCGATAAGGCTCGAGATAATAGCCATGACGCCCCAGCCCAGGTCGATACCGGCCCAGGAGATGATCTCCGTTACCCGGGAGGTGTCGTTCGTCAGGCGGGTGATGAGATAGCCCACCGCCGTCTTGTCAAAGTAGGAAAAGCTCATGGTCTGCAGCTTCAAAAACCCCTCGCGCCGGATGTCGGCGCTCATGTTGGCCTCCAGGTGTCCGGCGCTGCCGACGATCATCCGAACGCCCAGCACCACCAGCACCTGCAGGACGACGATCACCGCGATGAAGAGCGGCAGTCCCTCCGTAGTGCCTTTGGCCATAAACCCGTCGATGGCCCACATGGAGATGAAGGACATTAAAAGGTCGATGACGCCGAGGTACATGCCGCCGCCTAAAACCTTGACATAGGATTTTTTGTATTTTCCGGCGAAGCGGAAAATGGTCTTCCAGGTTTCCGGCTTGATCCTTTGCTTTTGGAAGTCTTTCTCGTCGATCATATCCATTAAGCGTCACTCCCTTCTTCCATATTTGCGCTCTGGATATCGAATGTCCGCTTGTAGATGCCGCCCAGAGCCATCAGCTCCGCGTGGCTGCCCTCCTCGGCGACGCAGCCGTCCCCCAGGACGTAGATTCTGTCAGCCGCCATGAGGGTGGTGATGCGGTGGGAGATGATGATGGTGGTGACGTTCTGCCTCCGCTTCGTCAGGGTCTCGCGGATGGCGGCGTCTGTCTTTGTGTCCACAGCCGAGAGGGAGTCGTCAAAGATCAGCACGTCGCTTTTACCCATGAGGGCCCGGGCGATGGCAACCCGTTGCTTCTGGCCGCCCGAGAGGGTGACGCCCCGCTCGCCCACAAGGGTCTCGTAGCCCTCCTCGAAGGACATAATGTCGTCGTGGATCGCCGCGCTGACGGCGGCCTCCGTGACCTCCGGAAGCGCGGGCTCCCGGAATTTGATACCGATGTTTTTAAGTATGGATTTGCTGTACAGGTACGGCTCCTGCAGGACGATGCCGATGCGGCTTCTGAGATGGGTCTTTTTGACCTCTTTGATATCCGTTCCGCCGACGGTAATGCTCCCGCTCTGGATGTCGTATAGCCGCTGCAGTAATAGCGAGATGGACGATTTGCCGGAACCGGTGCCGCCCAAAAACGCCACGGTGCTGCCGCCGGGGATCGTCATGGTGAGGTTTTTTAAAACGGGCACCGTGTCGTAGGCAAAGCAGACGTTGTCAAAGCAAATGTCGCCGTTTAAGTCAGGCGTGAGTCCGGTGTCCAGATCCTCCTCCTCTTCAGCCTTCATGACCTCCTCGATGCGGCCTGCCGCTACAAGGGTGCGGCTGAAATCGTTGAGGGCCCTGCCAAAGCCCCGGATAGGCCAGAAGAATATGTAGACGTAGGAGGTGAAGGCGGTAAACGCGCCGACGGTCAGCTGCCCGTTTACAACCAGCAGGATGCCGGTGACGAGAACGGCGGCGATCTCCAGGCCGCAGATGGCGTCCAGTGTGGACCAGAGGCCGGCGAAGGCGCGGATCAGGGTGAAGGTTTTCTTCCTGTTCTCCTCGTTTTTCTCATCGAATTTCTCCATCTCAAAGGCCTGCCGCCCGAAGGCCCGGACGACGCGGGTGCCCGTCAGGTTCTCCTGGATGACGGCGAAAAGCTTGCCCTCGGCCTCCTCCTGGGCGGTGGCCAGCTTGCTGATTTTATTGAAGTACACGATGGAGGTCACGATGACCGGCACGGTGAGGACCACTGTGATGAGGGTGAGCGGCACGCTCAGGGTGAACATGACGAAGATACCGACGACGAGCATGACGACGGTGCGGACGAGCTCCTGCATCATGGTGTTGAAGAAGCGGCGGACCGTTTCCATGTCGTTCGCATGCCAGGCGTAGGGCAGGCGCTGGACATGGGCGTAGAGCCTGTCGCGCATGGATTTGACGATGCCCTCGCCGGAGACGTTGTTGCACTGGGCCTTGAAATACCGGACGACACCCAGAATCAGCTGGAAGGCGATGATGGTCACCGCCATGATCCAGAGATTGCGCCTGATCGTGTCAAGGCCGCCCAGAGCAGTGATGAGCCAGGAAAAGTACCAGGGGGCGCTGAGGGGTTTCGTGCCGAGGACCGAGTCGATCGTCACCGACAGGACGAGGGGTTGGACGAAGCTGATGACGAGCTCAGAGAAGAGCAGCAGAAAGCCCAGTATGACCGGCAGCCTGTAGCCCCTGGTGTAACGCAGGACTGCCTTTAAATTATCTTTCTTCACAAAATTCCTTTCCTTACAATTCCGGCGGGCTCTGCCGCCGCCCAACGGTGGTTAACGCGGGGCTCCAGGCGGCAAAGAGTGTCAAAAAAACATCTGATTTCAAGTTTTCCAAAATCCTCCCCCTCAAAATGAGCATAAAAATACCGCAGGATCTCTACCTGCGGCAGCTCATATTTGATTTCGAACCCGTCAAGATCGGGCCGAAAGCAAGACTCCGCCGCAGAAGTTTTCATATTTGGGCGCACCTGTCCCGGCGCCGTGTCCGGATGCCTGCGCTCGAATAATTTTAAACATATACCTGATTTTCATTTTCGGCCCTCCTTTCTAATTTTTTACCATTCTATACCTGTTATCGGTCAAATGCAAGATATATTTCAAAATTTTGTATTACGGTTTTGTTACAGGGATGCGCATGGCGGGTTCATAGATATGGCCGCTATTACTAATTTCTTCACTTCAATCACATAAACGCCCTGTGCTGCTTATACCAGTCAACGAAAACTTTTATTCCCTTCTCAAATTCGGTTACAGGATTGTATCCCAATATTGCTTTTGAATGTGATATATCCGCGTATGCTTTATTAACATCCCCCGGCTGCTGAGGCTTGATATCAAGCACCGCTCTCATTTCCAATTCATTTTCAATTGTTTTGACCACTCGCGATAAAGCTATAGTATTTGATTTTCCAAGGTTAAAAATATCAAAACGTTTGTCATCGTTGTCTACCCATGTTGCGGCCTTCAATATGCCGTCGGTAATATCATTAATAAAAGTATAATCGCGTTCTGAAGAACCATCACCGAAGAAAGGGATCGGCTTCCCCTCCGAAATCAGTTTCGTAAATTTATAAATGACAAGATCTGGTCTTTGTCTTGGCCCATATACTGTAAAGAATCTTAAACAAGCTACATTGATATCATATAAATGATGATATGTATGGCATATCAATTCACCAGCCTTTTTCGTCGCTGCATATGGAGAGATCGGTTTTTCCACTGGATCACTTTCACAAAAAGGGACCTTAACATTATTTCCATAAACGGACGATGACGATGCAAACAGGAGTTTATTTATATGATGTTTTTTTAAACATTCAAGTATATTTACTGTCCCATTAACATTTACATCGGTGTACAGCACCGGGTTAAGAATAGAAGGACGGACACCCGCACATGCAGCAAGATGAATGACAATATCCGGATGAGATTCTTCGAAAACTCTGTCTAAAAAATAAGTATCCCTGATATCGCCTTCATAGCTTCTGAAGCCATTGTTTGCTGAATTGGCAGCATTCCTGATGCGTTCAATATTTTCCTTCTTATATTCCGGCGAATAAAAATCATTGAAATTATCAATTGAGACTACATTATACCCTCTGTTAAGTAGAGATTCGCAGGTATGTGAACCTATAAATCCTGCTCCCCCACTAATAAGAACAGTTTTATCATCGTGCAATTTTAATTTCATAATTCACACCCTTATTAATTATATCCGTTGAGTTACTGCTATAGCATGTAATAAACAGTATTTTTCCTGCCAATAGAATAGTATTCAACACCAGCCTTTTTTATTAATTCAGCAGTATATAATTTCCTACGGACATGGCACCGCCCCCCCGGCACACTGCATGCAGAGTGTTCCCGGCGAAGACGGAGCCCTGTCTGCCTCATTATGGAGGTCCTTGGGACATGCTGTCATAGCAAATAATGAAGGGGCTTTTCCAATTTCATGGCCTGGCCGATGGCTACAAAGGCCGGTTTGCCCACAAACAGGTCACTTGCAGCGACAAAATCAAGTCTACCTTGTCCTGTACAGACAAGGTAGACTTCGCGCAAAAAACCGATTTAACAAAGCCGCAATGTAACCTAAGCTCTTAGAATACATATTATGTATCTAGGGATGAGCAAAACACCTGAGTACAGATCGACTGTAACAAGAAGAATGTGACA
>CAZVLO010000084.1:0-3136 GCA_964628265.1 uncultured Papillibacter sp.
ATGCCGTTCTCGGTAAGAATGAGAATACTCATGGAGCCGTCGATTGACTCCTGGGCGTGCCGTATGCCCTCAACAAAGCTCTGTTTTTGGTTTATCAGAGCGGCTGTCAGCTCCGTCGCGTTGATTTTCCCACCGGACATGGAACTGAAATGCAAAAAACCGTCCTTGAAGAACGTGTCAATGAGCGTGTCGCTGTTATTGATGATACCGACGGTGGTGATGGCGTATTCCCCGAGATGCAACCGGAACAGCAGCGGCTGCGGGTCTGAATCGCTGATGCAGCCGATGCAGCTGTTACCGCGCATATCATGGAGACTGCCTTCAAATTTCGTCCTGAAAGGAGTGTTTTCAATATTGTGTATCTCTTTGGAAAAACCTTCGTCTTCGGAGTATACAGCCATTCCGCCCCTGCGCGTACCAAGGTGAGAGTGGTAGTCAACGCCGAAAAACACATCAAGCACGCAGTCGCGTTTCGAAACTGCTCCGAAGAATCCGCCCAAAAATCAGTCCTCCAGTTATAACGTCTTATCCCAGAAGACGTTTCGCCATTTCCTGATAAGCGCCCTCAACATTGCCGAGGTCCTGACGGAAACGGTCCTTATCGAGCTTTTCACCGGTTTTTGCGTCCCAGAAACGGCAGGTGTCCGGTGAGATTTCGTCAGCCAGGATAATCGTGCCGTCAGGTGTCTTGCCGAATTCCAGTTTGAAATCCACAAGAGTAATGCCGCACTCATGGAGTGTGGATTTTAACAGATCGTTTATCGCAAAGGAATACTCTCTGATCAGCGCCAATTCAGCAGGTTCGGCAAGGTTCATGGCATAAATATGGGAATCGTTGATCATCGGGTCACCGAGCGCGTCATTTTTATAAGAAAACTCCAGCGTAGGTTTTTTGAAGACAGTGCCTTCCTTCACGCCGAATCGCTTGGAGAATGAACCGGCGGCAATGTTGCGGACAATAACCTCCAGAGGGACAATAGTGACGTGCTTCACAAGAGTTTCACGGTCGGAGAGCTCCTCGACAAAGTGATTCGGAACGCCGTCTGCCGAGAGAAGGCGCATGAAATGATTCGTCATTCTGTTGTTGATGGCACCTTTCCCAAGGATTGTGCCTTTTTTTTCGCCGTTAAAAGCCGTTGCGTCATCCTTGTAGTCAACGATGACAAGGTCGGGGTCGTCTGTCCTGAATACCTTCTTGGCCTTACCCTCGTAAATTTGATCCAGCTTCTTCATATTTCGTTAACCTCGCTTTGCAGTTTTTTATCTTTTTCAACAACAGCATCAGCCATTTGCCTTTTATAGGCCGTAAGCTTCTTTGCCAGGGAATCATCGGACAGCGCAAGAATCTCGGCGGCCAGGATCGCCGCGTTGACGGCACCGCCGATGGCGACTGTAGCGACAGGGATGCCCGACGGCATCTGGACCATTGATAAAAGACTGTCCAAGCCATCCATCGTAGAGGATTTTATGGGCAGTCCGATAACGGGAAGTGTTGTATATGCGGCTATAACGCCGGCCAGATGTGCGGCTTTGCCGGCTGCGGCGATGATGACACCGAAGCCGTTTTCAATGGCTGTTTTTGAGAATTTTTCTGCCTCATAAGGCGTTCTGTGGGCCGAGATTACCCGCGCCTCAAAGGGGATACCGAATTCTTTAAGCTGCTTAATTGCGCCGGAAACGACGGGAAGATCGCTGTCGGATCCCATGATCACTGCAACTTTTTTCATTTCATACCTCCAAACAACAGCAAAAATGCGCAAAAAGGAGATCCGTCTATTTATGCTTTTCCGAATTTGTTCAATACTAAAATCGCATTTGTATAGTATAATAATTCAACAGCATTTTCAAGATTAACAAAAGTAAAACTGTAAATTTGTTAGATTCAACAACCGATAGTTGTAAAGGCCTGTTTTTTGCGGTAAAATAGCAACAATCAACTTTTTAGGGGGAAAATGATGCCCAATTTGTGCATGGCTGCCGTTACAGAGAACAAAAAACTTACAGAAAGTATCTTTGCTCTGAAGCTCACGGCGGACGATATCGTCAAAAACGCCGCACCCGGGCAGTTTGTCCACATCAAATGCGGTGATGCCAATCTCCTGCGCCGTCCCATCAGTATCTGCGACGCGCGGAACGGACTCCTGACACTTGTGGTGGAAATGCGGGGAGAGGGGACCAGATGGCTCACCGGACGCAGAGAAGGCGACGTACTCGATATCATTGGTCCCATGGGCAGAGGCTTTGATTTGAGCGGCAAAAACATTATCCTTGTCGGAGGCGGTATCGGTGTGCCGACGATGCTCTATACGGCGCGCTCCCACGCCGGGAGGGCTGCAGCAGTGCTGGGTTTCAGAAATAAAGACTGCATCATACTCAAAGACGAGCTGGAAAAGGCCTGCAAAGAGGTTGTTATTACGACGGATGACGGAAGTATTGGTGAACATGGTACGGTATCGTTGCCGCTGGAGCGGCTGCTTCGTACCGGAGAATACGACTCGGTTCTGGCCTGCGGACCGAGAGCCATGCTCAAAGCGGTTGCGGCGCTGGCTGAAGCATACAATGCACCCTGTCAGGTCTCCATGGAAGAACGGATGGGCTGCGGAATCGGCGCTTGTCTCGTCTGCGCCTGCAAAACGATAAAAGACGGAAAAGAAGAAATGCGCCATGTCTGCAAGGACGGGCCTGTTTTCCGTGCATCGGAGGTGGTGTGGTAATGGCTGATCTATCCGTCAATTTCGTGGGTATCCCATTTAAAACGCCGGTGGTCGTCGCGTCAGGCACCTTCGGCTTCGGCAGGGAATACAGTGAGTTTTTTGACCTGTCGCTTCTGGGAGGCATCTGCGCCAAAGGCCTTACGGTCAGAGAACGCCAGGGCAACCCGCCGCCGAGAATCGCCGAGACACCAATGGGCATACTCAACAGCGTCGGTTTTCAGAATCCCGGCGTCAAAGCCTTCATAGATAACGAACTGCCGTTTTTGAGGCAGTATGATACGAATATTATTGCCAACATATCGGGAAATACAGCGGAAGAATACTGCGAGATGACAGAAAAGCTGTCTGAGGCTAAAATTGACATAATTGAGGTCAACATTTCCTGCCCGAACATCAAGGCGGGCGGTATGGCATTCGGGACC
>CAZVLO010000084.1:3146-5272 GCA_964628265.1 uncultured Papillibacter sp.
GCGGCACTCATAACAAAAGAAATCAAAAAACACGCGACGGTGCCGGTGATGGTGAAGCTCTCGCCAAACGTCACAGATATCGCCGAAATTGCCCGCGCTGTCGAAGATGCCGGGGCGGACGCCGTCTCTCTCATCAATACGCTGCTGGGCATGAAAATAGATGTTGATACCCGGAGACCGGTATTGCATTATAACACCGGCGGGCTGTCGGGCCCTGCCGTGCTGCCTGTAGCCGTGCGAATGGTATGGCAGGTGGCAAATGCCGTAAAAATCCCCATCCTTGGTATGGGCGGTATCTCAAAGAGCGCGGATGCCATCGAGATGATGCTGGCAGGCGCAACTCTCATCTCCGTCGGAACAGCGCTGTTCAGCGACCCATACGCGCCTTTAAAGATTACCGAGGGGATAAATGATTATCTCCTTAGAAAGAATATCCCAACGGCGGGAGAATTGACCGGAAAGGTAATACTTAACTGACATGACAACGATTTATCTGATAAGACATGCTGAGGCGGAAGGGAATCTCTATCGCCGCATACACGGGCAATACGACAGTCTATTGACGCCCCGCGGAAAAAAGCAGATTACCGAGCTGGAAAGGCGTTTTGCGGATACGCCGATTGATTATGTGTATTCCAGCGACCTGTACAGGGCAAGAGCGACGGCTGCCGCCATATATGAAAGCCACGGACTTGAGCTGTTTTTATCACCGTTGTTCCGTGAAGTGAACATGGGCGTATGGGAGGACCTCACATGGGGTGAGGTGGAACGGTTTGAGCCGGAACAGCTTGAATGTTTCAACAACGACCCGTCGGCGTGGCGCGTTGACGGCAGTGAAGATTTTTTCAGCCTTCAAAAGCGGTTCACCAATGCGATTTACGATATAGCGGAGAAGCACAGCGGGAAAACTGTTGCCGTATTCTCACACGGCTCGGCAATCAGGACATTTATAAGCGGCGTAACAGACATCCCGCCCCAAGAGATTAGAAGAATCCCCCATTGCGACAACACAGCAATCGCGCTGCTTCGGATTAAAAACGGCGTAACCGAAGTCGAATACCAGGGCGATAATTCCCATCTCCCTGAGGAGCTCAGCACGTTTGCCCACCAGAAATGGTGGCGTGAAAACACAACCTTTGACAGTTCAAATCTCCGTTTTACACCATTTGACCTTGAAACTGACGCCGCTCGGTATATGAATTACCGACAAGACGCATGGAAGACGATATACGGCACAGCTGCACCGTCATACGGCTGGCTTCAAAACGCCGAAAAAAACGCCAAGGCGCACTCCCGCGCTGTGTCATTAGCGCTTATCGGCGACGCGCCCGCCGGCATGATCGAGCTGGACACCCGGCAAAGCACGGAAGAGAAAACCGGAGTAATCGAGTATTTTTACATGGAAAACGAACACCGCCGCACAGGCATGGCCGTCCAGCTGTTGGGACAGGCTGTTTCAGTTTTCAGATCCCTCGCACGTGAAAAAATAAGAATCTCTGTCAGTGAGAGAAACGAGCAGACGATCTGGTTCTGCGAAAAATATGGATTTGTTAAAACAGGCGGATACGAAGATAGCGTCGGGAGACATTTAGTTTTAGAAATGGATATAGCGGTGCAATAGGAAGATTCAAAATGACAAACAGCGCATTTCTGCCGGTTTCCCGTGAGGACATGCTTGATCGGGATTGGTACTATTATGATTTTCTGCTGATCACGGGGGACGCGTATGTGGACCACCCCAGTTTCGGTGCGGCCGTTATCGGGCGTGTTTTGGAGGCGGAGGGGTTCCGCGTAGCGGTGCTGGCCCAGCCGGACTGGAAAAGCCCTGAGGATTTCAGCGCCATGGGACGGCCGCGATACGCGGCTCTGGTCGGGGCGGGGAATCTCGATTCTATGGTTGCCCATTACACGGCGGCGAAAAAGCCCCGCAGCGAGGACGCCTATTCCCCGGGTAAAAAAGCCGGGTTGAGACCTGACAGGGCGGCTATCGTCTATGCCAACAGAATAAGAGAGGCTTTTCCCGAGCTTCCGGTAATCATCGGCGGGCTGGAAGTGTCGCTTCGCCGGTTTTCCCATTATGACTACTGGGAAAACAAGGTCCGCAGGCCTGTTTTATTTGACGCAAA
>CAZVLO010000084.1:5282-11467 GCA_964628265.1 uncultured Papillibacter sp.
CTATGGCATGGGAGAGTACGCTACCCGGGAGATTGCCGAAAAACTCAGGCATGGCGTGCCTGTTGCCGATATAACGGATGTCCGCGGTACAGCGTTTGCCGCTGCCGACGCAGCGGCTTGCGGATTCCCTTCGGTTGAATGCGCCTCGTTTGAGGAAGTTTCCTCAAGCAAGCGGAAATATGCCGAGGCAAACATGCTGCAGTATGACGAGCACGACCCCGTCCGCGGAAAGGCTGTCCTCCAGCGCTGCGGGGACAGGGTGCTTGTGGTGAATCCGCCGCAGATGCCGCTGTCAACGAGAGAATTTGACCGTGTCAGCGAGCTGCCCTATACGCGGGAAGTACATCCGATGTATGAAAAACACGGCGGCGTCCCCGCCATCGAAGAGGTCAGATTCTCCGTTATCCATAACAGGGGCTGTTTCGGTGCATGCAACTTCTGTTCGCTGGCCTTCCATCAGGGGCGCATGGTCACTGTACGCAGCCATGAGTCCGTCATCCGTGAGGTTGAGGGCTTTATCGGACACCCTGAATTTAAAGGTTATGTTCATGATATCGGCGGCCCGACAGCGAATTTCCGTTATCCGTCCTGCAAAAACCAGTTGAAAAACGGGTTGTGCCGGGGCAAAAACTGCCTGACGCCCTCTCCGTGCAAGAATCTTGAATCAGACCACACTGACTATATGCAGCTGCTCCGTAAGGTCAGCGCGATACCCGGCGTTAAAAAGGTTTTTGTGCGCTCCGGTATACGATTTGACTATTTGCTGACAGACAAAAACGGCGAATTTTTCACCGAGCTTGTTAAAAATCACATTTCCGGCCAGCTCAAGGTCGCTCCCGAACACTGCATTGACGACGTATTGGATTACATGGGCAAGCCACATAATGACGTTTATCAAAGGTTTGAAGAAAAATACCACAGGCTGAATGAGCGGTACGGAAAAAAGCAGTTTCTTGTCCCGTATCTCATATCCTCTCATCCCGGTTCCACGCTCCCGGACGCTGTGCGTCTGGCGGAGTACCTGAACAAGCGCGGCGTTCAGCCCGAGCAGGTGCAGGATTTCTATCCGACACCGGGCACGCTGTCAACATGTATGTATTATACTGAGCTCGATCCGCGTACGATGAAGCCCGTTTATGTGCCGAAGTCGGCACGGGAAAAGGCTATGCAGCGCGCGCTTTTACAGTGGAAACGTCCGGAGAAGCGCCAGCTCATTCTGGACGCTCTCCGCGAGACGAACAGGGAAGACCTCATCGGGTACGGGAAGCACTGTCTCGTTCCGCCGAGACGTCCGGCTTCGGGGACAAAATCGGGTGTCAAGACTGCAGTTGATAAACCGACTGCTGCGAAGCCCGCTGTGAAGAAGAATACGCTCCGTAAAACCGTTAAGGATAAACGGACGCAGCACAACAGAAAGCGCAGCTGATACGAGTGCTACAAACAGAAGACGCTGTTATTACTGAGAATAACGACGCGGGACGCCTAACAATCAATATGCTGAAGTATATTGCGATCGCCGCAATGGTGATCGATCATACGGCAGCGGCACTCGTTTCAAATGGCTCCATACTGTATATCATCATGCGTTTCATCGGCCGAATCACGGGACCTGTTATGTTCTTTGCAGCGGCGGAGGGCTGCCATCACACAAAGAATCTTAACAGATATATGGGCAGACTGGCCCTGTTCGCGCTGATCAGCTACGTTCCGTTCCTGTATTTCTTAAACGGCAGAATCCTCAATATTCCGAATTATCTCAGCTTTAACGTCATCTACACGATATTTATCGGTGTTACGGCAATCCGTGTCAACAGGGAAATCAGCAATCCGGTGATCAAAATTATACTATTTATTTGTCTCCTAATCGCCAGTATACCCGGCGACTGGAGCATTGCCGGCGTGCTGATGATTCTGACGTTTGACTGTTTTTACGGTAATTTTAAGAATCAGGCTGTTGGATACTGCCTGATTGTTCTGTATACGAGCGGAATTCTGCATTTCATCACACATTCCGTTATCGGGTTCATTTCGACACAAAGATTCAGTTTCAACATATCGGACGGCATTAACAGTATAATTAATGCCGGGCAGTTTCTTCCGATTATCCTGCTCTACTACTATAATAACCGCAAGGGGCGCGGCGGAAAGTTTTCTAAATGGTATTTTTATATTTTTTACCCGCTTCATCTTCTTGTTTTCGGGCTGCTCCGAGCCCGGCTGAGATAAAAAGAGACCTGGCAGCACTGCGCGCCAGGTCTCTTTTTATCTCAGATTGCTCTGCGTCTTATGATATTGCGTTTCTCAGGCTTTGCCTGTAATAAAAGGCGTCAACGGTTTTAAAGAAGGTGTCTATATTGTCCAGGTCCACATCCGGCGGGATGTCGCAGCCGGAGGAAATGACGAAGTTATTGTAACGGCCGCATTTGTTTAAAAGCTTAAGCGTCTCCAAACGCACATTCTCCGTCGTGCCTTTATTGAAGACTTTAGCCGGGCTGACATTGCCCATTACAAGGTAGTTGCGGGGGATCTTCTCCAGCATTGACAGCATGTCCACAGTATCGCCGAAGTGAAATGCAAAGCAGCCCGTATCTAAAATGGAATTGAGCAGATGCGGTACGGCGTTGCCGCAATTGTGGTAAATAACGATAAAGTGCTTGTCCTGCAGTGTGCTGACGATTTCGCGGACATACTGCGTGGAAAACTCCTCAATGAGCTGCGGTGAAAGGAGACCGGCCAGAGGCTCCGCCATAATAACACCATCGGCGCCGATCTTTTTGAGAGCCAAGGCGTATTCAGTGATAAATGCCGTCACTTTTTTTAGAACCTTGTGTACAAGCTCTGGATTTTCGTAGCATTGGAGCATGATATCGTTGACGTTCAGAAGGCGCCCGGCGAGGGAAAACGGACCGATGCACTGCGCGATAACGGGGCGGTCATTGATGAGCATCTGTGCTTTACGGATGGTTTCCACATTCTCTCCGGTCCTGCCGGCGCCGAGCTCGGGGATCTGAAGCGCTTCCGCATCCTCCTCGGTAGTAATAAGCTTACCGATAATAGTCGGGATTTCATCAGCTGTAAAAACGGTGTACGCGCCGAACGCCTCTGCTTCGACGGAAAGATCCATATACGCCAAAGCAGCCGGCATATTGTACTTATCCGCGATGAGACGCATTCCGATTGCCTGGTGGTTACTGTCGGCAACAAGCTCCCTGACGGTGACGTACAGGTATTGAACCGCCGGAAAGGTCAGAACCGGTAAAGCCTGTTTTCTCTCTGTATAGATGATTTGTTCGACCCAGTTGTACATATTCATACTTGACATCTCCATCATTAAAATTTTTAATGAGATTCCTTATTATATCTTATTTTAACGCAGATTTTGTGAATAAGTAAATACTGTATCAGTCAAACAATATGCCTTTACAAAAACATAAGTCAATTTCAATAAAAATAGCGCGTAGATTTAAATAAATCATACAATAAGGTTCCGGTTTGCTCGAAAGCCCTTCATTGGCGCTTGCCGCGTTCCAAATCGTAGAACTCCCGGCTATAGGCGTAGAGTTCACTCAGCATATGCCATAAAAGCTCGGCGTCGGGCTCCATCAGGTTGGTATAGGCGCCGCCGCACTTTCCGTAGGTATCCACCGTGTTTCTGATTTTATGCGTCAGCTCATCCTTTGTATAGGAGATGCCGAACTCCACACCCTCCAACCAGGTATTGAAGCCGATTTTATCACCGTATTTCTTTTTCATTGCCGGCATATCGACAGCCCGGCGCTGAATCTGCAGAAAATCAACGTTGAGTGCGATAAAATAAGGGATAAAGCGTGTAATGTTTCCGCAGGAATGAAACTCGAATATGATGCCTTTTGATTTGATGTGGTCAACGATTCGTTTTGTCGGCTCGAAAACGATCTCCTCCATCATTTTTTTACTGAAGAAGGTATCCCTCTCGGTGCCCCAATCGTCATGATATGTAATCATACTGACGGGATAAAGGCTTGCAATATAATCAAAATACTCGATGGTGAAACTGGCAAATCTGTTCAGAAAATCCCTGACGGCGTCCGGTTCCACGGCGAGGGCCAGCATGGCTTCCGTATAGCCGCCGAGTACAGAGACGAGCCTTTCCGTGAGGCCAAGGCCGATATTGATATGCATGACTTTTGCCGGGTCATAGATTGTTTTCATGAATTTATCTCTGTATGTAGTAAAGTCCCATTCCTTAAGGTCGGGGAATATGACTTTCTTTTCCCATTGCGTAATGTCATCGCAAAGGCATGTGCCGGGCTTTAACATAGCGCCGCCGGCCGATGTGACCCAGGTCCATTCGGTGTTGAACCAATCCTTATAACAGTAATCATCCGTGACGATTCTGGAAAAATCGGCAGACGACTGCATACCCCGGACATCTCCGGTGACAAGGTCCTGCGACATAATGGTCTGGCAGTCCGCCAGAGCATTGGGCATCCAATAAGGTGTCTTGCGTGCAGCTGCCAGTTTGAAATTTTCCAGCGGTGTGACCGGGTAATCAAATTTGGGGAATTCAACCTCAATATTTGAAAACACGAGTGTTTTTCGCTCGGTGTTAACGCCCGGGGCTTTATATGGCGGCCTGTCGTAACTCATTACTGCGACTCCCTTCATATGCGCTTAGAGATATTTTAGCTCATTTTATCATGTCAGTCATCAAAGTCAAGGAAGGCACGCATAACGGGAGCCCGGCGGATGCCGGGCTCCCGTTGGGTTCAGATACCTTTATATTTCAGCCTTGTAGCGAGACCACCGCGAATATGACGTTCGGCCTTGTTAAACTCCATGACCTCCTTGACCTGCAGGTAAAGAGGTCTGTTAATATGCTCCAGCCGTTCTGAAAGATCCTTATGTACCGTGCTCTTCGAAATCCCGAATTTTTTTGCTGCCGAGCGCACCGTCGCTTTGCTCTCTATTATGTATGCTGCCAAATCGCAGGCGCGTTCTTCGATGTTAGACTTCAAAAACATCACTCCCAGCAATAGTCATGCTAGACTATATGCACAAAATCATAAAGTTATGAGGGAGTATGGCTGGGGACAAAATCAGAATTTTTTTCTGAATTCAACTTTATGACAATAACCAAGCTGTTAGGCAGCGTATAAAAACACGCAATGATAACAGACTATTAACAGATTCTGTCTTTAACGGAGGTATCACTTTGAATAGAAACACCGTATCGTTTTGGAACCAGACAGGCAGGAAATCTCAGTATCCGCGGCTGTCGGAGAGCATCGAAAATGATGTGCTGATCATCGGCGGAGGAATCGCCGGTGTCACATGCGCTTATTGCCTTGCCCAAAAAGGACTGAAGCCCGTACTCATTGAAGCGGGCGAACTCTGCGACGGAACAACGGGAAACACAACGGGTAAGATGACGGTCCAGCATGATGTTATTTATTACAAAATCAGAAAAAAATACGGTCTGTATGCCGCCCGCGATTACTTCGAGTCACAAAACAGCGCGCTGGATTTTGTCAGAAGCACGGTGGAAAAAGAATCGATCGATTGCCAGCTAGCGAAAAATACGGCGTATATTTTCGCCGTCAATGAGAACGAGTGGGATACCCTCGAGAAGGAATATGATACCGCAAAGGAAATCGGTATTGACGCCGATTTAATCAAGCACGCGCCGTTTCCCGCGAGGAACCGGGGCCTCCTCGGGTATAGGGATCAATATGTATTTCATTCCGTCCGGTATGTCAACAAACTCGCGGAGGCGGCTGTCAGCATGGGTGCCGCGATCTACTGCTCGACAAAAGCAGCCGGGCTTGAAAACGGCGACATCAAGACTGTCCACTGCGAAAATGATATCGACATCAAGGCCAGGCATGTGGTTATGGCGACGCAGTATCCGTTTTATGACGGACCAAACCTGTTTTATGCCCGCCTGTACCCGAAAAGAGATTACGGAATCGCCGTCAGAGCGAAAAGAGACTGGCCCGATGGGAGTTATGTCAATGTCGGGAGCCCGACGCGGTCGATCAGAACCCACGTCGAAAACGGGAAACGCATTCTCATTATCGTCGGCGACGACCATGATACGGGCCGGGGCTATGAGGACATGGCGCTGCATTATGAAAATCTCATGCAGTTTGCAGAACAGACGGCAGGGGTGGACGAGGTGCTCGCTATGTGGTCGGCGCAGGATT
>CAZVLO010000085.1:0-8062 GCA_964628265.1 uncultured Papillibacter sp.
GTGCTTCTATTTTACACCAACTCAGAGGTTTACACAAAATGCGGGATAGACTCGTGGAGTGAGTACCGGAAAACCTTGCCTTACGTTTCTTTTTCCTCTAGTTTTTCCGATTTCCTTCTGAAACTGCTCAAAGCCGCTTTCATGGATAACCTGAAAGCGGCTTTGTCTACAGTCTGAGGGGCGGACCTTGTGTCCGCCCCTTCGCTATATCAGTTTATCCCTTCAGCGTCTGTGCCCACTCTTCATACTTCCTGATTTTTGCGTCGCACTCTTCTCTGCTCATCCCGCTAGCCAGAACATAGACCTTAACCTTGGGCTCCGTGCCGGACGGGCGGACGATGACCACCGTGCCGTCAGCCGTTTCAAAGCGCAGGACGTTTGAGCCGGAAAGCTCCATCGGTAATTTTTCATCTGTCCGCCGGTCAAAGGCGGTGCCATCCTGATAGTCCTTGATAACAAGGACATCGGTTCCGCCAATTTTCGCCGGCGGGCTTTCACGCAAGCGCGCCATTAGGGCTGACATATTTGACAGACCTTCGAGCCCCGGCATCATGATGTTGAGCGTTTTCTCGTTGTAATAACCGTACTTGGGATACAAAGCCTGCAGCGCGTCATAGAGCGTCATATTCTGCCCGGCGTACCATGCGGCCATCTCGGTCAGGAGGAGCGACGCCGTCACAGCGTCCTTGTCCCGGACAAAGTCGCCCAGCATATAGCCGTAGGACTCCTCATAGGAGAATATGACTTTCCCCTCGCCGGAACCCTCCAGCTCATTTTTCCGCTCGGCCATGAATTTAAAGCCTGTAAACGTGTCGATGCACCGGACGCCGTTCATTTCACATACCTTCCGCGCCATCTCCGTCGTTACGATTGTTTTGAGCGCCACCGGCTTCTCAGGCAGAGTTCCGGCCCTTTGTTTCGCGCCGATCAGGTAGTCCAGCAGCAAAACCCCTGTCTGGTTGCCGGATATCGTTACAAACGCCCCGTCACTGCCACGCACCATAATGCCGACGCGATCGGCATCGGGGTCGGTGCCCAGGATGAAATCCGCGCCATTTTCCTCGGCCAGCCTGACGGCCAGATAAAAGCCCTCGGGGTTTTCTGGGTTCGGTGACGTGACTGTCGGGAACGTGCCGTCCAGTTCCATCTGCTCGGGTACGCAGATGAGGTTTTTGATGCCGAGCCGCCGGAGCGCCTCCGGCACAAGCTTATACCCCGTGCCGTGAAAAGGCGTGTATACCATTTTAAAAGTATCTGCGACCTTTTTGACCGCCTCATAATCATTGGCCTGCGCCATGACATTTTTCAGAAAGAGCGCGTCCGTCTCCTCCCCCATCACTGCAATGAAGCCTCTTGAAATGGCATCCTCATAATCCATTATCCGCACGTCTTTAAAGACGTCCAGCTTTTCCATCTTCCCGGCGATGCTCGCGGCGTGCTGCGGCGGCAGCTGGGCCCCATCGCCCCAATACACCTTGTAGCCGTTATACTCCTTTGGGTTGTGGCTGGCCGTGATATTGATGCCCGCCGTCAGTTGATATTCCCTGACGGCAAAAGACAGCTCGGGCGTCGGGCGGAGCGATTCGAATATTTTAACGCGGATACCGTTGGCCGCCATGACGCACGCCGCTTCAACGGCGAAGTCGCGGCTGTTCAGACGGCAGTCATAACATATGGCAATACTCGCGTCCCTGTCTGCATGTATTCTCGAGTATTCCAATATAACCTCGGCGAAAGCCTGCGTCGTATGCCGGACCACATAGCGGTTCATCCGGTAAAGACCAAGCCCCATGATGCCCCGCAGTCCTGCCGTACCGAATTCCAGCCGGCTGAAAAACCGACTCTCGATTTCCTTATGATCACCGGCGATTGCGCGCAATTCTTTCCGCTCTTCTTCTGTCAGCGCCGCACTGTTCAGCCACGCCGTGTATTCACGCATATAATCCATAAATATCTTCCATCTCCCCGGCTGTTTACTCCTCCGAAACACCGGCCTCGTTTTCCTCCGCGATGTCGGCGCTTAAAATGTCTTTCGCCTCACCGAGCAGTGTTTCCGGTACAAAAATGTCGACGCCGCCGGTAGCGCGCCCGACAATCAGCTTACCGAACTGCCCGTCGTTGGGGTATTGGCAGACCGCTGGGATTCCGTAAGCCTCCAGCAGGCTCAGCATAATATCCGTGTCCATCGGTTTTCCGCCGGTATGCAGTAAAAAAGCCGGAGCGACCATCTCGCCGTCTTCTTTTTTAGGCCAGATATCCTTGAGTTTCTTCTTCTTTCTAAATCCCCAGTTTTTCATTGCTATAACCTCCCAACGCTGACAATCGCTTTTTGCTCTGTAGGGAATGCCCCCGGTGTCGTTCCTCTGTGATTATTTGTGATATTTCCCGCCCTCGAGAATTTTGAATGCGCGGTATATCTGCTCCAGCAGCATAACCCGCGCCAGATGGTGCGGAAACGTCATCGGCGACATGGAAAGGCAAAAGCCTGCCTTTTCCTTCACCGACGGATGCAGACCGTAAGAGCCGCCGATGATAAGGCACAGTCTGGATACCCCGCTGGACGCGTATCTCTCAAGCTGCGCGGCAAATTCGGCACTGTCCGTCTGCGTCCCTTCGATGCACAGGGCAATCACAGCAGCGCCTTTAGTAAGCCTGCTTTCGACAGCATCCGCTTCCGCCTTCAGGGCGGCTTTAATCTCCGCCTCGGAAGGCCGCTCGGGGAGCTTTGTTTCCGCAATTTCCTCCACGTCTATTTTACAATATCCCGACAGACGGTTCAAATATTCTTTTGATGCCTCATTATAATACTTCTCTTTGAGTTTTCCAACGCATATAAGCCGTATCTGCAGCATTTTCTTACTCCGATTATATTATGTAAACGCTACCCATGCAGTCGGCGGGTGCCGTTCCCAGTTCGACGTCACCTCCGACAACCGCCCCCTGCCGTTTCAGCGCTTCTTCAACGGTATCGTGCGCCAGCCGCGGCGTGTTATTATCTTTACTAAGGTGCCCCAGGACAATCCGTTTTGTGCCGGAGGCTGCCAGCAGCGCTGCGAGCTTTCCGCTGTCGTCATTTGACAGGTGCCCGCGCTCGGACAGAATCCGCCGCTTGAGAAAGGCGGGGTACTTACCGCATTTCAGCATCTGGATATCATGGTTTGCCTCGATCACGGCCATGCGGGCGCCCAGCGCGGCGTCCACAATCGTCTTCGTTACGCAGCCTATATCGGTGGCGTACACCAGCGACGTCTGCTCCGTATCGAAACGGTACCCAACGCTTTCCGGTGTGTCGTGGGGCGTCAGAAAGCTTTTGACGGCAACTTCACCCAGTACGAATTCCGTTCCGGCGCGGAACCATGTGATGCAGTCTCTTGCCTCGGTCAGAATGCCGCAGAGCGCTTCACCGACGCCATACGGGGCAAATACCGGTGTTTTATAATGATTAACCAGCATTTTAATGCCGCTGATATGATCCGAATGCTCGTGTGTGATCAAAACGCCTTGGAGATCATCAGGTGTGAGACCAAATTGCTTTAAGCTTGCCGTAATACGCCGGAGCGAAATACCGGCGTCAATGAGGAGATGCGTATCGCCCTGGGACACCAGCGTACAGTTGCCCGACGAGGAACTGGCAAGCGTACAGATTTTCATAAAAGTCACGACCTTAATCTGGATATCTTGATATAATTTAATGGCGGGGGCAAGCCCCCGCCCTACAACCTTGCAGGTAATTTATATGATTTCGCAGGGGCGGATTCCATATCCGCCCTCAGACTCCGACTCTATACCGCCTCGAGTTCTGTCCGTTCCGGGTCATCCGGCAGGACGACAGCTGATATATCGGCTCCCAGCGCGCGGAGTTTTTCAACAATATCCTCATAACCGCGTTCAATATAGCTGACGCCTTCGATTTCCGTCGTTCCGCTGGCGGACAAGCCGGCGATAACAAGCGCTGCGCCCGCTCTTAAGTCGCTGGCTTTCACAGGGGCGCCCGTAAGGCCGTCGACACCCTCAATGACGGCTGTCCGCCCGCTGACCTGTATCTGGCCGCCCATTTTGACCAACTCGTCAACATACTTGAACCGGTTGTCCCAAACGCCTTCCGTTACAATGCTTGTCCCCTCTGCACAGCACAACAGCGTCGAAATCTGGGGCTGCATATCTGTCGGAAAGCCGGGGTATGGCATTGTCTTGACATTTGCCTTCAAAATCGGACCGAATCTGCGGACTATGACAGAGTCATCAAGCTCCTCCACCTCGACGCCCATCTCGCGGAGCTTGCCTGAAATACATTCCAGATGCTTCGGGATTACGTTTTTTATTGTGACCTCTCCGCCCGCTCCGGCAACGGCTGCCATGTATGTGCCCGCTTCGATTTGGTCCGGGATAATCGAGTAAAACCCGCCCCTCAGCTTGCTGACACCGTTGATTTTTATAACGTTCGTACCGGCGCCGCGGATATCGGCACCCATGGAGTTCAGAAAGTTGGCAAGGTCAACGATATGCGGTTCCTTCGCAGCGTTCTCGATGATTGTCCTGCCCCTTGCCAGCGTCGCACCCAGCATGATATTAATCGTTGCGCCCACTGAAACCACATCGAGGTAAATCGATGCCCCTTCGAGACGATCGACCGTCTCGGCAAAAACGATGCCGTTTCTCACGTCCATCGCCGCGCCCATAGCGGTAAAGCCCTTGACGTGCTGGTCAATCGGCCGGACACCGCCGCAGTTGCAGCCGCCGGGCATGGCGACCTTCGCCGTCCCGAAACGGCCCAGCAGCGCGCCCAAAAGATAATAAGACGCACGAATCCGGCGCATCATATCAAACGTTGCCTCTGACATTTTTACGCCGGAGCAGTCAATATCCATTGTGTTCCTGTTGACTGTTCTGATTTCGGCGCCCATCTGCTTGAGTATGTTTAACAGCATCGTGACGTCGGAAATCTGCGGTATATTTTCGATACGGCATACGCCGTCAATCATCAAAGCTGCGGGAATAATTGCGACTGCGGCGTTTTTGGCGCCACTGACGACGATTTCACCATTCAGCGGTTTCCCGCCGTTTATGATGTATTTTGTCACAGGCTCACCCTCTCAACGATTTATCTTCGTTTTCAGTATTACCCGATTATAAACAATTTTTTCGCCCAATTATACTATATGGCAAATTTTTTTGCAAGCCCGGCTCATTCGCTGCAATTCCACGGCAGCGGGGATTCGTTCCCATTATATGCCATTCACTGTGTTTCCGGTTCTATGTTTCCCGTCCCGGTATCGACATAATATACGCCGCTATCTGTATCAACGCGCCAGACGGCGCTGATCACGTCGCCGGCCGCTTTCAGCATATATCCCGGCTCAACGCTCAATATCCTCACGCAGCTGATTTTGTCGTTTTTGACCTCATTTAAAAAATACATCATAGACGTGGCACAGGAAGACATATTCGTTTTCCTTGCCGATGCTTTCATGTTTGCGGCATATGTGCCGCGTATCACCGCAAGGCTCCCGTCCTTAAATACAAACCTGATCCTGCAGTTGAAAATTGGCTGACGTTCCCACGAGCAAACAGCCTCAACCGTCTCGTTTCCCTTTTCTCCGGCTGCAACCGGAGCAGCCGTTTCAATCCCCATTGTCTGCAGAATGCTTTTAGCCGTGTTCCGAGCGCCGGTTATAGAGTCATAAACGTGCTCCGAAAATTGTATATCAAACGCACCGCCGCTTCGGAATACAGCCTGTCCTTTCTTTCCGGTATAGGTATAAATCCCGCCGTTTTCCGTCATATCCACAGGACCGAGGAGTGTTTCCGCAAGTTTCTGTTCTTCGGCTGTATCCCTGGTAATCAGCAGCTCGGCAAGCTCGCCTCCTTCACGGATATTCCCCGCCTCCAGCTCAATACCGTTCCGCAGAAACAGGATGGACAGATGCGTCAGCGCTTCTTTTTTTATCGAATGCTCCTTAATAATCCTCCCCAGAAAAAAAGCCAGGAAGAACGTGTTTATAATGACGAGCGCCCATATGACTATGTTCTTTAACTTAATCACTTTCATTTTCTCCAGAAGCCCAAGAATAGTCTGATACAATGACCCAGGATGGTTCGAAAACGCCGTCACCGCCATCGGTATAACACAGCATAAATGCGCCGCCGGTCGCTGCAGCTGTTTGAATTTCAGGCAGGAGTCCGCTCTCCTCACCGGCAATTGAAAAGCTCCTGAAGCACAGCGACATTTTGCTGACAGCGCCGTCTGTCACCGTCACCGCCGCCGCGTGTCCGTCCCTGCCGGTGTAGACCCGGCCTCCGGCCGCGATATATGTAAACGTCACCAGATAGCTGTTTGGTCCCTCAGTACGGACAGTGTCAAAATATACCCGGGCAGCATCACCGCAGTATTTCCCTACGGATTCGGCGACAGTCCGCCGGGCCAGTTCCACCGCCCCGCTCCCACTGACATCGCCGTTTGATGCTTCCGGCCTGCCTGTCCGCTTATAGCTGCGAGTCCCGTCGGGGGCTAATTCAATTCTGAAATTCTCTTCGGGATAAGCTAGAATCCCATTATCAAGCAGTATCGGCTTTTTGTGCTCGCTGACATCCAGCTTCCGCAGCACCTCAATCAGCGTTTCACCCGTCAGGGGGTTTTTCGCTTCGAGCTTCGGATGCCCCGCCGCCTCCCGCATAACGAGCGTATACGGAGTTTTCAGCGGTGTTTCTAATATTTCAAAGGCAAAGGCGGCGCCGTTTGATGCGTACCGGCCTGTCAGCTTTGTGACGCTCTCAGGCAGTACGTCGGTATCGGCGGTATAATACGTTCCGGTCCCGTCCTCCTGAAAATACAGGCGCGGCTCTCCATCAACAGCCACGCAAAGCCGGCGTACCGAAAGGTCGCGCCAGTCCCCCGTAATCTCTGCCTCGAACCAGCCGTCCATAATGGACAGGCGTATCGGGGTCATATACTCAAAAAAGACCCCCGGCGCACGAAGAGCAGCGCGCCAGGCCGTTTCATCGGTTTTTTCCGGCGTTTGTGCTGTTCCCAGCGCATCACGGAATATCAAAACCGTGTTTTCGTAAATGTTGTCCATGGCTTTCAGGTCATATTTGGCGCCATAATGCGCGCCGGTGCTGTCCGTCACTGCGATACTCACCGGTCTTGCTTGCCCGAAGTTTTTCGTTTCCTCCGCCTGTACGCCGCTTCCCGATCCAACGGAATTATCGCCTGCCGGATTTGTCAGAGCGTTCAGCCTAACAGATGCATTGCCAAACAGCTGGGACTGCCATCCTAGAAATACAGCGCAGATGAACAGCAGCAGTATGATGATATTCTTAATCCATCCCGATAAGCCCTTACGCCTGCTCATGATCCGGCCTCTCAATCGGCAGGACGACTGTGACAGTTGTCCCCTCTCCCGCTGTGCTGTCAATCAGAATGTCTCCGCCATGTCTCAAAATGATCTCCCTGGCTATGGACAGCCCCAACCCCGTGCCGCCCGACTCGCGGGATCGGGCTTTGTCCACCCTATAAAATCTATCGAATATACGGCTCAAATCCTCTTTGGGGATACCGATACCGTTGTCCCTGATTTTTACCCAGATCTGATCCCCGGTTTTACCGCCGGTTATTTCGATTTTACCACCGTCTGGCGTGTATTTCACCGCATTGGATATAATATTCATCAGCACCTGCTCAATTCGGGCCTTATCACCCGATATTCTCGGCAGGCCGCTTTCCACCGACACACTGATTTCATGGCCGCGTTTTTTTGCGTCCAGCGCAATCGCATCGTTCACATCACGTATGGATTGCTCCAGCGAGAATGCGTCAAGAGTCAGACTGCTGCCGGCATCAAAACGCGACAGCTCCAGAAGATCCTGTACGATCTTCGTCATTCTGTCGCTCTCATTAAGTATCACATGGAGGAAGTCATTTTCCGTCTCCTCCGGGATATCGCTGCAATCCGTCAATGTTTCGGCGTAGCTCCGGATGCTGGTCAGCGGCGTTCTGAGCTCGTGGGACACGTTTGCCACAAATTCCTTACGGAGCGCCTCCGACTTTTTGATCTCCTCCAGC